>JBDUEM010000190.1:0-15135 GCA_040002435.1 Bryobacteraceae bacterium
GGGACTGGTAGAGCGCCGGACGAATCAGATCGTTCATGGCGGCGTCCACGATGATGAACTCTTTGCGTGGGGTCTGCTTGCGGAACAACACCCTGGTGAGAAGAACACCGGCTGCGCCGACAATGCTGCGGCCCGGCTCCACCATAATCTTCAGATCGTGCCCTTCCACCTTACGGCCGATCGCGGCAACCACTTCGGCAATGCCTGGAGCTTTGTCTTGCGGCTTGTAGGCGACGCCGAGGCCACCGCCGAGATCGAGGTGTTTGATGGGGATGCTGTTGGCACGCAACCGTCCAACCAACGCGAGCATCTTGTCAACCGTTTCCATCATGGGGTCGGTGTCGAGCAACTGCGAGCCGATGTGGCAACTGACGCCTTCGAGCGCGATGTTGGCCAGCCGTTTCGCGCGGGCGTACACTTCCTCGACCTCTGAGATATCGACTCCAAATTTATGTTCGCGGAGTCCCGTGGAGATATAGGGATGCGTGGAAGCGTCGACATCCGGATTGACACGCAGGCCCGCGCGGGCCGTGACCCCGTGCTTCCTGGCGAGGCCGTCGATCAGTTCCAGTTCGGCTTCCGACTCGCAATTGAAAGTATGGATCCTGTTGGCGAGGGCATACTCGATCTCTTCCGCCGTCTTGCCTACACCCGCGAAGACTGTCTTCTCCGGATCGCCTCCCGCCTGAAGCACGCGGTACAACTCACCTCCCGACACGATGTCGAACCCCGCGCCGGCCGCCGCCAGAAGGCGCAGGATGGAAAGATTTGAGTTGGCTTTTACGGCATAGCAAACCTGATGCGGATGATCGCCAAAGGCCTGATCATAGGAGCGATAGCGCTCCAGAATATCGTCAGCCGAGTAAACATAGCAGGGCGTTCCCGCAGACTCGGCGATATCGGCGAGGGATACCCCATCGCAATGAAGCATCTTGTTCCGGTAGGAGAATCCCATTAGGTTATTTTCACGGCAATGAGCGTCTGGTCATCAGACATCGGGCCGCCCGCAGTCCACTTGTCGATGTCGGCCAACACGGCCTCCACAATCTGTCTTGTGGGCTGCGCCGCGTTGACCGCCACCACCTTGAAGATGCGGGAGCCACCGTATTCGTCGCCGGCAGGATTGGTCTGGTCCTGAATGCCGTCCGAATAAAGCAGAAAGACGTCGCCAGGCTGAGTCTGAATGGTGACCTCATCGTACTCGCGATCGTCCAGGAGCCCCAGAGGAACGCCTTCGATCCGAGTCTTCACGCGCTCGCCTTCGCGGTAGAGCATGGGCGGAATGGAGCCGGCATTGGCCAGTGTGAGCTCATGCGATTTCTTGTCCCAGTGAAGCAACAGCAGGGTGACGTACTGCGCATCCACCTTCCGCTCCAGCAGCGCCTCATTGAGATGGCGCATCAACTTCGCGGGGCGATTCGTCCGCGGCGCGAGGGTGCGCAACAGTCCGCTTACCAGGGCTCCATAGAGTGCCGCCGCCGCACCCTTTCCACTGGAATCGCCGAATGCGATCAGAGCGTAGTCATCGCCATGATCGAAGAAGTCATAGAGATCGCCGCTGATTTCGCGTGCCGGACGGAGGCCGATGGAGATGTCGAGACCGCTGATATGCGGGGCCTCGCGCGGCAGCAGAATGGATTGCACCTTGCGCGCGGCCTTGAGATCCTGTTCCATGCGCTGCTCGCGCTGCGCCAACTCTTCATAGAGCCGCGCGTTCTCCACGGAACTGGCGATTTGCGGAGCGAGGAGAGTCAAGGTGCGGACGTGTTCTTCGGTGAAGTAGCCGATGCGTTCGCTTTCAAGATCAAGCACGCCGACGACGCGATCCTGCACAATCAGCGGCACAGCGACTTCCGAACGGATATCCGGGTGCGAGGAGATATAGCGAGGATCGGCCAGCGTATCCTCGACGCGGACCACTTCGCGTTGACCGGCAGCCGCGCCGGTGATTCCTTTGCCCAGCGGAATATTGTCGAGCATCACCCGCTGGTCGTAGCGTTCACTGAAGCGGTGGCGGAGAGCGCGCTGTTCGGTATCCACCAGCAGGATGCTGAACGCGTCGTAGTTGATAAGGGCGCGGATCGCCTTGGCAATGTTGCCGAGCAATTCATCGAGCTGGAGGATCGATGAGAATTCCTGCGAGAGGTGCGCGAGGATCTTCGAAGTCCGGTTTTGCCGTTGGACGCGTTGATAGAGCCGTGCATTATCGATGGCCGCTACGGCGCGGGCGGCAAGCAGCCGGAGCAGGGCAGCGTCCTGTTCCGAGAAGGAATTCTCACGGGTGGACTGCAGATCGATGACCCCTACCAGTTTTCCGCGCGCGACCATGGGTACGGCCAGTTCGGAGCGAACCGCGTCCACGGTGCTGATATAACGCGGATCGGAGCGGACATCAGGGGCGAGGATGGTCTGGCGCGTTGCGGCGGCGATGCCGGTCAGTCCCTCGCCCAGCTGCAGGGTGACGTTCCGGACTACCTCATCGCGATGGCCGCGGGCATACCGCATGCGCAATCCCTGCATCTTGTCGTTGTAAAGCAGAATGGCGAACAGGTCGTGAGGGATGACGCGGGCGATGAAGTCGGCCAGCGTTGGAAGCAGCCGGTCCAGATCCAGCGTTTCAGAGGTCGTGGCAGCCACTTCCAACAGGAAGTCGAGCAGTTCAGCCCGTTCCTTAAACCGTACGGATCCTTTTCTTATAGAGGTTGTGGTGGCCATGCTCGCGGTTGTCAATATGCGGAAGCTGCCCCGGCCGGGCCGGAAGAAGCCTCCACGATTTTCACACTGGCGCTGGCGCCAATGCGGGTGGCTCCGGCGGCGGTCATCTTCTGGACATCCTCCAAGGTGCGGATTCCGCCAGAAGCCTTCACTCCGATTTTGGGGCCGACAATGCCGCGCATCAGTTCGACATCGTGGACGGTGGCGCCGCTGGCGGCGAAGCCGGTTGAGGTTTTCACGAAGTCCGCACCGACCAGTTTCGCGAGGGTACATGCCACTGCTTTCTGATTGTCGTCGAGCAACGCCGTCTCGATGATGACTTTCACGATGGCGCCACCTTTATGGCTGGCCTCCACCACTGCCTGAATGTCGAGCTTTACGGCTTCGTGGTCGCCGGACTTGAGAGCGCCAACATTGATGACCATGTCAATTTCCTGGGCACCGACGCGGATAGCCGCTTCGGCTTCGGCACGTTTGATCTCGGTTGACGACGCGCCCAGAGGGAATCCGATGACGGTACACACTTTCACCGGAGATCCAGCCAGCTGCCGTGTGACGAGAGGCACCCAGTAGGGATTCACACAAACGCTGGCGAACGAGTATTTACGGGCTTCCTGGCACACCTTGATAACGTCTTCCCGAGTAGCATCAGCCCGTAGAATGGTGTGATCGATGGATCGGGCAATGGCCGGATCCACCTTCGTGGTCTTGTCGCTTGCAGAGATGCGATCCGCCCCGGCGGCGACAATTTCCGTAGTCTTTTGGGCGCAGGTTTGCGGACAGCGGCCTTTACAACCGGGGCATACCAAGTCCGGAATGTTGAGACCCTCGGCCTTTGAGAATCGCGGACCGCCAATGCGGTTGAGGATTTCTTCGCCGATTTCGGCGACCAACTGGTCGAGTTCGGTGGAGGTCACTTGGAATACCGCCGCTCGATTTCGGAGATCTTTTGCACCCGCGCCAGATGACGGCCCGCAGCAAACGGAGTGGCCAGCCAGACGCGCAAAACCTCTTCGGCCTGGGACTGGGTCAAAAGCCTACTGCCCAGTGTAAGCACATTAGAATCATTGTGTTCCCGGCTATTTCGAGCTGAAGCTTTATCATAGCACAGGGCCGCGCGAATGCCTGGAACCTTGTTCGCCGCCATGGAGGAACCAATGCCGGCGCCATCAATAAGGATGCCGCGATCGGCCTTTCCCGAGGTGATTACCAGCGCGGCCTTTTCCGCGATATCCGGATAGTCGGCGGGTTTCTCTTCATGCACCCCGACATCGATCCACTGGAGGTTGTGCTCGGTGAGGATGGGCTTGAGAGCTTCCTTCAGAGCGTAGCCGCCATGGTCTGCCCCGAGGGCGATGGTGCGTCCGGGCGGCGCGGTTGTAATGAGCTGGTCTTTTGCGACTTCGATGAGACCAACGCCACGCAGGCGGGCGATGTCGCGCGCTGACGGGGTTACGATGGTGCCGATCGCGATTTTCAATTCTCCGGACAGAGGAACATCGCTTTCTGTGATGACGGCTGGCATTGGGTCTTCTCATTGTAGTGAGAAACGCCGGTTCGTGGGATTCCCTGCTTTCCCCTGCGGGCTTTTCCATTTGTGGAAAAACTGTGGATTTTAACGCGGAAGGGTTTGGGTTTGTTTGCGCAATTTCCAAAGATTTCAGAGCTTTGTAGAAGATGTTGTCAAAGTGAGTGCGATAGGGAGTCAAAGTGAAGAGGCGGCTGACGACATACTCGTAGTCCGTGCGGAAGTAAAGATGTCGGGTTTGTTTGTCGAATTCCAGGATGTTCCACCAGGCCGCCGCCATGCGATGGAGCAGCGCTTCTTGAGCGGCATTGCGCGGTGGGTAGGACTGCGCGAAGGCGGCGGCGTAACCTTCCACCTCCAAGAGCTGCCGCTCGCTGATTTCCTGACGGGCGGCGCGATAACCATGCTTGCGGGCGTTTTGCGACACCTTGCGCTTGCCTTCCGGGGTCCGTGGTCCCGTAGATAACAATGCATTGCGACGATTCGCCGCCAGCCGTGCTTCCGATATCATTCCGCACCTTCCTAATGCGGTTCGATTTTAGCGGGACATTTTGCTTGGGTGAAACCGGCGACTGCCGAAATTGGCCGCACGGTGCTGATTCGAAGGGCAAAAATAAATCAGCCTCTTTTGTGATCGACCGTGCCTGTGGGAAAGAAGCGCGAGCGAGGCGCCCGGTGTTTTAGATGCCCGCTACTCTGACGGCGGGTGGGGCCGCCACTTCGCTGTCCGGTTCCTGCGATACGGGCTTCAGGCGGCTGTGGCCAGAGGCTTGGGGAATGATCGCGAAATCGATCCAAAGAGCTTTGATGGCCTGAACGAGCAGGTAGGTCCGTCGAAAATCAGACGGCCGCTGCACGTAGCAGTTCGCCTGGGACTCGTATGCCTTGCGAACGTCAGAAGTATTAATGGCTCCAGACATCATGATTACAGGGATATTCCGCAGTTCAGGATCCGCTTTGATTCTGCGCAGAATGTCGAGCCCGTTAACGTGCTGTAAGTTCATGCTCAGCAAGACCAGGTCCGGCCGCGGCGCATGAGCGTACAAGGCACGGCGCGAAAGGAAATCGAGCGCGGTGATACCATCTTCCACGGAATAAATAGAGTGCCTCTGCTTCAGATCCTTCAATGCTTCGCGCAACAGAGACACAATTGTCGGGTTGTCGTCCACTACAAGAAGGCGAAACATAAGCTCCCTTTGAATTCAAACTCTAATTACCCATGATAATTTGTTTCGTCGGGATTGGATAGCAAAAAATCACCTTACACTTTATTATCTGCTCTGCCGACTCCCGGTGAGGAGCGGCGACAAGAATTTCTAATTCATTAGATGCTGCGGTGAGAAAAATTGTTACAGCGAGATGCGACCGGGAGTAGAGGGGACGGTGAAATAGAAGGTTGAGCCTTTGTCAGGCTGCGATTCGACCCAGATCGAACCGCCGCGCCGCTCGACAATCTTCTTTACGATGGCGAGGCCGATACCGGTCCCCTTGTATGCGGAGCCTTCCGCGTGAAGCCGCGCAAATACGTTGAAAATAAGATCGGCGTGAGACATATCAAAACCGATTCCGTTATCGGCCACCGAAAAAACCCACAAGCCATCCTCGGGCTTGGCGGAGATAGTTATTTCGGGGGGTTGGGAAGAGCGATACTTCAACCCGTTCTCAATCAGATTTCTAAAAACCTGAGACATCAGGATCGGGTCAGCGTGCACTGTGGGGAGCGAGTCCGCGACTATAACAGCAGCGGTCTCTTGTATATGGGCTTCACAATCTTTCAAGACATCGCGAACAATTTCATTGCAATCCGTTTCAATCCAGGCGTCGGCATCGCTGTGTGTGACTTTCGAGTATTCGAGAAGATCGCGCACGAGGGCCGTCATACGCCCCAACCCGGAGTCAATGTGGTCCAGCAATTCGTCAGCGTCTCCGTCCAGTTTTCCGCGGTAACGCCGCGCCAGGAGCTGGCAAAAACTGGCGATGGTACGGAGGGGAGATTGCAGATCATGCGATACGGAATAAGCAAACTGCTGCAGATCTTCATTGGACTGTTTCAAGCGCGCATTCGCCTTGAACAAACTGTCCTGACTCCTCTGCAGCTCTTCGTTGGCGGATATGAGGCGATCCTGCGCCGCTTGCAGGTGCGTGTTCGCCTGTTCCAAAGCCGACGCCGTGCGATGGAGATTTTCATATGCGCTCCTGATGTGGTCCAACGTCAAGGTAATGACGATGCCCAAAACCAGGAAGATACAGGCGCGGGTGAATTCCCAGTTATCTGTACCCGCGAAGCTGAAGGGTAGTCCCAGGAAGGCGAAGTCCACAACGATTACGCTTAGCGCGGCGGAGAAGAAACCAGGCCCCCGACCGCCAAATGCCGCCGAAAACATAACCGCGAATACGAAGAGGAAGAATGGGATCTTTCGAGCGAGTTCCGGGCTGATGGCAATTTCCAGGAAGTATGCGATGCCCACAGAAAGGGCTGCCGCGGCATAACGCGTGACGGAGGCTGCCATCGTCTTTCTGCCGGGGATCGGTTGCAGGTGCAAGATTTTGCTGGTCAGTGCCAAAGCGCTGCTTTGCCCTTTTGAAGCGATTACCGCCCGAATGTCGAAGAACGAATACCCTGATTCTATTCCAGTTTCAGTTTGAGAATCGTAAAAGTTAAGACAGTGCGGTCTCTAGCGGCTGGCGGGCGGGATCACGCCGTTCATGCGCGCGTACTCCACCATCTGGCCATAGTGATCGAAGCTGTGCCAGAGCAGGATGCTGACTGAATCCACGCGTGTGCGTTTTTTAGTTGGTGAAAAGGGGTCAGCCGTTTCCTGGAGCATATTGTCGTTCGTCAAAGTGGCAACGGCCTTATGGGCGTACGCAAAGGCTTCCTTTACATACTTGACGACCTGATCTTTACTCTTTACATCCTCAGGGCCGTTTTCATCCTTGCCGCCAGCGGAAGGATTCTTCTCACCAAGGAGTGCGGCGGATACTTGATGCAGGACGAAGGCGACGTGCTTTGACTGCATGGCAAACGTCCGGACGCCTTTGAATGCGCCTTCCGAGGGCGCGAAGCCAAATTTATCGGCGGGCATTGCTTCGACGAGCGGAACAAATTCGTGTTCCATGTTGCGAAGCTGGTTATCGAACACCTTGGCGGCGGAAGGGGCGTCCGCAGCGGAGAGAGCGGCAGTGAATAGCGCGATGCAGGAAATGGTTGGAAGCAGCTTCATGATATACAAGGGTACCCGAAAACCCGCGCGCCCTTAACGCAATTGCGCATGGAGCCGCTCGTCCTGGTAGCGCGTGGCCGCCACGAAGATGAGGAGTACGGCACTTGCGATGCAGGCCGTGCCTACCCAGGTGAGCAGGCCCGCGAATCCAATCGAGTTTCTTACGAGGCCGGCTACAAATATGATGACCGATGCCGCAACGCCGCCAACCGTATTGAGAAATCCCGCGCCGAAGCCGTAGCTGCGGGCAGAGATGACATCGTAGGCGCCGGCAAAGATATTGGCGATCATGAGGCCGGCGAAGCAACCGTATACGGCTGAAAAAAGGCGAGCCAGGTCCAGCGAGTGGACGGCAAAAGTGAGATATCCGAAAGGGGCGCTGAGAAGGATTCCCGCGGCGGCTACATAGAGACGCGCGGCGGGCAGCCGTTTGGACAAACGGTCGGCAAGCGCGCCGCCAAAGACTACCCCCAGTGCGCACCCGACCTGAACATAGATGGTGGCGTTGAAGCCGCTGGCGGCCATGGAGAGGTGGTAGCGCTCCTGCAGGAACGATGGATACCAGGCGTAGAAGACCCAGAGCATGGCGCAGAAGCAGAAGAAGGCCGTGCAGATTGCGAGGTAGCAGCGCGAGCTGAGCAGGCCGGCGAGGTGACTTAGAGTGCTGCCGCTGGATGCCGTTCGCGCGGGGACGGGGACGTACGGAACTTTGCGAACCAGGACCAGGGAGTAAAGAATTCCGACGCCGGCGGCGATCAGGAAACCGGCGCGCCAACTGAACCGGTCAGCCATCCAACCTCCGTACCATCCGCCGGCGACGAGACCGGCGAATTGGGCGGATTGATGAATTCCGAGAACCTTGGAACGGATGGCTTCGGGGTAGGCTGCGCCGAGCGTTCCCATGGCAGCGGGATAGTAAAGGGATTCGGTGATGCCCATCACGGCGCGCCAGAAAAGAAAGACGAGAACCGATCCGCTGAGGCTGCTGCCAAGGGTGGCGGCGCTCCAGAGAATAATGCTGAGGATGATCATGCGGTCGCGGCGGAAGAGATCGGCAACGCGGCCCGCGATGGGCATGGAGATGGTGTAGGCCCACGAGAAAACGCTGCCGATGAGGCCCAGTTGGGCGTCGGTAAATCCGACGTCGGTTTTCAGGACAGGGAAGATGGAGTAGACCATCTGGCGGTCCACATAGTTGAGCGCGAACGCAATCCAGAGAAAAGCGACTAACGACAATCCGGCTTTGGCGGGGACGCTAGCCACGCATTGCCTTGAGCTCCGGCAGCGGCGTGCGGGAATAACGGGCTAAGGCTTCGAGGTCGACTTCGATGCCAAGGCCGGGCTTGGTTGGGATGGGCAGCATGCCTTCGGAATCGAGCTTCCATCCACCGGCAGCGATTTCATCGATGAAGGGCGAGCCGGTGAGGTATTCGACGAGGTCGGTGTCAGGGAAGGCGGAGGCGAGGTGGAGGTCGGCGGCAAGGCCGAGGGCGGTGTTCCAGCCGTGAGGAATGAAGCGCACGCCGTGGTCGCGGGCCATCTGCGCGATCTTGCGCTCCTCGCTGATGCCGCCGACTTTCGTGACATCGGGTTGAATAATGTCGAAGGCACCGGCTTCGAGCCAGGGTTGGAAAGCCTGACGGCGGGTGAGCACTTCGCCTCCAGAGATGGCGACCTTGGCGGCGCGGCGGAGGGCGACGTAGTCTTGGAGGGCATCGGGATGGAGCGCCTCTTCGAACCAATGGACGTCGTAATCAATGAGCATTTCGGCGGTGCGCAGGGCCCATTTGTAGCCCTGCGGCCAGAAGGCGTCGCTTGCGCCGGCGTCCACCATGAGTAGGGAATCGGGACCGAGGGCTTCGCGCGAGGCGGCAACTATGGCCTCGTCTGTCTTGGCATCACGGCGTCCGAACGGGCCCCAGCCGATCTTGAAGGCGCGAAATCCCTGCGCCTTGACGGGGAGTAACTCGGCGGCCATGCGTTCGGGCTCCCGCATGAGCAATGAGGCGTAGGGGCGAACGCGTTCGCGGTAGCGCCCGCCGAGTAGCCGGCCGACGGGTTGGCCGGTTGCCTTGCCGAGCAGATCCCAGAGAGCGATATCGATGCCGCTGATGGTGTGTGTGATGGCGCCGCCGCGGCCCAGCCAAAACGTATTCTGATGGAACTTTTCGCTGACGCGCTCCGGCTCCAGGGCATTTTCATCCTGATAAAGAGGGCGCAGGATGGAGAGCGAGCCGCGCACCAGTTCCTCGCTGGTGAAGACGCTGCCCCAGCCGATGGGGCCTTCGTCCGTGAGGACGGCGATCAAGGTGTGGACGCAATCGTCCGGCTGCAATTCATTGGACCAGCCGCCTTCGGGAGTGCTGCCGCGGAGCCCGAAGGCTTTCACTTCGCGAATCTTCATAGTCCACGATTATCCGATACGCGTGAACAGCTTCGCTGTGGGCGTGAAGGTGACGTTCTGGTCCAGCGGAAAGATGGGGCGGGCGCAGCGGGTGTGGCCAAGGCTCTGGAGGTTGGCGCTGGTGGAGCCTGGGGCGTCAATGTTGATGAGCATTTCGGCGCCGTCGGCGAAGAATTGCGGCTGGCAGTGCGGCGATTTCACGATGGTGGCGTCAAACCACGCAGGGTCCTGGCCGTGGGCGAGGAAGAGCGAACGGTCATAGAGGCTGACGGGGCGCGTGGTGGCGATGATCATGAAGTTGCCGGATTGCAGGACGGCGGTTCGCCCGCCATCCCAGTAGCTGCCATGGGATTCGTTGCGGAAATGGCCATCGGAGAGCATGCGGACTTTGCATTCCATTTCGAGAGGGGTGAAGCGGGGATCCAGGCTGCCGCCGATTTTCGTATGGATGACGGCGCCGACTCCGGCGTGGAATGCCGCCTCAACTGCGGGCGGATCGACGATGGGGAGGAGCACGGTGCGGCGGTGTCCCGCTTCGACGAGGGCGCGAAGGACGGCATTGCTGTCGCCGGACGCGCCGGAACTGGTGGCGTCCGCGGCGTCCACGAGAACTACGCGGCCTGTGGCCTGGCCGGCCAAGCACACGCTTTCGGCGAGGCTGGTGAGCGGCTGCTGCAGGTGTTCCCGCATGGCCCAGAACTCGTTCGCGATTTCAATGGCTTCGCGTTCGGCGCGGGCGGGGTCGTTGTCGGTGCAGAGGAAGACGTTGGAGCAGAGCTCCGGCACATCCGTAAACGGGTTACCGATGAACATGCCGCCGGAGAGTCCACCGGGGCTGTTCTCAATCGCGATGGTGCGGCGGACGCACTGGCCGAACCTTCCGGTTTCGGTGATAAGTTCATAGCCGCGGACAAGGGCAGGAATTCGCACGCGGACGGAAACTGGCTTCGCGTGGCCATCGATGATGCGGAGGAGGAGGCGCGCGGCGCGCTGGCCGGTCTGGAAGAAGTCGACGTGCGGGTAGGTGTGATAGACGGAGAGTGCGTCGCAATGCTGCAGGATGCGATCGGTGATGATGCCGTGGAGATCGAGCGAGATGACGATGGGCATGCGTTCGCCGACGATCTTGCGCGTCTGCTCCAGGAGATAGCCTTCGATGTCGTATTCGGTTTCGGAGGCCATTGCGCCGTGTAGGGAAAAATAGATGGCATCGATGTTGGATGCGGTGCGCACGGCGTTGAGGAATTCGGCGGCAATGCGGTGGAAGTCCGCGTCGGCGAGGGTTCCTCCGGAGGTGATGGAGCGCGCGCTGTAGCCGGGGACGATTTCGATGTCAGGGCGAGTGGCGAAGACGGTGAGCGCGCCTGACATCTCCGAGCCGACGTCCTGGTGGGCGGCAAGCAGACCGGCACCTGTGGTGACGGCAAAGTCTTCGTGGTGGCTGAGGACGGGGTTGAAGGAGGAGACTTCCTGTTTACATTCGTTCACTAGGATTCGTGGCATGGGTTTTCGTTCTTGCAGTCTATCAGTGGCGGGTGGGTACGGCCCCGCTGGTAGACTACGGTTCATGCCGCATCTGCTCCGGCGACGGGATGTGATTGCCGGTCTGGCTGCCGCTGCGTTCGCGCAGCCAGCGGATCTGTTTGAAGAAATCGCGCCAGCCACGAGCGGGATTGTGTGGAAACACGATAATGCGTTTTCGCCGCAGCGATACCTGCCGGAGACGATGGGTCCGGGAGTGGCCTTCGTCGATTACGATAACGACGGCTGGATGGATATTTTCCTGGTCAACAGCGGTGAGTGCGATTTCTACCGGCCGACGAAGAAGCCGCAGAACGGCCTTTACCGAAACAATCGGGATGGAACCTTCAGCGATGTAACCAAGGCGGCCGGAGTTGGCGGCGGCGATTCCTTCGGCATGGGTGTAGCAGTGGGCGACTATGACAACGACGGCTATCCGGACCTTTTCGTCACCGCCTATGGACGCTGCACGCTTTACCGGAATAACGGCAACGGGACGTTTACCGACGTAACGGCGAAGGCCGGCGTGGCGACTCCGGGATGGACCACGAGCGCGGTCTGGTTCGACTTTGACGGCGACGGGTTGCTGGACCTGTTCGTCTGCAGCTTTGTGCAGTACAGGCGCGAAAGCCAGTCACTGTGCATCGAGTCGCGCGGCGGCAAGCCTGGATATTGCGTTCCGCGAATGTTCCCGCCGACCGCGTCGTTTCTCTACAAGAACAACGGGGACGGAACTTTCCGGGACGTCACAAAGGCGATGCGGCTGGACACGAAGCTGGGGAAGGCGCTCGGCGTCGTGGCAACAGACGTCAATAACGACGGACGGTTGGACTTGTTTGTCTCCAACGATACGAAGGAGAACTTCCTTCTTGCCAACCGCGGTGCGAGCGGATGGGAAGACGTGGGGTTCGGCGCGATGGTAGCGCTGAGTCCGGATGGATGGCCGCGTTCGGGAATGGGCGTTGACTCGGCGGACATCGACGGAAACGGGTGGCAGGATCTGTTTGTGGCGAACATCGACAAAGAGATGTTCACGCTCTACCGGAATACGGGCCATGGAATGTTCGACGATCTTTCGTTCGGAAGTGAGATTGGCAAAGCCACGTATTACATGAGCGGCTGGGGGCTGAAATTTTTCGACTTCGACAACGATGGGGTGCTGGAGTTGATTGTGGCGAACGGGCACCCCGACGATCTGGTGGGGGAAAGAACGCAGCAAGTGCGGCACCGCGAGCCAATGCTCTTGTTCCAGCAGAAAGACCGGACGTTCCGGAACATTAGCGCTAAGGGTGGCGCGGTCTTCCGGCGAGAATTTTCCGCACGCGGCCTTGCTATTGGCGATACAAACAACGACGGGCGGCCGGACGTTCTGGTGGGCGTCAACGGGGGAACGCCGCTGCTGCTGAAGAACAACGCGGGTGCGGAGAATCAGTGGGTTGGCGTACGGCTGCGGGGCGTGAAGGCGAATCGCGACGGCGTGGGCGCGAAGATAACGTGGCAAGCCGACGGTGTGAAGCGCTCAAAATTGAAGACGGGCGGGGGCAGCTATCTCTCGGCACACGATCCCCGCGACATTCTGGGAATCGGCCCGGCTCGTCGTGCCGAATGGGTGGAGGTGCGCTGGCCCGCTCCAAGCACGCGCATCGAGAGATTTCCCGGATTGTCAATAAACCGCTATTCCACATTAGTGGAAGGCGATGGCGAGCTTGTCGCGCAACCTTGATCTACAGACCCTTTGCCCACATCTTAGGAACGCCCAGGACGGTGGCTTGCGTATTCTTGTTGTTGTCATTGATGACGGACATGGTTCCGATGAGTGCGTTAGAAGGGCTAACCCAATCCGCCGCCGGTCCGGTTCCGCGGGTCATTCCGACCACATGGCCTTTTCCCGAGTAAGTGGCACAGCCGCCGCCGCCCGCCTTGACTTCGACTTCCTGAACGTTGCTAACCTCGCCGGTGGAAAAGTTTCGGAAGTGGGCGAATACAGTGAGGCCACTTTCGGTGCCGAGGTAGCTGCTGCAAAGCTCCAGATGCTGACCCTTGTCCACCCACAGCGGGCCAAAAAGCATGCCAGGCGTGAGGTTATCCTGCGCATGCACAACGGGACGAAAGTAAAAAGCCGCGGAGCCAATGACGGCGGCGGCACTGAGGACGACGGCAGCAAGTCGCCGTCTGCGGAAAGAGCCAGCGAAAGGTTTCAATATCTCACCCCTCCTTGTGGGTGCAGGTATCTATTGGGTGCCAGTATACGCGATTTGAATGATACGGTATAGGACTGCTGTGCGAGGAGTCGGTTATGCTCGCTGCTAATGTTAGAGAGTTACCGCAACTCAGAATAGAGGGTATTCCATATGGACACGAAGACTCAACAACGACGAAAATTTCTAGCGTCCGCGGCTGGTTTGGGCGCGGCTGCGGCGGTTCCCGCGATGGCGCAGGCAGCGCCGGCCGGCGGAAAAGCAAAAGCGCCGGGCGGAACGAGAATGGGGAACATCTATTTCAGTTCAGGCCTGACTGGTGTGCGCCCCGAGGCGCGGAAGGATCCTCTGGCGTTTGGCGGCGATATCAAGGAACAGACGGACGCCATACTGAAACTGCACAAGGCCAATCTCGAAGCCATGGGCTCTTCGCTCGAAAACGTGATCAAGGTCACCGTGTTTCTGGCGGATGTGAAGACCGAGAAGAACGCGATGAATGAGGTCTACGGCAAGTACTTCCCCAAGGACGCGCCTTCGCGGTCGGCATTCGGTGTCGATTTTCCCGATACGGCGACGCGAGTGGAGATCGAACTGGTCGCCTGGGTTCCGTAGAGACTATTTGTAATTCGAATAGGGGCCGGCTTTGATCCAGTCCGTCGCGGCCAGCCCTTCGCTGTCCCAAACAACGGCACCGTTGCGGACGGTCAGGACGCAGCGAAGCCGTCTGCCGCCCGGTTGCAGTTCGAGTAGGGCGATATCGGCGACGGAGCCCTCGCTCAATGTCCCGAGGTCCGGACGCCCGATGGCGCGCGCGCTGCTGACGGTGGCGAGATCGACTACTTTTTCGACCGGCATTTGCTGGTTCAGCAGCTTGGACATACTGTCCAGGAGTCCTGCTGAGAGGGGCGGCGTCCCGTCGATTTTCGCGGACGCCAGCACTTGTGTCTTCGGGTGACCGGACGTCGCGCTGCGGGACTTTCCGTCGACGACCGTTGTGAAGCCGTTTGGCAGATACGTGGTATCGGGGTGGTTTACGCCAGTGCCTGCTGCGATGGCGATCATTCCCGCCGTGACGTAGAATTCACCGGCTTCGATGGTGATGCGTGCGTGCGAGGCTGGCAGGTTGGGCGCCACCTGCACGATCTTGTTCCCGACGACTGCTACATCGAACCGGCCGTTGCGGTGATTCGCGGAATCGATCACATGCCCGTTCTTCAGGAGCAGATCGTAGATCACTTGTGACATTTTGGGCTGCGCCACACGGTCCAGGCTTTCATAAACGACCTTGCCGTCACGAACCGTCAGCAAGCATTCCAGGCGTTTCTCGCCTAGCCGTTTCGCGTCCCAGGCGTCTTTGAAGGCGAACACGCCGCTCTGCAGATCAAGCACGGCGATGTCTGCCACGCGGCCGACGCCGAGTGTTCCCAATTCGGGGTAATGGCCGATGGCCTTCGCAGGGCCTACCGTGGAACGCATGACCACATCGGAAAGCGTCATGCCGAGCAGCATTAATTTGGACATGCAGTTTGGCATGTCGGATTGCGG
>JBDUEM010000191.1:0-15128 GCA_040002435.1 Bryobacteraceae bacterium
CGATCCATGGTGGACGCGCTGCCCGGCGCATGCATCATCAGCGCCACCTTGCCCTTGCCCCCAAGCAAATTCGCGAGTGTCCGCCCGCCTAACCTCCCGCCTTCCACATTGTCGGTGGCCACGAAAGACACGTAATTGGTGGAATCGACGGCCGAATCGAAGACGGTAAGCGGGATTCCCGCAGCCGCCGCGCGATCGATGGATCCCACCAGCGCTTTCCGTTCGGACGCCGCAATCACAATCCCGTCCACGTGCCGCGCCACCATCGAGTCCAGAATCTGGATTTGCCGGCTGTAGTCGGTCTCCTGCGCCGGTCCGTTCCATACAATCTCGACCCCAAACTCCTTACCCGCGGCCTCCACACCCGTCTGAACCGAAATCCAGAACAGATGCGAGGTTCCTTTCGGAATTACCGCGATCACTTTCTTGCCGCTGGAATTGCAGCCGGCCGGCAGGATGGCGGCAGCAAGGCACGCCACAGCCAGCCACGAGGACCTATTGCGCACACCACCCCCCGTCGATCAGGATGTCGGTTCCCGTCACGAATCCAGCTTCTTCAGAGCACAAAAATACCGCCAGGCTTCCAATCTCTTCCACACGTCCCCAACGTCCCAACGGAATCTTCGACACAAACTGCGCATTCTTCACCGGATCGTTCATGAGGGGCGTGTTCATTTCGGTGGCAAATGGCCCAGGACTGATGCCCACCACGGTAATACCCTCCGGCGCCAGTTCCAGCGCGACGGCGCGCGTGAAGCCCAGAAGCGCTGCCTTGCTCGATGAATAGGCTGCTCGTTCCGGCAACGAGACGTGGCTCATGATGGAGGTTAAGTTGAGAATGCGCCCGTATCCATTGCCCTTCATGTGCGGGACAAAAGAGCGGCACATCATGAACACGCTGGTGAGATTGGTATCCAGTACGCTGTTCCACTCCGCCAGGGTGAAGTCGGTAATGGGCTTCCGGACATTGATGCCGGCGTTATTAATCAGAATCTGAATCTTGCCCATCTTCGCCGCAACGTCTTTTTCCAGTTGCAGCACCTGGGCCTCATCGGTGACGTCGGCCCGGAAAATCTCTGCCTCCGCACCCGTTTTCCGGACGGCCGCCGCGGTGTCTTCCATCTGTTTGACGTCGCGCGAAACCAGAGCCAGGCGGGCGCCCGCCGCACCCAACGCAATCGCCATCGCCCTTCCCAGCCCCTTGCTCGCGCCGGTAATCAGCGCAGTTTTCCCACTCAGTTTTTTGTCAGTCATGAAATTTTCCGTTCAGACGGCCTTGTGGGCCGCTTCCAATATGTGTTCAGCCGCCGCATGTGGCCGGTCGATGGATTTCATCGTCAGCCGGCTGGAATCACCCGCGGTCTCAATCGAGATATCGCCCATGCCCAGCAGCCGTTGTCCCAGTGTTTGATCCACGCGGACGTCCTGCACTTTCTTGATCTCCATTGTGCGTGTCGACCGCGACATCACTCCCGATTGATAGCGAAGCTTGCCGCCTACCACGCTCAGCGTCGTGAATGATAAGGCGAGATGCCTGAAGATGGTCCACAAAAGCAGAAATGCCGGAATACCTTGCAGGTAGATCAGCGATGCATCACCGTTCGCCCGGTAATATTCAATCAGAATCGCCAGCGCGACCACCAGCAGATAGAGAGGAAACAACAGCTTTGCGCTGGGGCGGACCTTCAGCTCGTTCATATTGTGCTCAAGACGGCCATTGTACAGGACTTCACTCTGCCTTATCGAGTGTGTATTCGAACTCGTAGGTATGTTTTCCCGCGGCGATATTGATCGCCATCCTGCCTGTCAGGCCGGCCAACTCGCCGGTTCCTGAATCCGGAACCACCGTAATGCTTAGTTGCGGCTTGCCTCGGTCCATTGTGGCTGTATGCTGCAAAATGAACGTGCCGTTCTTTCCCTTCAGAGTTCCACTCGCCAATTCCATCGCCACATAGCCCGCCGATCCTTTCACGCCCGTAGCCGCCGCCAGCATCTGGCCTTTGCTCTGCGCTTCCAGATCGCCATGGAACTGCTTGTTAATCAGCATCCGGCTTTAGCAGCGGATCCGCCACCTGCTCTTCCAGCGTTTGCGGACTCAACTTCACATCGAATGGTCCGGTAGCCTGCATCATCATCGCCGCCTTCTTCTGGGTAAGCCCCAGGGATCCAAATCCGAGCATGAGAAAGACCGCTCCAGATACAAAGTAAGCCGGATGTTTCATACTCGTTCCATCATCCATAAGTATCCACCCTTCGTATCTTGAAGTACTATTGGATTTATCAAGGAGTAATTTATGTTACGGAAAGCCTTTTTGGCCGTTAGCGCTTGCTGTCTCGCCTCCACGGCAGTCTACGCCGATTTCTCATACGATCAGAATTCCAAGATAACCGGCGGGGCTTTGGCCGGGATGATGAAGATGGCCGGAGCCTTCTCCAAGGCGGCCCGCGAACCGATGAACAGCACCGTGATGGTGAAGGGCGACCGCATGGCGCACGTCGGCGCGAACCACATCTCCATCATCGATTTGAAGAGCGAAACAATTACAGACATCGATCCGGCAAAGCACAGCTACTCTGTGATTACTTTCGCCGACATGGCGAAGGCCATGCAGCAAATGTCGGACAAAATGGCTGCGAAAGGGAAGCAGGAAGGCGCCGACATGAAGATGAAGGCATCCGTAAAGGAAACCGGCGAGAAGAAGATGGTTTCCGGCTTCAACACCAAGGAAGTGGTGCTCACCATCGAAATGGAGATGGCCGACCCGAAGTCCGGAGAAAAAGGAACGATGGCTGTTGTTTCCGACATGTGGCTCGCACCCGATATTCCGGGCTACGACGAAGTGCGCGAGTTCTATAAGCGCATGGCAACCAAAATCGCATGGACTCCCGGCGCCGGCGGCATGGCCATGCAGCGCGGAGACATGATGAAGGGCATGGGCGAACTGGCGAAGGAATCTGCCAAGCTGCAGGGAGTGCCCGTTCTGCAGATCATGAAGATGGGCGGAGCCGGTGACGCAGCCGGTTCGTCCCAAACCCGGACCGAAACGCCGAAGCAGGCTGCCCCGCCCGCGCCCACCGCTGGCGAGCTTGCCGCAAGCGCGATTGCGGGACGCCTCGGTGGATTCGGAGGCTTTGGAAAAAAGAAGAAGCCGGCAGAGGAGCAGCCGGCCGAAACCGCTTCGGCTCCGGCACAGTCTTCCGATTCGTCCGCGTCGCTAATGGAGATGACCACGGAATCTATGAACTTCTCCACGGCGCCGATAGACGGATCCCGGTTTGAAGTGCCGGCGGGTTTCAAGAAAGTAGACCACCCAATGGAAAAGGCGCTCCGGTAAAGGAGCGCCTTCGGCATTGCTGTCTGACTCGAAACTTATTCGATGTCTTTGCTTCTCTTTTTACGGTTGCGCTTGCGGGCCAGGGCTTCCTTGGTCCGCTGCTTCTCACCCGGTTTCAAATAGAAGGAGTGGCGCTTGATTTCCTTGATGATGTCCTCTTGCTGCACTTTGCGCTTGAACCGCCGCAATGCACTTTCGAGTGTTTCACCATCTTGTAAATGGACTTCAGCCAAACTTAAACTCACCCCCTCGCTTTTGATATCAAACCCTCATTCTACCAGCTTTGGACTATAAAATCCTCGAATCGGAGTTTTGTGTCTGCCAATTGCCTCCGCAGGCCGCTATCCCGCCGCCCACCGGCGGCTTCTTCTCTGTAACCCGGACCACCGAAGAACTTTCCGTGGTCTGCGAGAACCCTCCGACGGATTCCGTGAAGGTAGACGCTGGTTGGACGGTGCTGCAAGTTGTAGGCCCCCTCGACTTCGCGCTCACTGGAATTCTGGCGTCGTTCGCCGCACCCCTGGCCGGGGCGGGAATCTCTATTTTCTCCATCGCGACATTTGACACCGACTACATCCTGGTCAAGACCGCCAATCTCCCGCGCGCCGTGGAAGCACTGGCGGCGGCCGGGCACAGGCGCGTGGACACTGTGCCAAAATAAAAGATTCGCAACACAACTCAGCACGTTCAAGGACAAAAATCAAAGCAATGGACATAGTCAAAATCATCGGACGCGAGATCCTCGATTCGCGAGGTAACCCCACCGTCGAGGCGGATGTACTTGTCGCCGACGGCAATATTGGCCGCGCCGCCGTCCCCTCCGGAGCATCCACCGGAGAGCACGAAGCAGTGGAACTGCGCGATAACGACAAATCTCGCTACCTGGGCAAGGGCACGCTCAAAGCGGTCGCGAACATCCTCACCGAAATCGGTCCCGCCCTCGATGGAATGGACGTCATGGACCAGGCCGGCCTCGACCGCCGCATGATCGAACTCGACGGCACTGCCAACAAGGGGCGTTTGGGCGCCAACGCCATCCTCGCGGTTTCCATGGCCGCCGCACGAGCTGCCGCCGCCTCGCAGATGACCCCGCTCTACCGCTATCTCGGTGGCGTATCCGCTTCCCTGCTCCCTGTTCCGATGATGAATATTCTGAACGGCGGCGCACATGCGGACAATTCAGTGGACCCGCAGGAGTTCATGATCATCCCCCACGGCGCAACGAAGTTCTCCGAATCGCTACGCATGGGAACCGAGATTTTCCACACCTTGAAGGGCGTTCTGAAGAAGCGCGGGTACTCCACCGCGGTTGGCGATGAAGGCGGCTTTGCTCCCAATTTGAAGTCGAACGACGAAGCTCTGGAAGTGGTGATGGAAGCCATCTCGCTGGCCGGCTACAAACCGGGCGAACAGGTCAGCATCGCGCTCGATCCGGCCGCCAGTGAATTCTATGACAAGGAGAAGGCGAAGTACATCTTCAAGAAGTCCGACAAGAGCGAGCGCACGTCCGCACAGATGGTGGAGTTCTGGGCCAACTGGGTCCGGCAATATCCCATTATTTCCATCGAAGACGGAATGGCCGAAGACGATTGGGACGGCTGGAAACTGATGACCGACACTCTCGGCGAGAAGATCCAGCTTGTGGGAGACGATCTGTTCGTCACCAACACCAAGCGCCTTTCCATGGGCATTGAAAGGGGCATCGCCAATTCCATCCTCGTGAAGGTGAATCAGATCGGTTCGTTGACGGAAACTCTGGAAGCAATGACTATGGCGGCAAATGCCGGCTATACGGCAGTCGCCTCCCATCGTTCCGGCGAAACCGAAGATGCCTTCATCGCCGACCTGGCGGTGGGCACCAGCGCAGGACAAATTAAAACAGGATCGGCCAGCCGCACCGACCGCATCGCCAAGTACAATCAGCTTCTGCGCATCGAAGAGGAGCTAGGCGCGAATGCCAAATTTGCAGGCAGAAAGGCGTTCCGGCAGTAGTATGCCCAAGCCTCTGGTTCTGACCATTCTCGACGGCTGGGGATTTTCCCCGGCCACCGAGGGCAACGCCATTGCCGCTGCCCATAAGCCGGTTTACGACAGCCTGATCCGCGACTATCCCAACACGCTGGTACACACGTCGGGTCCCTACGTCGGCTTGCCGGACGGGCAAATGGGGAACAGTGAAGTGGGGCATCTGAACATCGGCGCCGGCCGGGTGGTCTATATGGACGTCACCCGGATCGACTTGATGATCAGTTCGGGCGACTTCTTTCGCGACCCGGTGCTGCTTGCCAGCATGAAGCATGCGGCAAAAAGCCATTTGCATGTCATGGGCCTGGTTTCCGATGGCGGCGTCCATTCGCAAAGCGCGCATCTGTTCGCCATTCTGAAGCTGGCAAAACAGGAAGGCGTGAAGGACGTCTTCGTGCATTGCTTCATGGACGGCCGCGACACCGGACCGGAGACCGGCGCCGGCTATCTGGAAGAGTTACAGCGCCAGATCGCCGAGATCGGCGTGGGAAAGATCGCCTCCGTGTCCGGCCGCTATTATGCAATGGATCGGGACAAGCGTTGGGACCGGGTCGAGCGCGCGTTTGGAGCCATGGTTCTGGGCAACGGCGAGAAAGCAACCGATCCTGTCGCCGCTGTCCGCAAGTCGTACGAGAAGGGCATCACTGATGAATTCATCGAGCCGGTCACCATCGTGGACAAACAGAATCAGCCGGTCGGCCTGATCCACGAGGGAGATGCATGCCTCTACTTCAACTACCGTGCGGACCGCGCCCGTGAGATGACCATTGCACTGACGGACCAGAAGCTGGAACAGCCATCCCGATCGCTGGTGCCCAAGAACCTGCACTTCACAACCATGACCGAGTACGAGAAGTCGCTCGGCCTTCCGTTTGTACTTCCGCGCGAGCACCCGAACAACATCCTGGCAAACGTGATGGCACAGGTGAATTGGAAAAATCTGCGTGTCGCGGAGACGGAAAAGTATGCGCACGTAACTTACTTTTTCAATGGCGGCAATGAGAAACCGTACGCCGGCGAAGAACGGGAGATGGTGCAGTCGCCGAAAGTCGCTACCTACGATCTGAAACCGGAGATGAGCGCCGCCGGGGTAGCGGACACCGTAATTTCAGCCATCGAAAAAGACAGCTTCGAAGTCATCGTGATGAATTTCGCCAATGCCGACATGGTGGGGCACTCCGGAAAAATGGAGCCGACGGTGAAGGCGGTAGAGACAGTCGATGCCTGCCTGGGGCGCATTTACCAAGCCCTGCGGCAGAAAGGCGGTTCGTGGCTGATTACCGCGGACCACGGTAACGCGGAGCGCATGATCGACCCTGTGACGGGCGGCCCGCACACGTATCACACCACCAACCCGGTGCCGTTCATCTTCGCCAGCGAAGATAGAACGCCGCTGCGGCAGAACGGTGCTCTTCAGGATATATCCCCCACGATCTTGGGAATCATGGGCATCGAACAGCCAAAAGAGATGCGCGGGAACGATTTGCGGAAGCTCTAAGGTTCGCAGGAAACTCGGGCGGATCAGCGGCCTCGCGGGCCGCCCACGGAACGCACCGTGCGGCGCGCCAATTCCTGATCATCCTTGAGCAGGATCAGCGTCGCGGCGACGTCGTCCGACTTTCTGACGTATTCGACTGACCCGGCGGCCAGAACTCGCGGCGACAGGGGAAACCGGTACAGGGAATCTCCGTCCTTGACCTCAAAAACAGCACTCTGCGCCCGGGTAACCTCATCCGATTTGACGTCCCAATGAATTTCCATCTGACCTGCGGTTTCGTTCGCCCGTAATTCGAAGGGGATGGAATTTGGTGCGGCAATCTTCAGCTGGCTACCGCCGAAAATCAGGAAGAATGTCGCCAGAGTGAGCAGGACCGCACCTGCCCAAGGAATAAAATTCCGCTCGTCCAAAACTGCAGTCTCACTCATGCAAAGGTTAGACGCCGAGAACGGAAAAGTTGTTCATCTTTGGTATCCTCATACTAGATTGAGCCTCCGGTTCATCTGCGCCCTTGCCGCTCTGTCTTGCGGTATCCTCCCGGCGGCACCGCCTAAGGTGCTGGCCATAACCATTGATCACGTCATTCATCCCATTACGGTGGAAATTGTTTCCCGCGCATTGGAGCAGGCGAAACAGGAGCACGCCGACGCACTGCTCATTCGCCTGAATACCCCGGGCGGGATGCTGGATGCCACCCGTCAGATTATTGAAAAGTTGAGCGCCTCCGGAGTCCCTGTCGTCACCTTCGTAACGCCGTCCGGCGGCCGTGCGGCATCCGCCGGGTTCTTCCTGCTGGAGGCGGGCGACATTGCCGCCATGGCCGACGGCACCAATACGGGTGCCGCCTCGCCAGTGTTGCTGGGCCAGCAAATGGATCCGGTGATGCGCCAGAAGGTGGAGAGTGACACCGCCGCAGGCCTGCGTAGCCTGGTGGCCCGGCATCACCGGAATGTGGAGCAGGCTGAAAAGACAGTTCGCGAGGCCAAATCCTTCACCGAGACGGAAGCTCTTCGCGAGAACCTGATCGACTTAATCGTTCACGACGAAAAGCAATTACTGGAGAAACTCGACGGAAGCACAGGGAAGCTCAACCTGCGCGGCGCTACGGTGGTGGAGTTTCCGCTTTCTTACCGCGAGCAAATCGTCAGCGCCATCAGCGACCCAAACATCGCCTTCGTCCTCCTGGTACTCGGTATTTTGGGTGTCTATATCGAATTCAACGCTCCGGGATTGATCCTTCCGGGCGTCATCGGCGGCATCTCGGCGCTGCTGGCCCTGTCGGCCCTTAGCGTATTCCCGGTGAACTGGATCGGACTTGCTCTCTTGCTGCTTGCAATGACTTTGTTTGTCTTGGAGGCAAAGTTCACCTCGCATGGGATTCTGGGCGTCGGTGGCGCGGTGGCGATGGTCTTGGGCGCTCTGCTGTTGATCGATGGTCCGCCGGAAGTACGCATCCACCTGACCACCGCTCTCGGCCTGTCTCTGCCTTTCGCGGCGATCACCGTGTTCCTGGCAACGATCGCCTTTCGAGCCCGTGAAAACAAGGTGCTCACTGGAAAAGGAACCATGATCAACGAGATCGCCGTGGTTCGGACGCCGCTCGATCCGGAAGGACGCATTTTGCTCCACGGTGAATACTGGACCGCGGTCTCGGCAACACCTGTCGCAGTGGGAGCCCACGTGAGAGTCACCGCTGTGCAAGGATTGAAGCTGACCGTTGAACCGGTTTCCTGAGGAGACACATCCATGTTCGATATATCAACCGTGGCGCTGGTGATTGTAGCTCTTTACCTCATCTCCTCCATCAAGATCTTGCGGGAGTATGAGCGCGGCGTCGTCTTCCGGCTCGGCCGTGTGCTGCCGGAGCCCAAAGGCCCGGGATTGATTCTCGTTTTCGCGCCCGTCGACCGGATTGTCCGGCTGTCCCTGCGGCTGGAAACCATTGAAGTGCCCGCGCAGGATGTAGTGACACGCGACAATGTGACCGCCAAAGTGAACGCCGTTCTCTTTTTAAAGGTGGTGGACCCGATCAAGGCGGTAATCGCCGTCTCCAATTTCATGTACACGACATCACAGCTGGCGCAGACGACGCTCCGCAGCGTCCTGGGCGAGGTGGAGTTGGACGAATTACTGAGCCAGCGCGAGAAGCTGAATCTGCAGCTGCAGTCCACGCTTGATACCGACACCGAGCCTTGGGGTGTGAAGGTTTCCAAGGTGGAAGTAAAGCAAGTGGATCTGCCGGAGCAGATGATCCGCGCGATCGCCAAACAGGCTGAGGCCGAACGCGAACGGCGTGCTAAGATCATCCATGCCGAGGGCGAATATATGGCCGCCGAAAAGCTCGCCATGGCTGCCGAATTGATCCAGAAACAACCCGCGGCGATTCAATTGCGGTACCTGCAAACACTCGTGGAAGTCGGAGCGGAGAAGAACACGACTATCGTTTTCCCCCTGCCAATCGATATACTGACAGGGTTGACCAAAGCATTAGAAGTAGCGGGCAATCCCCGGAAAGAGTAGACCATCGAACCCTCAATCTCCATGCCTAGAAACGATGATGGTGAGTTTGAACTCATCCTCGGCAATAAACAACTTCTGAGTGTTTTCTTCATCGTGATTATCCTGCTCGGAGTCTTCTTCACGATGGGTTACATTGTCGGACGAAACTCCGGCGCACCCGAGACGGCAAAGCAAGCCACACCCATCGACGCGAAGCCCGCCGAGCAGGCCGCCGGACAAAGCGCCATGCCGCCCGCGGCCACTCCCGCGCCAACGGTGGTGGAACCGGTAGCAAGCTCGTCTGAGCCGCCCAGATTGCCCCATAAGGATCCGATCGAAGTCAGCGCTGTCACCCATTCCATCGCTCAGCCCATACCCGGACAGATCTATATCCAGGTTCTGGCAGTAGCCAGGCCGGAGGCCGAAGTGCTGGTGGATGTCCTGTCTAAGAAGGGTTTCCACGCCATGGTTTCGGCGGGCCCGAACGATAAGATCTATCGCGTTTTGGTGGGACCCGCGAAAGACGCATCCGATGCCGGAAAGCTGAAGGGCGATCTGGAACAGGCCGGGTTCAAGCTGGCGTTTGCAAAGAAGTTCTAACCAGTGGCGGATACCTTAGTACAAATTGACAGGAATGGTCGTGCCCAGCCGAGATTGCCGGAGTGGCTGCGCAAGGGGCAAACCCACTTTGAGTCTGTCACGCTGCTAAAGCAGGATCTGCGCAAGCTGAAATTGCACACGGTCTGCGAATCTGCGCGCTGCCCTAATATTCACGAGTGCTTTCATCGCGGCGCCGCCACCTTCATGATCCTTGGCAACCTCTGCACCAGGGGATGCGGCTTCTGTTCCGTGCCCAAGGGGTCTCCGCAGAAGCGCGAGTTTACCCTGGACGCGAATGAGCCGCAAAACGTGGCGCGAATGGCCGCGGAAATGAAGCTGCGGTACGTCGTGATCACCAGCGTAAATCGCGACGATCTCGCCGATGGGGGCTCCTGCCACTTCGCTGAGACCGTGCGGGAAGTACGCCAGGCTCTTCCCGGCGCCCGTGTGGAAGTCTTGACTCCCGATTTCTGCGGCGATCTGGATGCCGTGGCGCGAGTCTTGGACGCCGGGCCGCATGTGTTCAATCACAACATGGAGACCGTGCCGCGCCTCTACAGTCGCGTGCGCCCGCAGGCGAATTATCAGCAGTCGCTCGACGTGCTGCGGTTCGGCAAGCGGTACCGGCCGGACGTGTTGACGAAATCCGGACTGATGGCCGGCCTGGGCGAGCAGCACAGCGAAGTGGAATCGCTGCTGCGTGACCTGCAGGCCAACAACGTCGATGTCGCGACGATCGGACAGTACTTGCAGCCCACGCGGCGAAACCTGGCCGTCGCCGAATATGTCACGCCGGAACAGTTCGACGCCTACCGCGACTACGGCCTCTCCATCGGCTTCAAAATGGTGTTCAGTGGACCGTTCGTCCGCAGCTCCTACATGGCGGACATGGTCAGTGAGCACGCCTCGCAATCCGAGTGCTGAACCTGCTTCTGGCCATCGCCAGCGGCCTTCTGCTGGCTGCCATTCATCCGCGTTGGAATCTGGTTTTCCTTGCTCCGCTCGCGCTCACGCCACTGCTCATTGCGCTCTCGCGCGAGTATCGCCCCAAGTTCCGTTTTCTATTGGGCTATGCCGCGGGAGCGGTCTTCTGGGGCTCCATGTGCTATTGGATCCAGTTCGTAATGGCCGTCCACGGAGGCCTCGGGAATCTCGGTGGCTTAGGCGTCTTCCTCTTGTTCTGCCTGACCCCCAGCCTCAACATGGCTGTGTTCGGCATGCTCGCCGGCGTGGTAATTCACAAGTGGTACGCGGGTCCCGCCATCGCGGCGCTGTGGGTCGCGGCCGAGCGGATTCCCACTCCGTTTGGTTTCATGTGGCTGAAGCTCGGCGATGCCGGCGTGGACATGAGCATCCCCCTGCGGCTGGCTCCCATCACTGGCGTCTACGGCATCTCCTTCCTGTTTGCGCTGATGTCGGTCGCCATCGCCATGATCGCGCTGCGCCGCACCAGGCGGGACCTGCTGTGGATTCTGATGCTGCCCGTCCTCTACTTGCTACCCGCGTTGCCGGAAGCCGGGCGGCCTGATGAGTCCGCGGTCACGCTGCAGCCAAATCTCGATGAGGAAAAGGAGTGGCAGGAACAGGAAGTCCGCGAGATGCAGCGGCGGCTGGAGTATCTTTCGCTGCAGAACGCGCTGGCTTCCGGCGAACCCTCGCCGCAGCTGATCCTCTGGCCGGAAGTTCCCGCCCCGCTCTACTACGATCGCGACGCGCAATTTCGGGAACGCATGAATTCATTGGCCCGTCTGACGCGTACACCTGTCCTGTTTGGTACCGTCGCCCGGACCGGCAAAGGCGAACCGCTGAACTCGGTTCAGATGGTTGACGCCGCTGGTGAGACGGCCGGCCGGTACGACAAGATACTGCTGGTTCCTTTCGGGGAGTATGTGCCCACGCCGTTCAGCTTCGCGAATAAAATCTCGTCAGAGATCGGCAACTTTCAAGCAGGTGAAAAGTTCACCACGTTCTCCATCGGCGGCCATTCCGTTGGGACGTTCATCTGCTACGAATCGGCATTTCCGCACTTCGTCAGACGGTTTCAGACGGACGTGCTGATCAACCTTTCCAATGACGGATACTTCGGCCATAGTGCCGCCAGGGAACAGCATCTGGGCCTGGTTCGGATGCGCGCCGCGGAGAATGCACGCTGGATCGTGCGCGTCACCAACAACGGGATCAGCACTGCGGCCGATCCTGCCGGACGAGTCACGCGCCCCCTCCCTGAGTTCAGCGAAGCAGTGGGCCGGCTCGGCTATGCCTACCACAAAAACCTCACTTTCTATTCGAGATATGGCGATTGGTTCGCTTGGCTTTGTTTGTGTATTTCCGCGGTTACCCTGTTTGCTTCACAGGTACCTAACCGTGTCGAATCACCAGTACGTCGCCGTCCTTGACGATGTACTGTTTACCTTCCAGGCGCAGCAGGCCCTTGTCGCGGCAGCCGGCAAAGCCCTTGTTGTCGATAAGATCTTTCCAATTCACTACTTCTGCGCGGATGAACTTCGTCTCCAGATCGCTGTGAATCGCGCCGCCTGCTTTCGGCGCGGTGCTCTTCATGGGAATAGTCCAGGCACGGCACTCATCTTCTCCGGCAGTCAGAAACGACATCAGACCCTGCACTTCATAGGTCGCCGTGATCAGCCGCTGCATACCGGACTCCTTAAGCCCATAGCTGGCTAAGTAATCCTCCGCTTCGCCAGCCGGCAGTTCGGCCAGTTCCGCTTCGATCTTGCCGCAGATGGCGGCGACGTGGTCACCCTTGAGCGGCCCGTTGCGGAACTCTTCCTCCCGTTCGTGAAGCCGGCCGGCATCCTCCTCGCCCAGGTTCAGGACATAGAGCATCGGCTTTTGAGAGAGGAACTGGAAACCGCGCACGCGCTTCTCGTCGTCGGGCTCAATCTCCATCGAACGAAGCGGTTTGTCCTGTTCAAGGGTCGTCTTGCAGCGCTGCAGCAGATCGAACTCACGGTCGAGCTCCGGGTTCTTCAACTTCTTGCGATCCTTCTCCAGGCGGTCGAGACGTTTTTCAATCACCACCAGGTCACTCAGGATGAGCTCGGTCTCCACGTCATTCTTGTCGCGGATTGGATCCACGCTGCCGTGTTCGTGCGGTACGGTTTCGTCTTCAAAGACACGGAGTACGTGCGCCAGGGAATCCACCACGCGAAGGCCGGCGAGGTAGCTCGGGTCACGCAGCGCCTCCTTTGAGATGGAATGGAAATCTAAATACTCCACCGTCGCGTAGGTGACCTTGGGCGGATGGAACAGCGCCGCCAGGGACTCCAGCCGCGGATCCGGCACCTTGGTGACGCCCACGCGAGTCCCTTCGTGCTTTCCGGTCAGGATGGTGAAAAGCGCGGTCTTCCCCACCATGGGGAGGCCGATGATAGCTGTCTTCATAGAGGGACGTCGACCAGCGTGAGAATCTCCTGCAGAATGCGGTCGGCCAGGTCGGAACTGCGCTGCGACAGGGAGACGCGCGTGTTCACAATTACGCGGTGCGCGAAGATGGGAACCACCAGGCGCTTAATATCGTCCGGGATGGCATACCCCCGGCCCTCCACCATAGCCAGCGCCTGCGTGGCGCGATACATGGCCTGCGCGCCGCGGGGACTGACGCCGAGAGCGAGCGATTCGTGCACGCGGGTCTTCTCGACGATGGCAAGCATGTAATCCACCAGTGCCTCGTCTACTTTCACTTCATAGACCTGGCTTTGCAGTTTCAGGATTTCCCTCGTGGACAGCACTTCGCGAACAAGCGAATCGCTTTGGCGGCTGGAGTTGCGCAGGATTTCCTTCTCGCTCGCCAGATCCGGATAACCGATGCGCAGACGCATGAGAAACCGGTCGAGCTGCGACTCGGGCAGAGGATACGTGCCATGGTGCTCTACAGGGTTTTGCGTAGCCACTACCAGGAACGGTTCAGACAGTGGATAGGACCGGCCGTCCACGGTGATCTGCAGATCGTTCATCGCCTCCAGCAGCGCCGATTGCGTTTTCGGCGTCGCACGGTTGATCTCGTCGGCCAGCAGGAAATTCGTAAAGATGGGGCCGGGCTTGAACTCGAAGGCCTCCGAATGCGCGTTGTAGATTGTGACCCCCAGCACATCGCTGGGGAGCATGTCGCTGGTGAACTGGAGCCGGTGGAAATTGGAGCCGACCGAGCGGGCAAGGGCGTGCGCCAGCGTCGTCTTCCCTACCCCGGGCACGTCTTCAATGAGCAAATGGCCCTTGGCCAGCAGACAGACGAGGGAGAGGCGCAATACTTCGGCCTTGCCGCGAATGGCCGTACCCAGCACGGCTTCCAGCTCTTCCAGCTTCGATAGAGCCACCGGCGGGTCGTCCACTGTATTCTGATGGACCATCAAGCCATATGATAACGTTCGCCGTCGGTTTTTTGCACGGTATTGTAAAAGTATGGGATTACGAATGCTGGTCGGGGCTTTGGTGGCCGGGCAGGCCATGCTCCTGGCGGGCGTGAAGCCGGAGACCAACGCCGCATTCGACAAGTACGCCCAGTTGACCGAACAGCGCATGGACCGCGAGTTGAAAGAGGGCCATTTCCTGGTGCTCGGAAACACGTCGCGAAACGGAATAGTTGTCCAGGATCACAAAAATGACAGTGTAGACGTGCCGCATGGACAAATCCATCACTGGCTGGGCGGGGTGTTTCTGCCGGGCGTTACCCTTGCGCAGGTGGCGGCCATCAAGCAGGACTACGATCACTACAAGGATATCTATAAGCCGGATGTCATGGAGTCACGGCTGATCAAACGCAACGGCGATGAATTTGAGCTGTATCTGAAAATCTACAAAAAACAGATCCTCACTGTGATCTATGACACCTACTACACGGTCCGCTATTACTCGCCTGAGCCCAGGAAAATGTTTCTGCGTTCCTATGCCACCAAAATCAAGGAAGTGGACAAGCCGGAAGGGGAAGATCGTGGATTTTTATGGCGCCTGAATTCCTACTGGCGGCTGCAGGAGGCGGATGGCGGCGTCTACGTGGAGTGCGAGGCGGTTTCGCTTTCGCGTGACGTTCCCTCTTTCCTGAATCTCGTTGTCGGGTCGTTTATCAAGAAATTTCCAGCCGAGTCCATGCGGAATACCCTCGCGGCATTAAAACGGGAATCGGACTCCAGGCTTCACCACTGATCCCGCCGTCT
>JBDUEM010000192.1:0-15063 GCA_040002435.1 Bryobacteraceae bacterium
CAGTCCAAACTGTTTCAGAGCTTCTGGCAGGCCGGTTTTGAATGCTCGACTCATGTATTAAGGTCCGGTAAACGCCTGGATTTGGTGAGCGCGAGCAGGCACGATGTATTTGCCGAGCGAGACTTCATGCGCCTGAAAGAGCTGGACATTTCAACGGCCCGCGAAGGCTTGCGCTGGCACCTGATAGAACCAACTGCCGGTAACTACGACTTTTCGACGGTACTGCCCATACTCGAAGCCGCCAGGCGGCAGGGCGTCCAGATCATTTGGGACTTATTACACTTCGGCTGGCCCCAATGGCTCGACATTTTTGATGGAACATGGGTGGAATCATTCGCCGCCTTTGGGTCATCCTTTGGCCGTTTTCTTCAGAAAAACGGGGACGGCGCCGCCTTCGTAGCGCCTGTGAATGAGATCTCGTTTGCCTCTTGGGCCGGCGGCGATGTCGCTTATTTGAATCCTTTTGCCACCGGCCGCGGCGGCGAACTGAAGAAGCAGCTGGTACGCGGCTACTTACAGAGCGCCAACGCTCTTCGAGCTGAAATTGCAGGCATACGCCTGGTAGCGCCAGAGCCTGCCATTTATATCGCGGGAGATCCCACCCGCCCGGAAGATGTGCTGAAAGCAGCTGAGTACACCTCATCCATGTACGAAGCTTGGGACATGATCAGCGGCCGGGCGCAACCGGAGTTAGGCGGAGGAGAGAACTACCTGGACGTAATCGGCATCAACTATTACGACCGTAACCAATGGTTCAACTACGGGAAGACAATCGACCGGAACGATCCGGAGTATCGGCCTTTCCGGTTGATCCTTGCTGAGATCTACCGGCGCTATGAACGGCCACTCTTCGTTTCAGAAACTGGAGCCGAAGATGACGGTCGTGCAGGCTGGCTGACCTATATTGCAGACGAAGTGAGTGCGGCCATTCGCGCTGGTGTGCCTGTCGAGGGCATCTGTCTCTATCCGGTTCTGAATCACCCCGGCTGGGATGATGACCGCCACTGTTTCAATGGACTCTGGGACTATGCGCAGCCCAGCGGCGAACGTGAGATTTTCGCACCTCTTGCGGAAGTGATCGAGCGGTACAAATTCTTGGAAAGACAATCTTATGAACTCCCCAATCCCTTATACGGGGCAACAGCCCGACGTAATTTGCTTGTCACACCTTCGTTGGAATTTTGTTTTTCAACGACCCCAACATTTAATGAGTAGGTTCGCCCGGGACCGCCGGGTTTACTTTGTGGAAGAACCTGGACACGACGCGGCAGTTCCCTTCCTGGAGGTTGTAATCTGCCAGCGAACCCAGGTTCGGGTAGTTGTTCCCCATCTCAATCCTCAGGCCGACCGGAACCGGACGCTGGAGTCGCTTCTCGCCGGTTTCCTTCGCACCGAATTCATCCACAAGCCCATCGTTTGGTTTTATACACCGATGGCGATGGAGTTTTTTCCCGAGAGCGTACGCCCCGGCGCAACGGTCTACGATTGCATGGATGAATTGTCGCTGTTCCGCGGCGCTCCCCTGGAACTGCGCAACCTGGAGGAGCGGCTGTTAGGTAAAGCTGACCTGATTTTCACCGGCGGCGTAAGCCTGTTTGAAGCAAAGCGGCACTCTCACAAATCCGTTTATCCATTTCCCAGCGGCGTGGACGTGCAGCATTTTGTACAGGCTCGGAGCGCTTCCGGTGAATTCGATGAACAAGTGGACATGCCGCGGCCCCGCCTGGGGTATGCCGGCGTGATTGATGAGCGCATCGATCTGCCCTTGCTGGACGAAGTGGCGGCAAGAAGACCGGATTGGCAGTTCGTCATGATTGGACCGACGGCGAAAATCGATGCCGCTACTCTCCCCCGGCATGCCAATATTCACTGGCTCGGAATAAAAGATTATGCTGACTTGCCCCGGTATTTTGCCGGCTGGGATGTCGGCATCATGCCTTTTGCACTAAACGACGCGACGCGGTTTATCAGTCCGACGAAGACCCCCGAGTATCTTGCCGCTGGTCTGCCCGTGGTCTCAACCGCAATTCGGGATGTGGTGCGGCCCTACGGAGAACTGGGGTTGGCTCGCATAGCGAATTCGGCGGACGAATTTATCGACGCCTCAGAGCGGGCGATGTCGGCCGACATGTGCATGAAATGGCGCGAACGTTCCGACGAATTCTTGAAAGGCCTCTCATGGGACTCTGTCTGGGCCGGCATGAACCGGCTGATCTGCGAAGCTTTGCCCGTCGAAAAGGCGCTGGCGCCTGAAACTGTGGCAGTAGCTGAACTGGAACCGGAGATCTCGCATGTTTGATTACCTGATTGTCGGCGCTGGATTTTCGGGATCCGTGGTAGCGGCGCAGATGGCGCGCCTTGGAAAACAAGTGATGTTGGTGGACCGCCGCCCGCACATCGCAGGGAACGCCTTCGACCACTACGACGCGGCAGGCATATTGGTTCATAAATACGGGCCGCACATCTTTCACACGAATTCGAAAGATGTGTTTGACTACCTTTCTCATTTCACGGAGTGGCGCGATTATGAGCATCGTGTTCTGGCATACGTGGACGGCGTACTCGTACCGGTTCCAATAAATCTGGACACAGTAAATACGCTGCACGGCCTGAATCTGACGGTGGACGAGTTGGAGGCTTACTTTGAGAGCATCGCGGAAAAGCCCCAGGCCATACGCACGTCCGAAGACGTAGTGGTCAGCAGAGTGGGACGTGACCTCTACGAAAAGCTTTTTCGGGGCTACACCCGCAAGCAATGGGGTTTAGATCCGTCTGAGCTCGACGCCTCGGTCACAGCGCGAATTCCTGTCCGCACCAACCGGGATGACCGTTACTTCACCGATATTTACCAGGCCATGCCGCGTCATGGGTACACCAGGATGTTCGAAAACATGCTGGATCACCCGAACATCACCATCAGCTTGAACACCGACTATCGGGATATATTGGGGACGGTGGCCTACAAGGAACTGGTTTACACCGGTCCGATTGACGAGTTCTTTGATTATCGTTTCGGTGAACTCCCTTACCGTTCTTTAAAATTCCGCCATGAGACGATGAATGTGGAACGTCTGCAGCCCGTAGCGGTACTGAACTATCCGAACGATCACGATTTCACCAGGGTTACTGAGTTCAAACATCTCACGGGTCAGCGTCACGAGCAGACCAGCGTGGTATACGAATATCCGTGCAACGACGGGGATCCCTACTACCCAATCCCCAGGCCTGAAAATGCCGCACTCTACAAGAGTTACGAGGCTCTGGGAAATCAAACGCAGGGAGTGCACTTCGCAGGTAGGTTAGCAACGTACAAGTACTACAACATGGATCAAGTGGTGGCGCAGGCCCTCACTCTCTGCGCCAAACTGTCAGGCAAAACCCGGGCGGAGATTGCCCGCAAGCCCTCGGTGTTCACCGATGCCGTACTTTCTGGAGCCGCTAAACTAGAAGCGAGTTGATAGAACGAATGGCTTCCACATCGAACTTCGCTCGCCTGTCGTAGGTCAGCAGGCCGTTGACTTCCTGCTCCACATCGTAGAGCTGGGTGTAGCAGATCCCGGCGATCTGGGGCAGGTTTGCGACCGCTTCGTATAACCCTTGCATACGGGATAGTGAGCTGTTTTTGTCGGGCTCCACACCCGAATAGCCCCAGGAATTGACGGGTACTGCGGCGGCGTCTTCCGGCAGAATGTAGCCTACGCCGCCGAATTCCCACAGCAGGATGGGCGAACCGTTGTAGCGATTTCCCGGAGCAACGTACAGTTTCCCATAGAGCGGAAGCGGCAAGCCCTGCGTGATGTTTTGAAAGCGGCGCTGAAATTCGGATCCTGTACGGGTGTAGTCGTGAATGGCGAACAGATCGGTTACTTCCGTATGTTCCCAACCGTCGTTGTCGATAACTAACCGCGTGTCATCCAAAGATTTCGTCAGATAGTAGAGCGCCTTCAAGTGCGCCTGCTGACGGCGGTCGGCCAGGTTCGGTACTCCCCAGCTTTCATTTACGGGTGTCCAAATGATGATGGACGGATGGTTGTAATCGCGTGACACTACTTCAATCCACTCGCGCGTCATCCTTGCCACTGCCTCATCATTGAACAGATAAGCATTCGCCATTTCGGCGGCTACCAGCAAGCCCATCCGGTCGGCCCAATAGAGATACCGCGGGTCTTCCACCTTCTGATGCTTGCGAACCCCATTGAATCCCAACTCCTTCGTACGGAGGATATCGTTTTGGATCGCCTCATCGGATGGCGGCGTAAGATTCGATTCGGGCCAGTAGCCCTGGTCCAATACAGTCTTTAAGAAAATAGGACTTCCGTTGAGCAAAACCTTCCCATCCTGTGTGCTCACCGACCGGACGCCGAAGTAACTGTGAACCTGGTCCAGCAGGCCCTCCGGTCCGTACAATTCAATGCGCATGCCATACAGGTAGGGATGATCGGGCGACCAAAGTTTCGGATCGGATACGTGCGCCGACACCGCTGCCCCAGGGCCGTCCGCTAAACTCATCGCGGAAGCCAGCAGGAAGCCCTGGTCTTCGACTCCGATGCTGATGTACTGCGACGGACCAGGCATGGAAATCTTCGCCGAAACTAGCACGGAGCCATCTACTGCAGCGGTGATGCGTACGTTCTCCAAGTGACTGGCCGAAACTGGTTCAAGCCACACGGTCTGCCAGATGCCGGTGGTCCTGGCGTAGAAGATGCTGACCGGCGCCGCTTCCCAATGTTGCTTTCCTCGCGGAATATAGCGGTCGGTGGGAGGATCTTCCGCGCGCACGGACACTACATTGCTGCCCGAAACCAGCGCCCCTGTGATGTCGCAGGAAAAAGGCGTGTGCCCGCCTTCATGCCATGCCACCACAATTCCGTTCACCCAGACTGTGGCTCTGTAGTCAACCGCTCCAAAGTTTAGACGAATCCGCTTTTTCGTCCATTCGGCCGGTATCTCGAATTGGCGTTGATACCAGACGCACTGGTGGAACGAACGGTCTCCGATGCCGCTGAGTCCAGATTCCAAGGCAAACGGAACCAGGATCTGCAGCGGGAAATCAGTCTGCAGAAACCAACGCTGCTCCAGGCCAATATTATCGTCGTCGATACGAAATCGCCAATATCCGTTGAGATTCATCCACTGCTCACGGACGAATTGCGGCCGGGGGTACTCGGGCCGCGGAGTTAGAGATGCCAAAGGCGCGGGGATCTCGGGGGTAAGGTTATGGGAAGAAATGCTCACAGCGAAGAGGAGTCTCAGAGAAGAATATCATGGCCCCGGAAATGGGCCGGGGCAGTCTAAGACCGCGACCTGAAAAAACGGAGTGTCACGTTTTTGTCAGCAGGTGAGATTCCGAATCCATCAACTCCTTGAGGGAAGGGAAGCCGGCAATTCCTCCCAGGGCCCTGGTTGAGAGCGCCCCGCAGATGTTTGCAATTGTCAGGCAGCGCTGCGGAGAATAGCCGCGGAGCCTTCCAAAAATAAAGCCCGCATTAAAGCAATCACCGGCGCCCGTGGTCTCCACGGTCGTCACGGGGAAAGGATCGGCGCGAAACGTTCGCCGCCGCCAGAGCAAAGCGGCGCCCTTGCCACCCAGCTTTAATCCGACGCCCGAGAGTCCCTCATCCCTTAAACGGTGCAGAATATCTCGTGGTTCGACCGCCGACGAGAGCCAGCCGGCCTCCTGTTCATTCGGGAAAAAAATATCACACAGGCGTAAAATCTTCAGGCTCTCAGGGCGAGTCAGCCAGGTCATGTGCGATTGCACGTCAATGGAGATCTTGGCCCGATCGCGCAGGGACCCAATCAGTCGCCGATCTGTGTCAGCATCGGGTGCACAAGCGAAATGAATATGGTTACAGGACGCCAGAGTTTCGGCCGTTTCCGGCTTCCGCAGGAGCCCTCGCAAGTGCTTGTTCGCCCCATAGTAGGTGAAGAAGGCCCGATCTTCGCGTGTGGAAACACTCACCGTAATTCCCGTTGCCGATCCCCGGTGCAGGTGCAATCCCGAACAATTCACCCCTAGTGAGATCAAGCGGTCAATTAGCCACGCGCCATCTTCTTTGCCTACACTTCCGATAGCCAGGACTTGGACACCCAATTTGGCTAGTCCACAAGCGGTGATAGCGGCGCCGCCCCCCACTTCACGGTGAAATTTCCGCGCGAACGATTCCTCGCCGAGGTTGGGCAGCACATTGAACCCCGTGAAAATCTCGTCAACAAAAAACTCGCCGATTACGGCGACTTTGGCCTTTTTCGAAATAGGCATTCTGTACTGCGTTGCAATCCGGCGTCCGCAAGGGGATCACATCTGGATGGCAGCGCGATTGCAACTGCTGAACATTGCACATGAGACGAACCATCCTGAGCGTTGCCTACCCCCTGACGGAGGTCGGCCCAGACGCCGTAGGCGGATCTGAGCAAGTGTTAACAATGCTGGACGCGGCACTGACTCGAGCGGGCGATCACTCCGTTGTGCTTGCGGCGGAGGGCTCCGCAGTCACCGGAACCTTACTCGCCTCCCCCAGAGCGAGCGGCCATTTGGACGATTCTGTCCGGGAGTGGGGCCGCCGCGTCCACCATCAATTACTTCATGAGGCCATCGCTACCTATGCTCCAGATCTGGTTCACATGCATAGCCTCGATTTTCACTCCTATATGCTGTCCGGAAATGTTCCAGTGCTGGCTACATTGCATCTCCCGCCTGACTGGTATCCGCCTCAGGTCTTCCAGGCGAAGCGGGATTCTTTCTACATGAACTGCGTGTCACAGTCCCAGCATAGAAATTGCCCGGCCAGTAGTTGCTTGCTCGATCCCATACCGAACGGTGTAGATGTGTCCAGGTTGGCGGGCAAGCTTCCGAAGCAGGATTTCGCGTTGGCCCTCGGGAGAATATGCCCGGAGAAGGGTTTTCATTTGGCATTGCAGGCCGCCAAAGTGGCAGGTACTCCGTTGCGCCTTGCGGGCGAGATCTTCCCCTATCCATCGCACCTGGAATACTTCCGTACTGAAATTGAACCCCTCTTGAGCGAAGACCGGAGTTTCATCGGCCCGCAGCGCTTTGACCAGAAGAAGAGCTTGTTAGCCGAAGCCAGGTGTCTTTTGATCTCCAGCACTGTGGCAGAGACCAGCTCACTGGTAGCGATGGAAGCACTGGCCTGCGGTACGCCCGTGATCGCGTTTCCCGCAGGGGCATTGCCGGAAATTATCGAACACGGGCGCACCGGATTTCTGGTATCGACGGTCGAAGAGATGAGCCGTGCCCTTTTACAAGTGAACGAACTGGATCCGGAGGTCTGCCGCGCAACTGCCCTGGAGCGTTTTGGATCAGCCTCCATGTGTGCCCGATACCTGGATCTCTACGATACTCTCATCCCGGTAAACCCGGTGGAACGAGTTGCGTTTGAAGATGGCGGATTAACACAAAGAGCAACACGGGAAACACCACAGTGGGTAGTAACGTCTTGACCACTTTGGTGGTCGCGGCCCATCCGGATGACGAGACCCTGGGCGCCGGGATATGGATGCACCGCCAAGCGCCGGATCGAGTTCATGTTCTTCATATAACCGACGGCAGTCCGCAGGATATGCACGATGCTACACTGCTCGGTTTTCCCACGCGGGAGTCCTATGCGCGGGCGCGGCGGGAGGAGATGAGCGGAGTGATACAGATGCTCGGTATTCCGCCGGAAAATTGGAATCAGTTAGAGATACCCGATAAAGAAGCGCATCTTCATACGAGTCAACTCTTGACGCAGATGGCAGGTATTATCGATGCGATTGAACCTGCTCTGGTGGTGACGCACGCATATGAAGGCGGACATCCCGATCACGATACGGCTGCTTTTGCAGTCGCACTCCTGCGAAAGACCCGGCGTTTTCAACTGCTGGAATTCCCACTCTACCGGGCCAATGAGCAGGGTGAGATGGTCATTGGCAAATTCTTGCATCCTGCCTCTCTTCCACAGCAAGTGATCGATCTTACCCCGCAGGAGTGCAATTTTAAGTCGGCCCTGAGATCCCGCTTCGAAACGCAAAAGGCAATGCTGGAGAGGTTTCCGGATGGGCAGGAGCGCTTCCGCGAACCACCGGACTATGATTTCGCGAAAGCTCCTCACGAGGGGGAGCTTCTGTATGAGCGCTGGGGATGGCCTGTCAGCGGAAGCGGCTGGCGCGAATGCGTGCGCAATGCTTCAGGATTCGATGGTTAACCGAGGCGCGGAAGCAGAGCCCATAACAGCCGTACCAGCGTATCCCGTACCTTCGCGCCGGTCTCCAGAACCTCTTCATGATTGATCTTCTGCGGCAGAACACCCGCAGCCATGTTCGTCACACAAGAGATCGCGAGCACCTTATTTGATCGTTAACCCAAGCGCGGCAGCAGAGCCCTCAACAGCCGTACCAGCGTATCCCGCACCTTCGCGCCGGTCTCCAGAACCTCTTCATGATTGATCTTCTGCGGCAGAACACCCGCAGCCATGTTCGTCACACAAGAGATCGCGAGCACCTTCATGCTCATATGATTCGCGACGATCACTTCGGGTACCGTCGACATCCCAACCAGATCCGCCCCAATCGTTCGCAGATAGCGAATCTCGGCCGGCGTCTCGTAGCTCGGGCCGGAGAGCGCCGCGTACACTCCTTCCTCCAACGCCACACCTAACTCCTCAGCAGTCTGCTTCGCAATCTTGCGGTACTCGCGTGAATAGGCCTCCGACATATCGGGGAATCGCGGTCCCAGATCGTCTTCGTTCGCGCCCACCAGCGGATTCACGCCCTGCAGATTGATATGGTCGGAAATCAGTACTAAACCACCTTGCTGAAAACCGACGTTGACTCCTCCAGCCGCATTCGTTAGCACCAGACTCTGCACGCCCAGCATCTTGAATATCCGCACGCCGTAAGTAACTCTCGCCGGTGAATATCCTTCGTACAGATGCGCACGCCCCGACATTACCACTACGTCCACAGAGCCCAGCTTCCCAAAAACCAACTTCCCCGCATGACCCACTGCGGTCGATCGCGGCCATCCCGGAATATCGCCATAGGGTATCTGAATGCTGTCTGAGAGTTCATCGGCAAAAGCACCCAGGCCGCTGCCCAATACCACCCCGATAGTCGGCCGGGCGGTGATTCTGCCCTCCAGGTATGCTTTCGTTTGTTGAAACATTAGAGCAGCATTCCCGCAATGCACGCAGACATGAAATTAGCCATCGACCCCGCTGCCACGGCCTTCAAACCCATTCGCGCCAAGTCCGATTTCCGTGTCGGGGCAAGCGCTCCAATGCCCCCGATCTGAATAGCGATCGAGCTTAAGTTCGCAAATCCGCAAAGCGCGTAGGTGGCGATGGTGAACGAGCGAGGATCCAACTGCGACTGCAGCGGACCCAGTTGCAGGAACGCCACAAATTCATTCAAGATAAACCGCGTGCCCAGCAGGTTTCCGATGGTCTCGCAATCCTTCCAACTCACACCCAGCAGCCAGGCAATCGGTGCAAAGATCAGTCCGAAGATCTTCTCGAGTGACGACGGCATCCAGCCCATCCCCGGGAGATTGTGCACGCCGCCCAGGATGCCGTTCGCCAGCGCAATTAGAGCGAGGAAAGCGATCAGCATGCCGCCGATATTCAGCGCCAGTTGCAAGCCATCTCCCGCACCGCGCGCAGCCGCGTCAATGATATTGACGCCCGGCTTTTCCACTTCCACTTTCACGCTGCCGGCGGTGGCCGGTTCGCCTACTTCCGGCATCATGATCTTGGCCAGCATGATGGTGGCCGGCGCAGTCATGATGACGGCTGTCAACAAATGCTTGATTTCCACGTGCGCAATCTTCACGTAGGCCGCCATCACCGCGCCCGAGACGTGCGCCATTCCGCTGGTCATGATGGTGAACAATTCAGAGGTTGTCAGCCCCGCCAGGAACGGCCGGATTGTGAGCGGTGCCTCGGTCTGTCCCATGAAGATGCTGGCGGCAACACAAGTGGATTCCGCTCCGCTTGCGCCCATAATTTTCTGCATCCCTACTGCCATGGCTTTCACCAGCGCCTGCATGACGCCGATCTGGTACAGGATGGCGAACAGGGAAGCGATGAAAATAACGATCGGTAAGACCTGGAATGCGAACACCACTCCAAAGGGTCCGCCCTTCGTACCCAGAGGACCAAACAGAAACTGGCTGCCGCTCTCGGCGTACTCCAGCAGCGAATTGACAGCGACGCTGGCAAGCTGGAACGCCTTCCCTAGTTCCGTCTTCAAAACAAGGAACGCAAAGATAAATTGCAGGCTAAGTCCCCACACAACAACCCGCGGCTTGATCTGCTTCTTGTGCGGAGACCAGAGATACGCTACGGCCAGAATGACTACTAACCCGAGCAGGCCAGTAAATCTACCCATGAGACCGGGCTGGCTAGCCTACCACTTCGAGTATCAGGTTGCGTTCGTCCGGCGGCTGCGCCGAAATGCGGAAGGCGTCTTCCACCAACTGCGAGGCTTCTTCGAGACGTTCCTCCGACGTGTGGTAAATCCGGCAGAGCACCGTCCCCGAATCCACTTTCTGGCCGATCTTGGCTTCCAGAATGACGCCGACAGCCGGATCGATGGTATCTTCCTTCGTGTCGCGGCCCGCTCCAATCATGGACGATGCCATCCCGATATATTCGGCATCGATGGCACTGATGTAGCCGCCGCGCGGGCAGAGAATCTCGGCCGCACCCGTGGCATTCGGTAACAGTTCGAAGCGATCGAGAACCTGTGGATTGCCACCCTGCGCGGCAATCACTTCCTTGAACTTGCGATAACCGGAACCATCCAGCAGCCGCGCCTGCGCTACCTCGCGAGCGGCGTCCAGGGTAGGCGTCAGCTTGGCCAGGAAAATCATGCGCGCCGCCAGTTCCAGCGAAATCTTGGTCAGATCCACCGGACCCACATTCTGCAGCGTCTGGGAAACTTCCATGATCTCGAGAGCATTTCCAATGGCGAAGCCCAGCGGCTGATTCATGTCCGTAATGAGCGCCTGGACTTTGCGGTCCATGCGGCGTCCAATTCCAACCATCATCTGCGCCAGCCGGCGGGCATCCACCTGCTTCTTCATGAACGCGCCGCTGCCGACCTTCACATCCAGAACCAGCGCATCCAGCCCCACGGCGAGCTTCTTCGACATGATGGAAGAGGCGATCAGCGGGATGGATTCCACGGTGGCCGTCGCATCCCGCAGGGAATACAGTTTCCCATCGGCCGGAACCAGTTGGGGAGATTGGCCTACGAAAGCGAGCTTATGTTCGCGCAGTTGCGCCGTGAATTCGTCAATGCTGAGGTTTGTCCGAAACCCAGGTATGGATTCCAGTTTATCCAGCGTGCCGCCGGTATGACCCAGCGCGCGCCCTGAAATCATCGGCACTACCACTCCGGCCGCTGCCGCGAGAGGCGCCGAAATGAGGCTGGTCTTATCACCCACGCCCCCGGTGGAATGTTTGTCCACCTTCATTCCCGGGATTGATGACAGGTCCAACACTTCGCCCGACCGCATCATCGACTCGGTGAGCGAACTCACTTCGCGGTCAGACATCCCAGAGAAGAACACAGCCATCAAAAACGCTGAAATTTGATAGTCTGGAATTTCGCCGCGCGTGTATCCGTCGATTACGAAGGCGATTTCCTCGGCGCTCAACTCCTCGCCGTCTCGTTTGCGGTGAACTAGGTCTACTGTACGCATTATAAGTTTCTTAGCGTACACGATATATAGTTGAAAGTAAAGGAAAGTGGGGCGGGCGCAAGCCTCCCGCATGGGCGATTTCGTGCGATTGGACCGCCCGCCATCCTGAGATTACCTCAGGTTTCTTCTAACGTTGCGGAAGAATCTCAGGTATTTGGTACCTGTATTCTCCCTTGAAAATTTCGCCGAAAAGTTGCAAAGTCTCTTCGTGCAACAACCCGTTATCGGTCAGCAGGTGCGGCCCGTGCACACTCGAGGGGGCACCGTGCATATCCGATGTGCGGCCGCCCGCTTCTTCAATTAAGAGTAGCCCCGCCGCCATATCCCAGGGGTTCAAACCGAATTCCCAAAACCCATCCAGCCGTCCGCAGGCCACGTACGCCAGGTCAATGGCCGCCGCCCCGGCACGCCTGACACCATGCGTGATCATCGCCAACTGGTAATAGAAATGGATGTTCACATTCAGGTGCCGCCGGCGGCTGGGAAACCCCGTCGCCATCAGACTGTCTTCCAGAACTTTCGTTTTGGACACCTGAATCCGCCTGTTGTTCAGATACGCACCGCCGCCCTTCTCTGCCGTGAACATTTCCTGGCGTGTGGGATCGAAAATCACACCGGCGATAATCTCGCCCGCCTGTTCCAGCGCCAGCGTGACGTTGAAGACCGGGAAGCCGTGTGCGAAGTTCGTGGTGCCGTCCAGCGGGTCCACGTACCATCGAAAACCGGAGCTGCTTTCGTGCCCGCCGCCTTCCTCGGCCACGATTCCGTGGGAGGGAAAGTGGGTGCGCAGCCGCTCTACAACCAACCGTTCGGAAGCGCGGTCCGCCTCCGTCACCAGGTCGTATTCGCCCTTTAATTCGAATCCAACTTTTCGCTCAAGATAGTGCGACAGCAGGGCACCCGACTCGCGGGCAATGTCCACAGCCGTTTCAAGGTAAGAAGGCATGAAGCTGATTATGGGAGTTCAGACAAATATTTTATGTCGTGCTTGAACAGGAACATATTCGGGGCGTTTTTTCGCGTAATCCGGATGAAGCTGTCGTCGTAAAACTCCACTACGCCGTCGACTTCTTCGTTGTTACTAAGACGCACGCGGACGGGAATGAGGTTTTCGGCCAGGTGCTTTAAATACTTCACCTCTTCGAAAGTTTGTTCAGGAGCCCGTGTTTTCGATTTGCCGCCAGTAGAACTCATTTGTGAATGAACTCCCCATAGTATCCATTCCGGGTGACTACCCGCAAATCCTTCTGCCGTGTGCTCACGCGGATCGTATGAAATGGATCCTTCGTCAGCGTGATGTTTTTGGGATAGTAGCCAATCAGGTACTGCGTCCGCAACTCGCGCAGAATTTCGTCGAATGCGGCATCCATTGATGGACCCACGGCCGGCAGAAACACCTTGCCTCCGGTGGATTCAGCCAGCGTCGTCAGAGCATTCTCGCCGCCGATGTTGCGCCCTGCGTCGTTAGTAATGGGCATCACCAGGATTGCGTAGAATACGGCGTCGGCCCGGTGAAGGTCCGCCAGCGCCTGGTGATACGTTGTAGCGCTGATGGTATCGCCGCCGTCCGTCACCATCACTACCACGTGCCTGCCGTCGCGTTGTTCGAGGCTTCGCGCGCCGAAGCGGATGGAATCGTACATCGAAGTGCCCGCTTCCGCCTTAAAGTTTCGCATGGCCCTCTCCAGGCTGGCCAGATCGCGTGTGTAGCCCCGCTGCTCCACTACCTCCCAATTGAAGCTATACAGTGAAACGCGGTCGCCAGTGTTTCCCTCTCGAAACAGGGAATGCAGAAACCGTGCGGAAGACGTGATTTCGTACTTCAGATCCTTCGCCGTGGAACCGCTGGTATCCACCATGAACGCGATGGAGAGCGGCGTTTCCGAGTGATGCTCAAACACTGCCACCTGCTGCGGCACGCCATTGTCGGTGACCTGGAAATCCTGTTGATTCAGGCTCGCGATCAACTTTCCGTTCAGGTCCTTCACGGTGGCGAGTACGCGCACGAGTTGCACGTCCACCTTGAATACAGCGGTCTGCGATAACGCGGCGCCGGCCAGGGCGAACAACCCGAGCCATCTGACTAGCGGTTCAGTACGGAATTGTCCCACTCGCCTTCCACCCAAACCTCGCCGTCCTCAAAATATTCCTTTTTCCAAATGGGAACAATCTTCTTCAGCCGGTTGATCCCCTCCAGCGCCGCCTCGAATGCCGGCTTGCGGTGAGGCGCAGTGACTACAATCACTACGCTAGCCTCGCCAATCTCCATGCGCCCCAGCCGGTGCACCATGGCGATGCGGCCAATCGAATGAGAAGCCGCAATCTCGGCTCCGATCTGGGCCATCATCTTGACTGCCATTTCCTCGTAGCATTCGTAGTCCAGATACTTCGTCATCCGACCCTTGGTGTTGTTTCGCACAACGCCTTCGAAATCGACAATGGCTCCATCCTCGGGACGCAGCAGTTTGCTCTTCAGTGCCCCGGCGTCAATCGGATGGCGCGTCAAGGCAAAGAAATTGCCGGACTCGGAGTCTGAAATGAGGTGCGTATAGGCTCCGCTGCCCCCGCTAACGGGCGGTAGAAAGGCGATTTCATCTCCGTCGGCGATAGGCGTGGATGTTGCCGAAAACTCCTGATTGCGAGCCATCACGATACTTGGGGCAAGCGAGGCGATCTTTGGGAAGCGCTCCGAATAGTGGTCGAATACGGTTTGCAATACACTGCCTTCGGCCAGTTCCAGAGAGTCCTCCGGACGACCCACAATCTCCTTAAGTTGGCCAAAAAACAGCACCTTAATTCGCACGTTCTGATGGTATCAGACGGCAGGAAACCCCATCCCGTTCCGCTATAATCTTGGCTTGCATGCTTGAGAATGAAACGCGCTTCCGTGTACGCTACGCCGAAACCGACCAGATGGGCGTCGTCTACTACGCAAATTACCTGGTCTGGATGGAACTCGGGCGGGTCGAATTCTGCCGTTCCGCCGGCATCCGCTATAAGGACATGGAGTTGAATGACGGCGTCCTGCTTGCCGTGGCCGAGGCCAGTTGCCGGTACCTGTTTCCAGCGCGCTACGACGAAGAAATCTTGCTCAAGACCCGCGTGAAGCAGGCCGGTTCCCGGATGGTGCGATTCGTATACGAAATGTTCGAGGCCGAGAGTGGACGCAAACTGGCGACCGGGGAAACCGCCCACATTTTCTGCGGCCGGGATATGCGGCCGCTCAAGCTACCGGAGAAATATCTGGGGTTGTTCCTGCAATAGGCGTGGTTCCGCAACACGAGGGCATTTCTCGCGGCTCCCTCGCCTGCACAGGTTTCTTGACAACGCCATGAGCTTGTGAAATGCTTGCATGCGAT
>JBDUEM010000193.1:0-14983 GCA_040002435.1 Bryobacteraceae bacterium
CTGAGTTGAAACTGATTGGCAAGCTGATCCTCGAAGGGGAGCTGCACTGCGAAACTGGCCTGCATATCGGGGCGGGAAAAGGATCCCTGGAAATTGGGGGCGCCGACAATCCGGTGGTCAAAGACGCGTTCGGACGCCCTTACATCCCAGGCAGTTCCCTGCGCGGCAAGCTGCGCTCGCTTCTGGAGCATTCCAGCGGCCTGGCGATTCCGTCGGAACTGGTTTATCTTTCGCGGCGCAAGGGACAGGAAGTGCGAATTCACCAAAGCGACCGGCCAGACGACGAGATTTGCCTGTTGTTCGGGCGTAATCCCGGACGTATGGATCGCGGCTCCGGGGAAGGCGCCGAGAGCAAGTCCGCCAGTCCGGCTCGCCTCACTGTTTACGATGCCCCCCTAGATCAGGACAGCATTACGCCGCAGATGCGTGAGAACCTGGACGATGAACTCACGGAAGTAAAGAGCGAAAACGCCGTCGACCGAATCACTTCGCAGGCCAACCCGCGAACACTGGAGCGGGTTCCCGCCGGCGCGAGGTTCCACGTGCGTCTGGTGATGGACATTCTTTGCACCGAGGACAAGGAACTGTTTCCCCGCGTGATCGAAGGCTTGCGCCTGATGGAAGACGATAGTCTGGGCGGCGGGGGAGCGCGTGGAAGCGGTCGCGTGCGCTTTTCCGGCCTCAAGCTGACCTGGCGCGGTAAGAGCTTTTATTCCAGCGGAGCCGAACAAGCCGAGTTGGTTTCCGGGGCCGATCTCGCCGCTGTGCAGACTCTCGCTGCCGGATCCGATTTTGCCGATAAGCTTGCCGGCTAGCCCATGAATCCTGGCTTTCTTGTTCGTTTGCAGCCCCGTGGGCCCTGGCGGTTCGGTCCGCAATCGGGCGCGCGCGACCGTGTCGACCGGATTTTTCACAGCGACTCACTGTATTCGGCCGTTACGCTTGCTATGCTGCAGCTCGGGGAGCTGGATGAGTGGCTTGCCGCGACGGCGGACGCCGCCTCGCCTGAGGTCCAATTCAGTTCCTGCTTTCCCTACCAGGGAAATATCCTATACATCGTCCCGCCTGCCAGTGTCTGGCCGCCGGCGCAATCCTCCAAAGTGAGATGGAAAGGCGCCCGGTTTATTCCTTTGTCGCTGGTGACCTCGCTCCTGAACGATCAGCCGTTGGATGAAGATCGCTGGGTGGTGGACCCTACCAGCGAATGCCTGCTGGCGATCGAGAAACAGGGTATTCCTTCCGGTCCGTTTCGCATGGGCATTCGCACCAGCGCGGTGGTGGACCGTATGGAGAACGGAAACATCGATCTTCATTCGACGGCTTGCCTCGAATTCGGCGAGGGATGCGGGCTCTGGTGCGTGACGGCATTCGCGGATGAAGACAGCGCGGCACGGTGGGCTGGACCTGTGAAGGCGGCGTTCCGTCTGCTCGCCGATAGCGGCATGGGTGGCGAGCGGTCGCGCGGCTGGGGACGTTCGGAAACCCCGCAATTTACGGATGGAGTTGTGCCGCAACTCGTCTATACTGCCAAATCAGACGTGGGGAGCGCCTGGTGGCTTCTATCGCTTTTCAGTCCGGCGGCGGATGATGCGGTGGAATGGCAGCGCGGCGATTATTCCATGATTACCCGCGGTGGACGCGTGGAAAGTCCGCAGTCTTCGGGCGGTGAAAAGCAACTGCTGCGAATGGTGGAAGAGGGTTCCGTGTTGTTTTGCCCTTCGGCCCTGAAAGGCGCGGCGCGAAATGTCGCGCCCGCTGAATTTGCTCATCCTGTTTACCGGGCAGGGTTTGCACTCGCAATTCCCATCCCGACAAGGGTGCAATCATGAACTACCGGCTCACCGCATTGACACCACTGCTGGTAGGCGACGGACAGAAGCTCTCGCCCATCGATTACATGGTCTGGAAAGACCAGGTGAACGTGCTGGACCAGCGCCGGATTTTCCGGTTGCTCGCCAAAGGCCCACGGCTGGAGAGCTATCTGACCCAGCTGCGCAAGGCGGAGAAGCTCGATTTCGCTTCCTGGGGCGGATTTGCCCAGAACTTTGCCGGCCGCCGCATTCCCTTCGAGCATACCAGTTCCACCACTTACTGGGAACAGGCCAGAGCGGAGAATTTGTTCATCCCGACGTTTTGTTCCGGCCCCAACGGCCCGTATTTGCCGGGCTCGGCCATCAAGGGAGCGCTGCGGACGGGGCTGGTGTTCACGCGCTGGAATGGCGGAGTGCTGCGGGAAATTGCATCGCGCATGGAAGGCGAAAGGGGACTCCGTAAGCCAGGCGAATCGGCGGAACTGATGACGCTTGGGCCTTCCACATCGGACCCCATGCGCGTGCTGTCCACGGCCGATTCCAAGACGATCTTGCCGGCGGCATTCAAGATCTACTTGCTGAAGGTTTCCACCTTGCAGCAGAGGCCGGGTAAGTTCGAAGTGGGATGGAAGCCGAATCCGTCGTTTGCCGAGATGGCCGTGCCGGGCACCGTGTTTACGGGCGAAATGCACGAGATTCCTTCCCGCAAACGGAATGCCTCCGGTCTGGAACAGATTTTCAAGGCGGCCAATCAGCATGCGGCGAAGCTGATTGCGGCCCAGAAGCAATACGCGGAAATGGCGGGGCTGGCGCGGTTGAAGGCGAGCCTGGAGGTGCTGGAAGCCTCGCTGGGAAACGCGGGAGCGAACCGCTGCATCCTTAATTTAGGCTGGGGTGCGGGACTGTTGGGCAAGGTGGCCTTTCTCGACACCGAAGACGAGGAATACCGCAAGATTCTTCGTACGCTGCCCTTCTACGGCAAGGCGATTCGCTCCGGGATGCCGTTCCCCAAGACAAGGCGAATTATCTTTAAGGAGAATCAGCCCGCTACATTACCCGGCTGGGCGAAATTAGAAATATAGCAGATGGTTGCCGACCTGGAGTTTGTCCTGGAACTCCGCCGCACGGTCTCCCGTTACCTCCGCGCAGTGGATGTGTGGGAGTCTGCCTACCAGAAGTTCTCCCGGCGCCGCGGGCATCAAAGCACGCTCACGCCGGAATTGGATCAGGCGCAAGCCGAATACCGGGCGGCGCGTAAGGCACTGGAGGCGGGTGTCCCCCGGGCGCGCAGATTGGGACTGCGCTACGGAATCCGTGATCCCTGGCCTGGGCTGCTGCGGGTTTCCATGGGGCAATCCACACTAGGCCGGAATGAGCGCCTGGCGATAACGGATTGTCTGGATCAGTTGATGGCGGCGTGCCGGGACGACGACGGGCTGGAATCCGGCTGCGGAATCACGGAAAGTGCCTCAGGCTGGCTGCCTTCGTGGCTTCACCTATCACTTCAACGGGTCAAGGACTATTTCTTATAAAGTCGCGCTCATGCTAAAATCACACAAGTGAAAGAAGTTACCAGCGTCTACAAAGCCTTTTTCGGCTTCAAAGCAGACCCATTCAGCCTCAGTCCGGATCCCGCATTCCTCTATCGCAGTGAACAGCATGAGGAAGCTATCTCCAACTTAGTCTATGGTGTGCAGGGACGCAAGGGCTTCATTGTCCTGACCGGCGAAGTAGGAACCGGCAAGACTACCATGCTCGAATGTCTGCGGGATTACCTGCACGAACAGTCCATCGAATTCGCCTTCCTTTTTAATTCCAGAATCACCAGCGATCAATTTTTCGAGATGATCGCCTACGACTTTGATCTGCGCTGTAACGGAAAATCGAAGACGGAAGTGCTCATCGCCCTGAATGAAATGCTGTTAGGGCAGGCCGACCGCGGCAGCACTGGTGTTCTCATTGTGGACGAGGCGCAGAACCTGGAATGGGAAGTTCTAGAGGAAATCCGCTTATTGGGTAATCTGGAAAATCGCCGCGGGAAACTGCTGCAGATTATCCTGGCGGGGCAGCCCGAGTTCGACCGCAAACTGGATGCTCCCAATCTGCGGCAGTTGAAGCAGCGGATCGTGCTGCGCTATAACCTGAACCCGTTCGACGAGATGGAAACGGCGAAGTACATCAACAGCCGTTTTACAAAGGCCGGCCTGATTGGCCAGACAGTGATTCCCGAACTTCTCATGCCCGATATACATCGCCGGACACAGGGAATCCCGCGCGTCATCAATGCGCTTTGCGACAACTTGCTGCTCACCGCGTTTGCGGATGCTTCTAAAGTTGCCACGAGCGAGATGCTCGACGATGTCTCCGCCGACATGAGACTAGAGTGGCCCGGCCAGCATTCTAGGGGCCAACGGTCCAGGTACGCTGATGAGACCCTAGAGCAAACCCCCTTTTTTAACCTCCGCGATCCCTCCAAAGTTTAAGGCGTTCTATCATTTACGAGCGCTCTCCTAAGGTTTCACGCTTTTTCAACTTCGGGGAGAAGCCTTATTTGCCGGCACATACGAATACGATACACTTGTAATCGCTCCACTACTTAGGTACTACGTGCAACAACCGATTTGCAGGCTAGGGGGACAAGCGATGTCTAAGGTTCTAGAAAATTCAAAATTTTTCGCGGCTACAGTGATTTTGTTTGCGGCCGCCACTCTTTTCAACGCGAACCTGAATGGTTCCACGAAGCAAGAGGACCTGGGATTACGGGGAGTTCCTGCTACTCTGTCGGCTCCTGTCTTGGAAGTCGGCCCGACGATTCCGCCGAGCCCATGGGACGATGACGCTCCCTCAGTTGCCAGCCATAAGTTATAAAAAACAAAAGATTAACCAGAGATTATTTTAAGGACTCAATCATGTCAAAAACACTTGCTAACCCAAAGATTTTTGCGGCCGCGTGCATCTTATTCGCCGGCGCCACCCTGTTCAACGTGACCATGAACGCGTCTCCCGCAACGGAAGGCAGGGGACTGCGAAACTTGCCTACCTCCCTTTCGGCGCCTGTTCTCGAGGTTGGGCCGACCATTCCTCCCAGCCCATGGGACGACGACGCTCCATCCGCAACGGTCAGCAAGCTGTAAACTCTGGTAAATAAGGGAGAAAATCATGACAAATCTATTGGAAAATCCAAGATTCTTCGGCGCAGCCTGCTTGCTTTTCGTCGGCGCTACCCTCTTCAATGCAACCATGAACGCCGCCCCGTCACAACAAGGTTCGGGACTGCGAAATGCTCCGTCCGCGGTTTCGGTACCAGTACTAAAGATTGGGCCTACCATTCCTCCGAGCCCCTGGGATGACGATGCGCCTTCCGTAGTGGTTAGCAAACTGTAAAGGTCCGAAATTGAGAGAGGAAATTATCATGTCAAAGACATTAGCAAACCCAAGATTTTTCGGCGCTGCCTGCCTGCTGTTCGCCGGCGCCACCCTTTTCAATGCCACCATGAATGCCTCGCCTTCTCAGGAAGGATCCGGATTGCGAAATGCCCCGTCCTCGCTTTCGGCGCCCATTCTCGAAGTCGGCCCCACTATTCCTCCCAGCCCTTGGGATGACGACGCGCCCTCCCTATCCGCCAGCAAGTTATAAAAGGACCCGACCAATGCCAAAAGCGATTGCCAACCCCAAAATTTTCGCGGCAGCCTGTGTCCTGTTTGCCGTTGCGACGCTGTTTAATGTGAACGCACACGCCGGTTCTCAAGGCGATGAAATCCGCGCCAGCGGCATCGGCCTCAGAGCCCCCGAGCAGATATCCGCTCCTGTCCTCGAGGTCGGCCCAACAATTCCGCCGAGTCCATGGGACGACGATGCCCCGAGCTTAGTGGCCAGCGGCAAGCGTTAGGTTAGGTTTTTACACCGTCCCAGCCGTTGGAGTCATAAAATTGATGCAAAAGGAGGCGTTATATCGTTTATCTGTTATCTGTGATTAAATAGGGAATTCGCAGGCTTTCGTTCCCAATCGGGACGGGGGCGTAAAGACGAAATGAAATCCTTTCAGTGGACATTTTGGATCATTGGACTGACCCTCCAGTTCCTGGTAACCCAGGCCCTCCTCTCTGGCCCCTTCCGGCAGTTTACTGTTCTGTTTGCTTATCTTCTCTGTCTCACCCTCACCACCATCACTGACATTCTGATGCGGCTTGATGTCGGCCAGTTGAACGGCGTCTATCTGCGTTACTATTGGGCCGGCGATTTATTGCGCGAGTCGGCGCTTTATGCGGTAGTGATTTCTCTCGTGCTGCACGCAATGCCCGATAGCCGCCGCCGCGCCACGCTGCTGCGATTATTGATCGCCGTTGCACTGTTGTTTTGGGTGGGCTCGATTCTGGTTTACCAGGACCCGAATCTCAGCCGATGGATGAATCGGGTTGTGCGGAATCTCAGTTTTTGTAGCGCTGTCGCAACGCTTATTTTGTGGTTCGTACTGATTGCTTCGGACAAGCGCGACACACGGCTGCTGGTGATTACCGGCGGATTGGGCCTTCAAATGACCGGGGAGGCCATCGGACAGTCCCTCATCCAGATTTCAAAGAGCACCCAGGTTCTGGGAGTACTGACGCTGATGTTTGCCCACTTCCTTTGTCTGTATATCTGGTGGCGGGCCTTCAGCACTGCGTCGGAATCCGCTCCGGCGTCCTCTCCGGTAGTACCGGCGCCTTGAGTAAACTGGCTTCGAGGAAACTCCTCAGGTCCTCTTCTTTCCATTTCGGCTCACCCGGAGCCACATGATCCAGTCTGCCCTCGCACATCCATCGGTCGAGCTTGTCCACCAGGCTGAACAGATGATCGAAGGAATCTACGATAAACAACAGTGGCTGGTACCGGTCGATTTCAAACGATTGATGGATCGCCCATTCCAGTTGCATCGGGGTGCGCTGTACATCCGCTGACTCGATGCTATGTTCAATCTCCCCGTAGGAACTGAGCAAACCGCTACCGTAAACCTTCAGCCCATCTTGCGAACGCATGAGGCCAAACTCGACCGTGAACCAAAAGAAACGCGCCATCGCCGTAATCATACTGTTGAGACGGGCAAGGCGGTCATGCTCATCGCCAATGCCGGCGACGCGATCCACTGCGGTGTGCGCACACTGTCCGAAACGGACAAGCGCCTCGGCAAAGGCTGGATGGGTGTGCATCGGTACATGGCCTGCGAGGTCATGAAAGATGTCCGGCTCAGGCAAATAGTCGAGGCTGTCGGCCCGGCGGATGGTGATGGTGGTGGGGAATTCGCGATTGCCCAGGCAATTGAAGAAGTTGAACGCGGGAAGGTAACCGGCAACGGCCTTCGCCCGAAAACCCGTGAGCGGACAGAGAAACCGGTTGACATTTTCAAGCCGCGGGATGCTATCCGGATCGAGCCGCAGCGCCGAAAGTCCTTGCAAGTAAGAGGCGTTGGCGTAGCGTTCCCATTTCGGCCGCATGCGCGCGTACAATTGTTTCCAAACACGATGGTGTTCCGGGGTGTAGTGCTGAATTAACTCCATTGCCATTCCACCTCTGTTATCATTGTAACATGGCGTGGCACCACATCTTTGTGGTGCTCAAATGAGGAGGCCGCATGTATCCGTTAAAGAAAGGAAAGACTACTTCCCAAGCGCACGTCGGGTTGCCGGAAGGCACCTACGAGGAAGAGCACGGCCGCAAGGGATTCTACGGGAAGTCAGCACACCTCTACCACACGCATCCGCCGACCGGTTGGGTTCGTTTCGAAGGAAAACTTCGCCCGCACTGTTTCGATTTGAACCGTCTGGAGCCCGGGGATCTGGCGGACGCGGACGGCGCCCCACTTGCCTTTCTGGGAAATGCTGACGTCGTACTTTCCATTTCCCGCCGTTCGGCTGCCATGCCCTTCTACTTCCGGAATGCGGATGGCGATGAGCTTTATTTCGTGCATCGGGGAGAGGGCGTGGTTGAGACGGACTTCGGTCCGCTCCAATTTGAGAAAGGCGACTACATCCACCTCCCGCGCGCGGTCACCTATCGTATTCTGCCCCGGACGACCGACAATTTCTTTCTGATTGTGGAGTCGAAAACGGAATTTGAGCAGCCGGAGAAGGGTCTGCTCGGGCAGCATGCGCTTTACGATCCCGGGGTAATTGTCACTCCGGAGCCGTCGCCGGTTGAGGACGACGGACGCGAATGGGAAGTGCGGATCAAATGCGAGAACGAGTATTCGAAAGTGTTCTATCCGTTCAACCCGATGGATGTCGTCGGCTGGAAAGGCGATCTGACGGCTTGGAAGATCAACATGCGGGATATCCGTCCGGTGATGAGCCCCAGGGCGCACCTGCCGCCGAGCGCGCACACAACTTTCGTAACGGGAGGCGCGGTGGTTTGCAGCTTTCTGCCGCGGCCACTCGAAGAGGATCCAAAGGCGCTGCGGGTTCCGTTCTTCCACCGCAACACTGATTACGATGAGTTTCTGTTCTATCATGACGGGGACTTTTTCAGCCGCGACAACATCAAAGCGGGCATGGCCACCCTGCACCCGCGCGGCATTCACCACGGGCCGCATCCCAAAGCCCTCGCAAATCAGTTCAAGAAGACACACACCGACGAATCGGCCGTCATGCTGGACGGCTTGAATCCCATTCATGTTTTACCTGCTGGAGAATCGGTGGAGTGGATGGACTATTGGAAGAGCTGGATGCAGCCCGCCGGGGCGGGCAAGTGACGGGCCGGCAAGTGACGGGCCGGCAAGTAACGGTGGATCCGCAGTCCACTCCGGTTTCCGACATCTACAAACTGCTGATCGGGGCTATTGTGCCCCGCCCGATCGCATTTGTTTCGAGCATGAACCGCGCGGGCGCTTTCAACCTGGCGCCATTCAGCTTCTTCACGGCCATCAGTGCGAATCCGCCGGTCATTTGTTTCTCGCCCATGGTGCGCGGCAGCGACGGCACGCGCAAGGACACGCTGCGAAATATCGAAGCCACCGGAGAGTTCGTCGTAAACATCGTTTCAGAAGACTTCGCCGAACAGATGAATGCGTGTTCGGCAGAGTTTCCGCCCGAGGTGGATGAGTTCGCCGCTTCCGGATTGACACCGGTCGCCAGCGACCTGGTGCGGCCGCCGAGGGTTGCCGAATCACGGATCAACATGGAGTGCCGTTTGTTGCAGATTGTAGAAGTGAGCGCAAAGCCTCTGGGCGGCAGCCTGGTGATTGGTGAGGTGCTGCGGTTCCACTTGAACGACGAAGTGTTCGAGAATTTTCGGATCGACCCTGACATTCTGCGCCCGATTGGAAGGATGGGTGGGCCCTCTTACACAAGAGTGACGGACAGATTCGATCTGTTGCGGCCTGCTGCACCTAAGAACGGCGGCAGCATATAATCATCGTGAAATGAACAGAAGAGAAGCCCTACAGTCCCTGCTTGCGTTTGCCGCGGCATCACCTCTTTACTCGCAAGCCGCCATATCCGATGACGACCTGATGGGACCCATCAATCTGCACGAGTTCGAAGCAGTGGCCAAACGCAAATTGCACAAGATGGCGTATGACTTTATCGCCGGCGGCGTGGAGGACGAATTGACGCTGCAGGCCAACCGCGCAGCCTATGCCAAGCATGTGCTCATTCCGAGAGTGATGGTGGATGTGAGCACCGTGGATACTTCCTCCGAACTGCTCGGCATCAAAATGCCGATGCCGATTCTGATTGCCCCCTCCGGAGGAAAGAACCTGGTGCTTCCGGACGCCGACCAGATCGTTGCGAAGGCGGCGCTGGCATCGAAGACTTTGATCTGTTCACCCACCGGCGTCCAGAAAATTATGCAGGCGGGCGAGCCGCTGAACTGGTGGACCAACAGCACCGGTCAGGCAACAAAGGCGCAGGCCTCCGGATTTGCCAGACGTGTGGAAGATCAGGGCTGTAAAGGCATCGTGATTACCGTGGATAACCAGTACCAGTCGAACCGGGACCGCAACAATCGCAACCGCTTCGACTACGGATATATGCAGAGCGGCGTGCCGAAGGATGACGAAAAGCGGCCGCCGCGCAATCCGGCATTGCCGGCGATGTGGCAGCCGCATACACCCAGCATGACCTGGAATCAGGTGGAATGGCTGCGCTCCGCCTGCAAGCTGCCGGTTCTATTAAAGGGCATTCTGGCGCCGGAAGATGCTGCGATGTCCGTACAGAGCGGGGCATCCGGGATTGTCGTCTCAAACCACGGCGGACGTCAATTGGATGGTGTGATCGCCACATTGGACGCGCTGCCCGACGTGGTGAGCGCCGTGAATGGAAAGATTCCGGTATTGATGGACGGCGGTATTCGCCGGGGGACGGACGCCCTGAAGGCCCTGGCTTACGGCGCCAAGGCGGTTCTGGTAGGACGGCCTCCGCTGTGGGGCTTGGGCGCGTTCGGTCAGGCGGGTACAGAGCGTGTGCTTTGGATGCTGGGTGCTGAATTGAAGCTGGCGATGGCGCTGGCGGGCAAGCCGACTCTGGCCTCGATTGATCGCGGTCTGGTAAAGCGTGCATGAAGTGTCCGCTGTTACTGGCGCTCGTGCTGGCTCTCGCGCTGCCGCTCGTCGCGCAAAAGACGCATGAATACTGCGCGCCCTGCCACGCCGAACAGGTCGCCGACCTGGAGACGCATCCGCACTTCGCCAAAGGGCTAAGCTGCGATGCCTGCCACGGGCCGAGCGTGAAGCATCGGACGTCCACCGGGGCGGCATCCCCTGACAGGGTCGCGGCGCCGGACGAGGTGCCAGCGCTCTGCGGGACCTGCCATCCCGCGCAGAAGAAGGACTATCTGACGACAAAGCATGCCGCCCTTGTACTGGCCCGGTCGGAAGTCAGATCAGCCAATTGTGCCACTTGCCACGGCGTCCACAGCCTGCGGTCTGTGAAGCAGATGCAGCAGCAATGTCAGAAGTGCCACACGACGCTTCCGGCCACCTGCAAGCCTGAGGCAACGTGTGTCAGTTGCCATGTGCCGCACAAGATGACCGCGAAGCGGTAATCCGCACGATAAGCCGCCGATTTCCGCGGGGAGTTAAGGCCGTAAGCTGACTGCGTCCGGACCCGGAAAATCCTTCGGCACTTTTTGTGTGACTTTCCCATGTGCTGCCCACTCGGTGCCGCGCTGGAGGGTGACAATAAAGCCGACGCATTTCATGGCCTCCACATCATGCCCCAGCGTGGTGTGAAAGATCCTCCCCTTTCCAAAGGCAATCGTGAAGAGCATGGGCTCATCCTCGCCCGTGCCGCCGGTAGCCGGGTCGGAATAGGCCGTGGCCAGCAGCTTCATGTTCTTCGCGGGCCCCCTGAGGCTGTCATAGAGTTCGTCGGTCGAGTGCATCCAAAGGCGCGGCAGCGGCGCCATGACCGGGTCCTTCGCGTCCACTGTCTTGATTTGGAAAGAATGGCGCTTGCCGTGATGGCCGGCATTGCCGGGTTTGTCCTCCAGCGTCATTGCGCCGGATCGGACCCGAACCATCGGACCATCCTTCTGCGTACGGTCGCCCCAGCCGCCGAGGGCAATCATCTGGTTGTACTCCTTCCATTCGGGAAAGGAATTATCGGCTGCGTGATAGGAGACCAATCCGCCTCCGCCGGTGATGAACTTTTCGAACGCGGCCTTGGTCTCCGCGGCCCAGGGCTCGCCATTGTAGTTGGAGACTACGACACGATAAGCCGCGAAATCCGGTTGGAACTTGCTGAGGTCCCCACCCTTGGGCGGCGTGGTGGCGACGTCGACCGTGAACAGACCGGTTTCTTCCAGCCGTGCTTTAAGCACAGGCGTGGTCTGCTGCCAATTGTGATTGTTCTGCCCGTCCACAATCAGCACCTTCATTTTCGGGGCTGAAAAGGCCAGGGAGATGAATATAGCGGCGATGCTGGATGCGCGGCGAATCATACATGGCATAGTATCAGTCCTGTGATAGAATCCCCAATTCCAGGAGGAAACGCTCGAAGATGAGAGCTGTTCTAGTTGCCGCTGCCTTGCTATCAGCCATCAGTGCATCGGCCGAAGTCAAGGTGCTGAAGAATTTCACACTGATCGATGGGAGGGGAGGACAGCCGCTTGCCAATGCCGCGATGGTCATTGACAACGGCCGCATCACCTATGCCGGTCCGGTGGCCGGCCTGAAAGCTCCGGCCGGCGCTGAGACCACTGACCTCACAGGCAAATACATCATGCCCGGCATCATCAACCTCCACGGTCACCTGGGCAACACCATTGACCTCGTGCAGGATCCGAAGAATTTTACGCGCGAGAATCTCGCCAAGAACCTGAAGACTTACGCGAACTATGGAGTTACTTCTGTCGTGTCCATGGGCAGCGACAGCGATCTTGCATTGACGGTTCGGAATGAGCAGCGCGCCGGACGGCCCAGCACTACCCGTATTTACTCGGCGGGGCGCGGATTCACTGGCGAAGGCGGCTATCCCACGAAAGCCATGGGCATGAAAGGCGTGCCTTACGAACTCAAGACGGCAGCCGACGCTAAGAAGGGCGTGGACGAGAATGCCGCAAAAAAGGTGGACCTGATCAAGATCTGGGTGGACGATCACCTGGGGAAAGAGCCGAAGATCCGCCTCGACCTGTCCAAAGCGGTTATCGACGAGGCCAAGGTGAAGGGATTGCATACCGTTGCCCATATCTTTTATCTCGATGACGCAAAGAAGCTGGTGGACGCAGGCCTTTACGGCTTGGCGCATAGCGTGCGCGACAAGCCTGTGGACGATGAACTGATCGCCTTGATGAAGAAGAAAGGCGCTTGGCAGCAGGCCGCTACGCTGACACGGGAGATTTCGGTTTTCATCTACGCGACCCCGCAGTCCTTCTATGATGATCCGTTTTTCTCACGCTCGGTTTCACCCAAGGTGATCGCTACGTTGAAAAGCCCGGAATATCAGAAGGGTGTCAGGGCCGATCATGATTTCGCGCGGTTGCCGGAGTTCCTGGACACAGCGAAGAAGAATCTGAAGAAGCTGGTGGATTCGGGCGTAAAGGTTGGCTTCGGCACCGATACGGGTCCTCCGGCGCGGTTTCCAGGGTACTTCGAACATTGGGAAATGGAACTGATGGTCGACGCGGGTCTGAAGCCGATGCAGGTGATCCAGATTGCAACGAAGAATTCTTCCGAGTTTCTCAACGTGTCAAAAGATTTCGGCACGTTGGAGAAGGGCAAGTGGGCGGACCTGATAGTGCTCGCCAAGAATCCGCTGGAGAACATCAAGAATACACGGACGATCGAGACCGTATTGATTGCTGGCAACAAAGCCAACTAAAGCCGTGCTGCCGCAACGGCCAACGCGAGTACGGCACGTCGTCCTATGGCTGACGGTTGCGGCATACATGATCACCTACATGGACCGTGTGGTGATCTCCTCGGCGGTTCCCAGCATACGGGCCGAGTTCGGCTTCTCGCTGGTCGCCATGGGCTGGGTTCTGGGCGTGTTTCGATGGGGATATTCGCTTTTCAACATTCCCGGCGGGTGGCTGGGTGACAGGTTCGGTCCAAGGCGCACCCTGACGTGGATCGTCGTCTGGTGGAGCGTGTTCACTTCCGCCACAGCCTTGAGTTGGAACCTCGCGTCCATGGTGACGTTCCGCTTCCTCTTTGGCGCTGGGGAGGCCGGGGCGTTTCCGAACGCGACACGCTCACTCTCGCGCTGGATTCTACCGGCGGAGAGGGGTTATGCGCAGGGGATCACCCACGCCGGTTCGCGCCTGGGCGCGGCCATGACCCCGCCGCTGGTGGTGTGGATTATCGCCGCCTACGGGTGGCGGACGGCATTCGTGACATTCGGTACATTGGGCATCGCATGGGCTGCCGTGTGGTTCTGGTATTACCGCGATTCGCCGGAGCAGCACGGCAGTGTGAATGCGGCCGAGCTGGACTTGATCCATTCCTCAATGGGCGGACCCCGGCCTGGCATCGCCAAGTCGGTTCCCTGGAAGAAAATTCTGTCGAATCGGACCCTCTGGTATCTCTCGGCGATGTACTTCTGCTATGGATACTGCCTTGCCGTCTATCTGGATTGGTTTCCGTCGTACTTGAATTCCTATCGCCATTTCAGCCTGAAGGAGATGGGTTTCTATGCCAGTTTGCCGCTCTTCGCAGGAACGGCGGGCGACTTCCTGGGCGGTATTTCCACGGACTGGTGGCTAAAGCGGACGGGTGACGTCAAAATGTCCCGCCGCGTCGTAGCCGTTACCGGATTTCTGTTAGCGGCCGCGGGCATTATTCCCGCTACCCTGACATCCAGTTCCGTGGACTGCGTCTACTTCACCTGCATCGCCGTGTTTGGCTTGGAGTTAACGGTGGGAGTGGCTTGGGCGCTGCCGCTCGATATAGGCGGCGACTTTGCCGGTTCGACGTCGGCCGTGATGAATACCTGCGGTAACATAGGAGGCGCAATATCTTCTACGATATTGGCATATCTGGCGAGTAGTTTTGGCTGGAACGTTCCATTCTTCGTGGCAGCAGGCGTCTGTTTGGTGGCCGCCGCTCTATTCTGTAAAATCGATGCTAGCCGGCAAATATTTGCGGAGGGTACAACATGACAATCAATCCTAAAAAATGCGTAGCGTGCGGAAACTGCACCTACGTCTGCCCGATGGGGGCAATTTACATAGATCCGGTGATCAAGCGCGCCACCATTAATCGTACGGAATGCGTGGAGTGCTACGCCTGCTACAACGGATTGAGCCAGGAGCATTTGAATCCCACCATAGTCCGGACCATGCGGAAGGTGTTTCAGAAATTGCGCCTGCGCTTCGATCCGGAACCCGATATCTGCCCCACTGCGGCGTTTGAGCCCGATGAACTCACTTGGCCGCGTGTGGTGCGGCGCGCGTTTTCCGATCCCCGCGTGCCCCATGAATCGACCGGAATTGAAGGCCGCGGCACGGAAGAGGTAAAGACGAACGATGTGTCCGATCGGGTGATGGTGGGTGAAGTCGGGTTCACCATCGAGTTCGGCCGGCCGGGGGTGGGCGTCTGGTTCCGTGATATTCAGAAAGCCTGCTGGACTCTGGCCAAGGCGGGAGTGACGTTCGAGAAGAAGAACCCGATCACGTCTCTGATGAGCGACGTGCCCACGGGCACCATCAAGGCCGATGTGATGGGCGAGAAGCTGATGTCGGCGATTATCGAGATCAAGGT
>JBDUEM010000194.1:0-14924 GCA_040002435.1 Bryobacteraceae bacterium
CCATCAGGGAGGCCAAGTCGCTGGGCGTTCGCTGCGGCCAGCTTGGAATCCCGGGGGATCTCCCGCTCGCTGGAATGGCGGAGGACTGGAAATCCGTGTTGGCGCGGGAGAATTTTACCGTCATCACGGCGTTCTGCGCCTACACCGGGGAAAGTTACGCCGATATCCCGACCGTGGAGGCGACTGTCGGATACATTCCGCGAACCACGCGCGCGGAGCGTGAAGCCCGCACTATCGAGGTGAGCGACTTCGCCGCCGCGGCCGGTATTCCCGGGCTGGGTTGCCATGCTGGTTTTGTTCCGGAGGACCACGGCGACCCTGACTACGTCGCCGTCCGCGACCTGATCCGGAGGGTCTGTGATCACGCCGCAGGGCATGGACAAACGTTCGCGCTTGAGACGGGACAGGAACCCGCCGATCAGCTCCTGCAATTTTTCAAGGACGTCGACCGCCCCAACCTGGGTATCAATTTTGATCCTGCCAACATGATTCTCTATGGCACTGGCGATCCGATTGACGCTCTGGGACTCCTGGGAAAACACGTGATCTCGGTGCATGCCAAAGATGGCGCATGGCCGCCAAAGGATTCGGCTACAGCGCTAGGAGTTGAGATGCCACTTGGGCAGGGAGCGGTCGGCATGGAGCGATTCCTGGCGAAGCTGAAGCAGGTTGGCTTCCGCGGTCCGCTGAACGTCGAGCGGGAGGTGGAGGATCATGCCCGGAAGCTGGAAGACATGAAGATGGGGGTCGCGCTTCTGCGCGGTTTACTGGGGGCGTAAATGGGGGCGGAAGCGCTCTGCACCGCGCACTTCAACCAACAGGCCTCCGAGGGAAAGGCGCTGCTGGAGACGGACTACCTGCTCTTCCGCGGCGATTTTCGGGTGAAGATACCGTTTCCGGGTATTCAGCAGATCACCGCGGGGGACGGACAGTTGCGCGTTCGATTCGCCGACGGTACTCTAGCGCTGGATCTCGGTGCGGCGGCTGAGAAGTGGATGCGCAAGATCCAGCATCCGCCCAGCCTGCTGGAGAAGCTGGGAGTAAAGGCGGGTACCTCCGTCGCCGTACTCAACATTGAGGATGAAGCTTTTCAGAACGCCCTGAAATCCATTTCGCACGGCCTTGGCACGGGACCGCCGGATCTTGTTTTCCTCGGTATTGAAGCGGAAGGCGATTTGGAACAAATCGAGAAGTACGCCGGAGAGCTATCGCCGGCCGGAGCGCTCTGGCTGGTCTGGCCAAAGGGCCGAAAACACATCACGGCAGCGCAGGTGATGGCTGCAGGCAAGGCAGCGGGCCTGGTAGACACCAAAATTGCCAGTTTTTCCTCGACGCATACCGCGATGAAGTGGGTAATTCCCGTGGCACGGCGCGCCCGAAAGGCCTAAATACCCTTCGGATAAGAACCCAGTACGCGGAGCAGATCAGCCAATTCCGCCAGGTGCCCAAGCGCCTTCTGGCTTACCGGATCGTCGACTCTGCCTAGAAAATCAAGATAAAACAGATACTCCCAAGGTTTTCCCCGCAGCGGCCGGGATTCAATCTTCACCAGACTCAGATCGCGCAGCGCGAAGGTGCTGAGGGCGCGGAATAGCGAGCCCGGGGTGTTTCTGGTGGTGAAGACGAGCGATGTCTTCCATAGCTTTGCATCGGCGGTCGGCACGGGATGACCAGGCCTGCTCAGCAGGAAGAACCGGGTGAAGTTTTCGCGGTCGTCCTCGACTCCGCGCTTCAGAATCTTCGCCCCGTAAATCCCGGCTGCTACCGAGGAAGCGATGGCCGCAGCATCCGGGAGGTTTTCTTCCATGATCATTTTTACGCTGCCTGCGGTGTCATAAAAGCTGATCCTCTCAAACTGCGGATTGGCGGCGAAAAAATTCTGGCACTGGTTCAAGGCAACCGGATGAGAATAAACGCGCTGGATCTTCTTAAAAGAGACGCCCGGGCATGCGATGAGGCTGTGTGAGATCCGGACGTTCGTCTCGCCGACGATGGGCAGGTCGAAATTCAGGAGGTGATCGTAATTTTCGTGCACCGAACCGTGCAGGGTATTCTCGATCGGGATGACGGCCACGTCCACCTTGCCATCCGCCAGGGCGCGAAAAACCTCTTCGAAGCGCTGACATGGGACAACGGTGACCTCGTCTCCGAGCAGCTGCTGCACCGCAACCTGGCTGAATGCTCCTTTTTCGCCCTGGAAAGCTGCTGTTTTCGGAGGTTTAGGCGCTTTGGAAGGTTTTGTCACCCTAGGATTGTATCGCGGGTCCGTCCCAGCGCTGAGCGGTTTCGTTTGGAACACCCAACAGATCCAGAATCCGGTCCACGCTGTGATCCACCAGTTCCTCGATGGTTTGCGGATGATGATAAAAGCCGGGAATGGGCGGAGCGATGATGGCGCCCATCTCCGTAAGTGCCACCATTGTGCGTAGATGGCCAAGATGGAAGGGCGTCTCGCGGACCATCAAAATGAGGCGCCGCCTTTCCTTGAGAATAACGTCGGCAGCGCGAACTAAAAGATTATTACTGATTCCGCTTGCAATGGCCGACATAGAGTGTATGGAGCATGGCGTGACCACCATGGCATCGGTTTGGTAACTTCCGCTCGCCAATCGGGATCCAATATCCTCATGGGGGTAGGAATAATCTGATAAAGCTTTCAAATCTGCGGCAATCTTGCCCAGTTCGAGGAAACCTGTCTTTTCGCCCGACCGTGTAAGGATCAGGTGAATCTCGGTATTCGGCCGGGTTCTCAGCTTCTGCAGCAGCCTGAATCCATAGATGGATCCGCTGGCTCCTGAGATTCCCACCACAATTTTCAAATTCAGCCTCCTTAAACAATTTCTGTTCTGAAATCAGAACAGATTCGGAAAACGCGCTTGTCTTCGCTCCGCCACGTAGCTATAATTCTAGTCCAGAAACGCCTTAATACTCTAACCGGCCTGAAGCGGGATAATTGAAGGGTAAGGCGTAAGCAGGGGAATTCGTGACGATGGAGGAAGCCGGTCAGAAGCTGAAGAAGAAGCGAGAAGAACTCAACTTGCGTTACCGCGACGTGGAAGAGGCGAGCATCCAGATCGCCGCCCGCCGCAAAAGCGATGAATATATCATCGCACTGAGCCGCCTCGCTGACGTCGAGAACAGAGGCACGGTCCCCTCCATCTACCGTCTCTATTCGCTTTGCACAATCTACAAGTTAGACATCATGGACGTTTTGGATTGGTACGGGGTAGATGTCTCCCTCATGGCCAGCGACTCCATTCATATTGACGTCACCCGTACGCACATGGTCGGTTTTCAACCGAACGGCCACGGCGAAGTGCAGCTGCCCTTGGCACTGGACCCGGGCATCGATCTGCGGCGCACCACCTATCTGAGCCGGATGATCCAGCGCTGGGGCAAGCTTCCCATCATGTTGCTGAACGGGATGGAGTTGAAGAGTCACCGTTATGCCTACATCGGGTCAGAAGACTGGTCTATGTACCCGTTGATTCAGCCTGGCTCTCTGGTTGTAATCGATGAGACACGGCGCAAGATCGTCAACAGCGGCTGGTCCCACGAATCTGAGCGGCCCATTTACTTTCTGGAACACCGCCAAGGCTATGCGTGCGGCTGGTGCAATCTAAGCGACAATCAACTGGTGCTGCAGCCCCACCCCGCGTCGCAATGCAATCCGGAGATCTTCGGGTTTCCCGAAGAAATTGATGTGATCGGCCAAGTTACCGGTGTCGCTATGCGTCTGGATCAGGGGAAGAGACGCCGTAATCGTTCTTGAGCATCGCCAGCAGCGCTTCCAGGTCCACGAGGTAAAGGTTTCGTTCCATGTCCTTGGCTGAGGCCGGCGGAAAGTAGCGGTAAGGCGCCAAGGCAGCCCAATTTTCAACGACTTCCCTTTTGTCGGCTTGTTGCGCTGACAAATAAAGGTCGAGGTCCGCCTTCTGCTGCTCCAGGGAGTAGTTCAGCCACTCGTTAAAGGCTTCTGTATGGGTTTTGCGAAGAGCCTTGTCGGCTTGCGCGCTCCCAAAAATCATTGCCAGCCCGTGGTGTTCGTAGCGCCCGGTATTAGGCGCGCGCAACGAAGAGAGATAGACCATCCTTCCAAAGCAAGAGGGAATTTGCGAAAGCGTGTGACGCCATAGATCCGATGTAACCCCGCGTTCTAAGGCTCCTTTCGGTTGCGGTTTTGTCATAGGAAAAATCCTGTCTTTGATATTACCCCAAAACGGTTTGCATCTGCCCGCGAATCAACAGCCTGAACAAAACAAACAGTTAGTTCCGTGATCGGAAAACGTTCACCCAGAAACCCCCTAGGTACGTACCAAGCGGCTACTCTAGTACCACGTTCTACCAATCTAAGTTCGGAAGGATTACACCAACAATGACGATGAAAATTGTATTCATGCTCGCCCTTGGCGTTCAGTACGTTACCGCAATGGGAACCACTAAGGAAAACATTATCCCCTCTTGCTTCCCCTGCGACGCGACAGCCGCGACCGTGAATATTATCCCCTCCTGCTTCCCTTGCGATGCCAGCGCGGCCGAAGTGAAGATCATCCCCTCTTGCTTTCCCTGCGACGCCTCCATTTAAGAGACGTCCGGAATGCAGCGGTGACCAGGTTGATTCGTTTGTTAGAGACGTGAAAGCCTGCCAATGATACTATTATCTAGGCAGGCTTTTGTCTCTTTCTTGAATTAATGGAACACACCGCTACAGTTTTCCACGCCCTGCAGTACCTGCAGATCGTTGGTTTTGCTTTTTTGTTCTTTCGCCTCGTCAATAGCAAGCTGATTGGCACCTACCGCTACTTCACGATGTATGTGGTGTTTCAGGTGGTGCGAATGGTGCTCACCCTGGTCATTCCTTATCGATCCAACGCATTCGGCTACTTCTTCTTTACGTGTGAGCCGATCGTTTGGATTCTTTCCGCACTGGCGATTCTGGAAGTTTACGGGATTGTCCTGCGAAATCACCCCGGAATCGAGACCTGGGGAAGATGGGGCCTGACCGGATCGATCGCCGCATCGGTGGTCCTGTCTTTCGCTACACTATTGCTCGATTATCAGAGCGCGGCGGAAAAATATCCGATCCTGGCCAACTTTTTTCTTCTCTCGAAGCTGGTGACCATCAGCCTGCTTTTGTTCGTCGTGCTGATCACCTTCTGCCTGCTGTGGTTCCCTATCACGTTGAACCGGAACACCGTGGTGCACTGTTGTGTTTTCGCGGGATACTTTTTCATCAAGGCCACCACCTACATCGTCGCGCTGATGATGCCCGGAGGTTCTTTCGTTTTCTTAAACATCGCTGTCCAGGTGTTAGTACTCCTGTGCTGCACGGTCTGGATCTTCGGTCTGTCGGCGGAAGGCGAGAACATTCCCGTGAAAATCGGCCATTATTGGGACTCGGCACAGGAAGATCGCCTCATGGCACAGCTGGATTCTATCAACCGGACCTTAGTCCACTCCGCCAAAGAGTGACCTCCGATAATCTTCGGCCAAATTAGTACTAGTCTTTTTAAAATCATTGCGAAAAAGGAAATTCTCGATTAATATTAATCAGGAGTGGACCAATTGCAAGACATGAATCTTTGGATTTCGGCTCTGTTGCCGCTGTTTTTCATCAGCTTAGCGTTTGCGCTGCTCGTTCGCAAGATCACTGCGAAACAGGCAGCGGACGGCTATGATCCCCAGTGGTTCGAAGACTTCTCCGTCTCCAGGTACAGGCCGATGCTGCGCCTCTTGTCTGAAGATGATTATGAGTTCCTGGCCAGCCAGGCGGGCTACGAAGGAAAGATCGCATCCGAACTGAGGTCGGAGCGCCGCAAAGTATTCCGGGCTTATCTTCGCAATCTTGTCCGCGACTTCCACCGTCTGCAGCATGTTGCAAAGATGATGGCCGTTTATTCTCCTCAGGATCGTCCCGAACTTGTGGCCGCGCTACTGAAGCAACGAATCACGTTTTCGCTCGCTGTGTTTTCCGTGCGCGTCCGGCTTGTTCTTCACGCCGCCGGCATCGGCTCTGTGGATGTCCGAAACCTCATCGGCTCCCTTGATCACTTGCATCTCAGGGTCGAAAACATGATGCCGCAATCCAGCCAGGCTGCCTGAATCGTCTACGGTCGCGTATCGTTAGGTGACCAGTCGTAGTCGAAGTACTTAATCCGCCACACTCCCTTGTTGAGTTTGGCGGATTCTTCTTTGCGGTATTTCGCCACAAACGCCAAGACCTTGTCGGGCGTGCCGCCGAAGTCGTCTTTAAACCAATCCAGAATTCGCGGCAGCGTGACCTCCCGCTTGCTCTCATCCATCCGAAAGTTACGGGATTGCGCGAAATACCTTTCGGCATCCGCCTCCAGGTGAGATTCCAGATTCTCCGCGGTATAGGCTGTGCGGGATAGAAAAGGGCAACTGGCAGAAGCACAGACAAGCGCAAAATGAATCCTGGGCTCGCGGAACACCTTGCGGATGCTGTTGTCCTCTATATCGCCGAGGCTGCGATTCTTCCCGCCAACCGTGTGTTTGAGACGATAGAAAAACGAAGCGCGCCCGACAACTCCGGTCAGGCGTTCCCGCTTTTCCGGATAGTCCGCCGCGAAAGACTGCAGCACGATGGCGTTGTAGGCATTCAGCCAATAAGACAGTTGTGCTTCGCGATTCTTGAATAGTGCCGGTGCCGAGTCTGGACTTACTGCGGCAATCTGGGTCACAAAGGCGCTCAAATCTGTGGGATGAGTACTTATTCCGGCGTAGTTTACCTTTCCGTCTTCTCGAACGTATTTCTCCAAAACGGATTCGTACCGGGAGATTTCCGGTATCGTCAGGTTCCCCGAAGGTTTCTCTGCGCCGAGTTGGGTCACGGCAAGGCTACAGACGGCCCAGGACAGGCGCGAAATGGATCTCATTGTAGCTTTTTCAGCAACAGCTTCGCTTCCCCCAAGCCTGGAAACTGTTTCTCGGAAGCCTGAAATTCAGGCGTATGGACGCACCTGCGCGCTCCGCGATGATCCACCGGATGCTTTAAGTGGAGCATCTCATGAAACATCACGTATTCGACGGCCAGCCGGGGCACGGCGGGGCGGTCGAGGATGCTGCTGAGAATGATGACGTGATGGGAGGGGTCGTAGTGCCCGAGCATAGTCCGGGATGGGCGGCGGCTCCAGCCCAGTTCCGGGCGAGCCATCAGGCCGCAGAAGTGCCGCGTGTTCAGCTCCTCGAAAAGCTCAGTCAGGTTGTAGCATTGGCCCTGCGCGCCGGAGAGATATTTGCGCCCCCTGGCCCGCCTTAAACAATGCAGACTAGTACGAACATCCTTTCGGTTTAAATAGAGCCGGTATTGATGACTGTAATTTCGCGAAACTGGTTTTCGATAAAGCTTACTTAACAGAATGTGCGCCAGAGCTTCCATTACGGGCGCGGGCGCGGCCGCGAGCAAGTCCGTAATTTTTACTTCGATGCGGCCGTTCTGCAGGCGTATGGAGCTGTTTGCATTAGCGAACCGGCGGAACTCGACGTGAATTTCCGGTGCGATGGCGTTTGGATTTACCCTCTGAAATACACGCCTGTAGATTTCTTCGGGCGTCTCAAAAAAAAGGGTGCTTTCGACTTCCATCTAAGCTCGTAATGTAACATAGCAAGAGTACCCGGCTTGCACTTGGCCGCGGGTTCCAGTGCGGATTTTCACACTCGCCTGACAATTAGTTTTCTGGAGGATGCTTGCGCAAAGCAAAGATCACCGCGGTAGGCTGTTTTACGCCACCCGGTGTGCTTACAAATCAGGATCTGACCCATATGGTGGAAACCAGCGACCAATGGATTCTGGAACGAACCGGCATACGATCGCGCCACATTGCGCCGCCGGAGATGGCCACGTCGGACATGGCGGTGGAGGCAGCAAAGATCGCCCTGGAAAACCGCGGTATCGACGCCTCAGGGCTGGACGCCATTCTGCTTTGCACAGTTACTCCAGATATGTTTTTCCCTTCCACTGCCTGTCTGGTCCAGAACAAGCTTGGTTCCAAGAAAGCCTGGGGATTCGACCTGATCGCCGCTTGCTCCGGATTTGTGTACGGCCTCACCACGGCGGCCCACCTGATAGGATGCGGCACTCACAAGCAGGTATTGGTCATCGGGTCGGACACGATGTCGCGCATTATCGATTACACGGACCGGTCCACTTGTGTGCTGTTTGGCGACGGTGCAGGCGCGATGCTGGTGGAACCGTCTGAAGACGGCGAAGAGGTGGGATTCCTCGGATTCTCCAATGAAATTGACGGTTCGGGCGGCGATTATCTGAAGATGCCCGCCGGCGGCAGCCGCATGCCTGCCACGGTGGAGACGGTGCAGAATCGAATGCACTACGTGCACCAGGAAGGGCAGCAGGTGTTCAAGTATGCGGTGCGCAAAATGTACGAACTTTGCTCTGAGCTTCTGGAGCGAAACAACCTGACCTTGGCGGATGTGGACTGGTTGATCCCGCACCAGGCCAATAAGCGAATCATTGACGCCGTGTCCGAGAAGATGGGGCTGTCCGATCGTGTCATTATTAACATAGAGGAGTTCGGCAATACTACAGCCGCCACTATCCCGCTGGCTACCCGCACGGCGCTGGAGAGTGGCAGACTGAAGAAGGGCGATCTCGTTTTGTTTGCAGCCGTAGGCGCCGGCTATACGGCGGGCGCTAATTTGTGGCGATGGGGATTCTAAATGCGAGTAATTTCTGGTCTGCTGGATAACCTGGAACAGTGGGACGATTTCGTCAAGGATCGCTACGATCCGGGCAAAGGCGAGGAAGAATTCAGAAAGTACGATGACGCCACCCCTCCGGTGGTCCGCGAGTTCTACCGCCAGAATCATGCCAGCCAGACGCGTGATTTCGTGCTGCAGAAAAAGCGGCAATACCTGGGTAAAGAGCGCGGCGAGATGGGCATCTGGGATGCCATGGATTATCTCAACACGCTGGTGGACGACAGCGACCCGGATACCGACCTCTCGCAGATTGAGCACAACCTGCAAACTGCCGAAGCGATTCGCCGCGACGGACACCCGCGATGGTTTGTTCTGACGGGTCTGATTCACGATTTGGGCAAGTTGCTCTGCCTGTACGGCGAGCCGCAGTGGGCCGTGGTGGGAGACACTTTCCCGGTGGGCTGTGCCTTCTCCGATAAGATCGTGTTCCCGGAATTCTTCGCCGCCAATCCCGATTCCAGCAATCCGGAATACCGTACGCGGCTTGGTGTGTATGAGCAGAATTGCGGAATGACGAACGTGGATCTTTCCTGGGGCCACGACGAGTACCTCTACCATGTTGTGAAGGATTACCTCCCCGAGCCGGCGCTGTACATGATCCGCTATCATTCTTTCTATCCCGGCCACCGCGAAGGCGCCTACGATTATCTGTTCAACGATAAGGATCGTGACATGTTCGACTGGGTTCGTAAGTTCAATCCCTACGATCTTTATTCAAAGGGACACTCCAAGCCCAACGCCGCGGAACTCCGTCCGTATTACGAAGATCTCATCGCCGAGTATCTGCCGGCAAAACTGCGCTGGTAGCCTATGCTGCTGGGAGCCGTCACCTATAACGTCCTGAAGGATTGGGACGTGGAAACGATCATCCGGAATCTGCAGGCAGCGGGCTTCGAAGCGGTCGAGTTGCGGACCGGGCACAAGCACCTGGTAGAACCCTCCATCGGCGCCGCGGAACGGGAGCGGGTCAAGAACCTGTTCGAGCGGAGCAAGGTCCGGTTGCTGAGCTTCGGCAGTACGTGTGAATTTCAATCGCCCGATGCCGCGGAGCGCAAGCGCCAGATCCAGATCGCCAGGACGTTTATCGACCTGGCGCACGATACCGGCGCCTGGGCAGTGAAGGTGCGGCCCAACGGATTGCCGAAGACGGCGGAGCCCATTGACACTGTGGTGGGCCGCATTGCGGACGGACTGCGGGAACTGGGAGACGCCGGGGCGGGGAAGGGCGTGGAAATCTGGATGGAAGTCCACGGCAACGTGACGCAGAATCCCCCGGTAGCGGCTGCCATCATGCGCGCGACGCGGCACGAAATGGTGGGCCTCTGCTGGAATTCGAACCCTACCGATGTGGTGAACGGGAGCGTGCGGAAGAGTTGGGAGCTGCTTCGCCCGTGGGTGAAGAACGCGCACATTAACGAGTTGAGCAACGATTATCCGTGGCGCGAATTGTTCACGCTGATGACCAAATCGGGCTACGACCGGTACACGCTTTGCGAGGCCGCCGAGAGCAAGGAGCCCGAGAGATTTCTTGGCTACTATAAGGCGCTCTGGACGGAGCTGACGCGGGCGTGAAATTCCGCCACGCGTCATTGGTGCTGGCCCCGGTGCTAGCCCAGGTGCTGGCCGCATCTTTGTGCGCCGCGGCCGTTCCAACGCCGGAGAGCCATTTCGGGCACCGCATGGGCGCGGACCGTAAGCTGCTGGACTGGTCCAAGGTGGTTTCCTATTTCCAGAGTCTGGAAAGGTCCAGCGACCGCATCCGTGTCGCCGAACTGGGAAAGACCACCGGCGGACGTCCTTACATCACCGCGACCATCTCTTCGCCGGAGACGTTGCAGCGTCTCGACTACTACCGGGGCATTCAGGCGCGTCTGGCCGATCCACGCAAAACCACCGAGGCCGAAGCCGAAAAGCTGATCGCCGAAGGCAAGACGGTAGTGATGATTACCTGCTCCATTCACTCCACGGAAGTCGCGTCGACTTCCACCGCCGTCGAATTTGCGTACAAGCTGATCACGGAAGACAACCCGAAATTCAAGGCAATCCTCGCCAACACAATCTTCATACTTGTTCCATCGCAAAATCCGGACGGGGTGGATATTGTGACGCAGTGGTACCGCAAGACGCTGGGCACTCCCTACGAAGGAACAACTCCGCCGGAACTCTACCAGAAGTACGTGGGGCACGACAACAATCGCGACTGGTACATCTTCTCCCAGGATGAAACGCGGCTCGCCATCGGAAAGATTCAGAACGTTTGGCATCCGCAGATTGTGTACGACGTACACCAACAGGGACCGAACGCCTCACGGATGTTTGTGCCACCGTGGCTGGATCCGGTAGACCCGAACATCGATCCCATCATCGCGCAGCTCTGTAATTCGGTCGGCGCCACCATGGCCGCGGACCTGACGGCGGCCGGAATGACGGGCGTCGCCATCAATGCGCTTTACGACTTCTGGACGCCCGCCAGGCATTACCAGGCCTATCACGGAGGCTTGCGCATCCTCAGCGAATCCGCCAGCGCGAGGCTGGCTACGCCGATCGTAGTGAAGCCCGAAGACATCAGCAATTCGGCCCTTGGCTACAATCCCCGCGAGCGCAGTTGGAACTACCTGGAGCCGTGGACAGGCGGCGAGTGGCATCAGCGCGACATCGTGGATTATCAACTGGTGGCGCTGGAATCGTGCCTCTACCAGGCGGCGATCCGGCGAACGGATTTCCTGCGCAGCTTCTACCGCATCGGCCAGCGGGCTCTGGCGAGAACCACCCCGGACTCCTTTGTGATTTCTTCGAATCAACTGGACTCCGGCGCCACGCGAAAGATGCTGGAGACTCTGGCGTTCGGCGAAGTCGAGATCCATCGCGCCAGCGGAGCCTTCCGCGCCAATGGCAAGGAGTATCCCGATGGAAGCTACGTGATTCCGCTGCGGCAGCCGTACGGCTCCTACGCCAAGACGCTGCTGGAGCGTCAGAACTACCCGGACCTGCGCATGTATCCGGGCGGCCCTCCGCGCCGCCCCTACGATGTGACGGCGCAGACTCTGCCGCTGCTGATGGGCGTGACCGTCGACACCATCGACCGGCCATTCAGCGCGAAGCTGTCACGCGCCGTAGAGTTCGGTGAGCCCGCGGAAAGTACGGCTGCAGGAAATATCGACTCCTGGAGAACCGCGAATACAGCGTGGGCATCGGGAAAGGGAGTCTGGCGCAACCCCGCCGGTGGCGATTTCAGCCTTGCCGCCAATGCCGGATTCCGCGCCTTGAAGCGCCCGAGAATTGGGCTTTACAAAAGCTACATCCCTAACATGGATGAAGGTTGGACACGATGGCTGCTGGATCAGTTCGGTTTTGCCTACACCAGCGTGTTGAACAAAGAGTTTCAGGCGGACGATTTGCGGTCCCGGTTCGACGTGATTATTTTCGCGGATCAGCGGGCCGCGGCGATCGAGTCAGGCTATCGCCAGGGCGCAATGCCCGAAGAATACACCGGAGGACTCGGCGAGAAGGGTGCTGAAGCCCTGAAGCATTTCGCGTCACAGGGCGGCACGCTGGTGTTCCTGAATGAAGCAACGGAATACGCGCTGGAGCACCTGGGAGTGGATGCCAGGAACGCTCTGCAGGGTCTCTCGAATAAGGAATTCTATTCTCCGGGATCTCTGCTTAACGTCAGGGTGGATACGACACATCCGTTGATGCTCGGCCTTCCGAGGGACATCGCTATCTGGTCGGAAGGAAGTCCCGCCTTCGAAGTTCCGAAGGGCTCCAGGGACCGCGCGGTTGCGACGTATACGGCAACGAATGTCTTAGCTTCCGGTTGGCTGCTCGGTGAGAAATACCTGGTGAACCGGCCGGCATTGTTAGATGTGCCGATGGGCTCGGGTCACATCATCCTGTTCGGAATGCGCCCGCAGTATCGCGCACAGAGCTATCAGGCGTTCAAGATATTTTTTAACGCGCTGCTGTACTTCGAATAGCAGACCGCTGCGGTCCGAAACGTATTGGCATGCGCTTCCACGGTGGGTTCCACCGGATCCGAATAGCCGCCTCCCAAAGTAATGGCGCAGGGAACGCTGTGATCCAGGCACGTCTCCAGCACCATGCGATCCCGCCGCCGCAAACCCTCGAGCGTGAGCGCCAGCCGGCCCAGTTTGTCGGTCACAAGGCCATCCACTCCCGATTGGTAAAAAATAATGTCGGGCCCGAACGCGATCGCCCTGTCCAGAACGGCGGGGATCACCGCCAGATACTCCGCATCGCCGGCACCGTCCGGAAGGTCAACGTCCAGTTTGCTGAATTGCTTTCGAAACGGAAAATTGTTCTTGCCGTGGACGGAGATGGTCAGTACATCCTCATCGTCCTCAAAAAGCTTGGCGGTGCCGTCTCCCTGATGAACATCGAGATCCACTACGCAGGCACGCCGGATCAATTTCCGCACGCGCAGGGAAGCGATGGCCACCGCAACGTCGTTGAACACGCAGAACCCGGCGCCCTCCGATCGGAAGGCATGATGAGTACCGCCTGCCAACCCGCCGCTGAAGCCTTCCCCAAGCGCGTGTTCGGCCGCGCAGATTGTTCCGCCCACCGAGGCGAGAGTCCGCCTCACCAGTCCCACCGACCACGGAAACCCGATACGGCGGATGACGCCGGGTGCGATATCGCCGCTCAGGAACGCGCTGACGTAAGACTGATCGTGAACCAGCGCAATCGATTCATAATCCGCCAGCGGTGACTCGTGGAATTCGAAGCCGCCTTCGGCCATAAGGGCCTCGCGCAGCATTCGGTATTTCCGCATCGGGAACTTGTGTCCCGGAGGCAGCGGGATCTCGTAGTTGTCACAGTAGTACAGCCGGAGGGGCATTTAACGCTTGGTCAAATCACGTATCATGATGTTCTTAAAACGCATGTTGCCGGAGCCGCCGGAGTGAAGCTGCAGCGCGATGGGTCCGTCGAACGACTTGGGTTTCGGGTCAGTGAAGTCCACCATCGGCACGCCGTTCAAACGCGATACGAAATGATTGCCTTCCACCTTCAGCAGATACTCGTTCCACTCATCGGCCCTGACCACGGTTTCGTTTTCCGGTGAAGGCCAGACCAGCCATCCCCTGCCATCGCCGTAGAGTCCGCCCGTATGCTGTCCGATGCGGCAGTCGATTTCGAACTGCATGCCCTGGGAAACATCCGCCGTGCCGGGTTTGAAATCCACATGGAAGAACACGCCGCTGTTGCCGTTGCCCTCGCACTTAAACCGCAGGGATAGATGGAAGTCCTTGTAACTCTTCTCGGTCTTCAGGTACCCGTAGTCCTTCGTGGTAGCAAGTCCATGAATGGTGCCGTCTTCCACGGTCCAGGTTTCGTTGCCCACCTTCACCCAGCCGGCAAGATCCTTACCATTGAACAGATTCACCCAATCTTCCCCGGGCAGGACTTGCTTTTGAGCCTGCGCATACAAAGCAGACGAAAGAAGGACGAGAGCAGCCAATTTACGCATATACCGGAGTATATAACGCTTCCTCAGCCTGCTATGGCGGAGAGGTCGGCGAAGCGGTCGATGAGAAAATCCGGTGGGTCGGCGGCAAGCGACTCGGGCTGAAATCCATAGGTCACGCCGCACGCCTTGATCCCAGCGTTGCGCGCTGTTTGGATATCCACCGCGCTATCGCCAATCATCATGGCATTGTCCGCCACCATACCGGCCTCGGAGAGCAGGGTCTGAATCCCGATGGGATGCGGCTTCTTCTGCTCGAAACTGTTGCCGCCGTAAACCTGGAAGAAGTGCTTCTCCAGGCCAAGCCCGCTGAGAATCGCCTTGCTGATGCGCACCGGCTTGTTGGTGAGAACCGCCATCCGCTTGCCATTCTCCAACAGTGTGTCCAAGGTCTCCGTTACGCCGGGGTAGAGCGTAGTGTGGTCCAGCATGTGGTCGCGATAGTAAGCTAGGAAGAAGTCGAGGCCTTCCTGCACCTGCGCCTCGCTCGCCCCCGAACCCAACGATCGCCGGATCAAGGTGGGCGCTCCGTTGCCTACATAGGAGAAAACCACGGCATGCGGCAGTTCAGTCAGCCCCATGTTGGCGCGCGTCGCGTTCACGGCGTGCACCAGATCGAGCTTGGAGTCAATCAGGGTTCCATCCAGATCAAAAATCAAAAGGTTCATGCAGGGAGTCAGACCTTGTCCGCGGGAAG
>JBDUEM010000195.1:0-14813 GCA_040002435.1 Bryobacteraceae bacterium
ATCTCATCCGATGCCGGGTTCCGGAGAGATGCTCGCGTGGCGCTCGAGGGCCATATCCCCTTCGAGTCGGTTTGGGACCTTGGATATGACGAAGTCGCCCGTTTGCGCGGCATCGATTCAGATAGTAAAGCGCTGATTATTATCGATTTCGCGCACTCAGAAAAAGCCATGTCCGTGGCGCGTGTGGTCAACGGCCGGCCGTTGATATCGACCATTGCCGTTGGAGTAGGGGGCAGCCGGGACGACATTGTCCGGCTCATGCATGTGGGAGTGCGCGACGTTCTTCCCCATTTCACTTATCGCGAAGTTCTGCTGGCGGCCCACCGCGCAGTAGCGAACCTCGGATGCGCGGCGCAGCTGCTGGCGGATGTGTATGCGTTTGTTCCCGCAAAGCCCGGCTGCGGCGCAAGCACACTGGCAACATATGCCAGCGCCATGTCGGCCGATCTGAGCGGTGGGCCGGCGCTCCTTTTGGATTTCGATATCCGTCTCGGCGTCACCAGCTTTCTATTGAAGTCGGAAGGCGGAAAACCGGTCACCGATGCCTTGATCTATGCAGACCAACTGGATGAGGATCTTTGGATCAATCTGGTGTCGCAGTTCGGCAATCTGCAGATGCTCGGTTCGGGACCTATCGATTTTTCGAGTTCGCTACCGCCTGAAAGCTACTCCGAACTGCTGGATTTCGCCGTTCGCCGGTATTCGTCGGTCTCGGTCGATCTGCCAGGATCCATGGAGCAGCACGAATGCGAAGTGCTGCTGCGGGCGAAGCGCATTTTTCTGGTTTGCACACCCGATGTCGGAGCACTGCACGTCGCGCGCAGGAAATCCAGCTGGTTGCAGGATCTGCAGCTTGCCGACAAAGTATCGGTGGTGCTGAACTCCCCCGAGCGGCGCAGTGATTTTTCGATGAGTGAAATCGAACACATCATTCAAATGCCGGTGCGCTACCAGCTTCCGCCGAGCGCCAAAGACATCTCCGCGGCGGTGCAAAAAGGCGGCCTTCCAGCGAGTTCCAGCGCTCTGGCCAAGCAAATTTCCATCATCGCGCGTGAGATGGCGGTGACCAAACACACCGGGAAGAAAGTCAGCGCAGTCCGGAAACTGGTCGACTATTTCTCCATCAGCCCGGCGCGAAAGGTGGAAGATTAGGCAGGAATGGACGGCGGAAACAGACATGACGAACCCTACAATTTTGAATATCCTGAACAACCTCTGTCGCGAGGCAAAAACCTCGGCGCGCGCAACGCTCGGGTTGATAGAGCTTCACCACGATACTGAGGCTGACATTCAGCCGCAGAATGGGCAGTTGCAGAACTGCCTGGAATCATGCCGCGGCAACGCGGACCGCTTGTTGCGCTACGTGGACGACGTTCGCGACTTATTGTCGAGTGACCTGCCGGCAGGAAAAGCAGCCGAAAACTTCGATGCGGCCGAATGCCTGCAGGAGACTGTGGAACTGCTGAATTGGGCTTCTGGAAAGCGCACCAGCCGGATTGTTGCTGAAACGCACCCGCAGCCGGTGACGATACGGCAGGACCGCCAGACGGTGGGACAGGTGCTGGCACGTATCCTGGAGGCTACCTTAAAGCTCACAGCGGCAGGTGCCGTGCCGCTAGTCATCGAAAAAGAGAATCAGAAAAATAGCTTTCGTTTTTCCTTAACGCCGCCGGACGCTCAGCTGGCCATCCTTCTTGAGAGTTGGCTGAACGCCGATCCGCAACAGTTCGACCTGCCCGAGAGGGCCGGCATTCCGCAGGCGATTGCCGTGATCGTGGCCGGGCGGAGCTTGCGGGGGTTAGGCGGACGCGCGGAAGTCATACACGACACTGCAGGCGGCGCGCGGCTTACCGTGCACATCCCTTCCCTGGTAGACGAAATCAGCGATCCGAACTTCCGGCCGCATCAACACTACGTGGGGCAGGCTGCGTTGGATATCCTGGTGGCCGAAGATAGTGACGAGAGCTTCGCCCTAAGCCAGGCTTTACTGCTGAAGGCGAACCTGTGCCGGGTGCGCAACGGTCACGAAGCGGTTGACATCATCCGGACGCACCGTTTCGATGTCGTGCTGATGGACGTGCATATGCCTGGAATGGATGGCTATACGGCCATTCGTTCGATCCGCGACTGGGAGACGCAGACTGCCAGCACGCGCACCCCGATTGTGATTCTGTCCTCGGACGATCTGGAAACCCAGCAGCGTTCGGCGGCGCAGTGCGGGTGCTCCGGATTTCTCCGGAAACCATTGCGTAAGAGCGACCTCAGTGACCTTTTGGATCATGTGCAAGGCGCCCGGGCAGGCCGGTCTTGAACGCAGGGCGGGAGTGTCCAGATTCGCAAACTTCGCTAAGTTCAGCTAAAGAATCGCCGGTTGTAACCGAAATGCCGGGTATGATGCGGCAACTGGAAACTCTGCAAGGCGCAACCGAAGTGTCCGGCCCAGGCCTGGCCCAGCTAAATGAGGACGAGTGTTTCGTGGGCGCGAATGCCGCCTTTCTTTCCATGCTGGGACGGTGTGAGGCGGAGTTGCTTGGGCAACACTGGAGTTGCAGCGTCCACCCGGAGGATCACGCCCGTACCCGCTTAGCTTACGCAGAAGCCCGCGTCGGCGGCCGCGGCTACACCGAAATCCGTGCCGTACGCGCCGATTCCGCCATCCTCCACCAGACTCTGGCGATCACTGGCGTAAAGGACTCTGCAGGCTTGCTGACGGGGTTTCATTGCATCCGGCATGATATTTCCGGGACCGGACAGGTGCAGGCGGCCCTGGTGGTGGGAGTGGAGTCGGCTATCAACGGCTCCCTCCTGGTGAATTCGGCTGGGGAGATTCGCGCGACGAATCGCGCTGTCGAGAATCTGTTTGGATACGAACAGGGTGAGCTTATCGGCTCCCCGGTGCAAAGACTGCTGCCGCCGTATGGGGATGCGGACAGAGGCAGAGAGGTCAGGAAAGCCGTAGAGGGACAAGACGTATTTGGCGTCCGCAAGGACGGCCGCGACATTCCCGTACAGGTTTACTGCAACCGCATAGGAACGGGCGCCGAAGAACTGACGCTTTGCGCCGTCGTCGACATCTCACAACGCGTGGGGCACGAGCATCAACTCGAGCTTTCGAAAGAGGCTGCCGAGGCTGCCAATCGCGCCAAAAGCGATTTTCTGGCGCGGATGAGCCACGAAATCCGCACTCCGATGAACTTAATCATGGGCATGAATGCCCTTCTTTTGGAAAGCCCGCTCAATCAGCAGCAGCGGCAGCATGTCGAGATCTCGTATCGAAACCTGCGCAGGCTGTTGCGGTTGATCAACGGCATTCTAGACCTCTCCAAGGTCGAGGCAGGCGGATTGACACTGGAACGGACAGCCTTCGATCTCTACGAAGTCCTCGGCGAGTGTGAGGCAACAATGGCCTCGGCGATCACGCGAAAAGGATTGCAATTCAAGATGGTGATCCATCCTGACACTTCGCGTTTTTGGATAGGAGATGCGGAGCGCCTGCAACAGATACTCATGAACCTGATTGGGAATTCCGTCAAGTTTACCTCACAGGGGAAGATCGAGCTGGCGGTCCGCCGGGAGCGCAGTCCTCTAGGCGAAGAGGGGGTTCGCTTCGAGGTCACAGATACGGGCTGCGGAGTTCCAGCCGACAAAGCGGAAATGATCTTCGAGCCTTTTCAACAGGCCGAAGGCGGTATTGGCCGCGCGTTCGAAGGAAGTGGTCTCGGGTTGGCCATCGCCAGAACGCTGGTTTCTCTGATGTCTGGCCGAATTTGGATGGAGCCGCGGCCGGAAGGGGGGTCGAAGTTCGTGTTTACGGCCTTCTTCACGGCCGTTGAAGGCAACGCGGCGCCACTCAAGACAGCGGCGTTATCCCAATCCCATTCCGCAGGAACTCTGCAGCCGGGGACCAAAGTTCTGGTGGTGGAGGACAATCAGGAAAACCTCATTCTGCTACAGGCCTACCTGCAAAATCTTTTTCTGTCGCTGGAGTATGCATCGAACGGCCTGGAGGCAGTGGAAAAATGCCGCCGGGAGGACTACGATCTTGTTCTCATGGACATTCAGATGCCCATAATGGACGGTTACACGGCAACCCGCGAAATTCGCGCCTGGGAGAAAGGAAAAGGCTTGCCTCAGGTACCGATCGTCGCCTTGACGGCCCATGCCCTCAGCGGAGCACGCAATCAGAGTCTAGAAGCCGGTTGCGTGGAACATCTCACGAAACCAGTGGACCGGAAAGACCTGGTTGAGGTGATTACCCGGTTTTCCAAGCGCTCCGCTGCGCCGGTGAAGGCGCTCGAGGAACCGCTTGCGGAAGGAATTGAAGCACTGCGCCCGGCCTACCTCGCAAAACGGAAGTTGGACCTGGAGGCCTTGCGAGAGGCGCTGGGGGTGTCCGATTTCGCCAAAATCCAGTCCATGGCACATAATTGCAAAGGAACCGGAAGAGGCTACGGATTCCCCGAAATCAGCATTGCCGGCGCGGCTCTGGAGAACGCGGCAAAAGCCCAGGATCCCGCTGCGGTCGAGATATCGTTGCAGCAATTCGAGCGCAGCATCGGGGCGGTTGTCCCGGTGGGGGTCTCAGCCGGATAAGCCCTGCTCCTGCAACATTTGCTCGACTTCCATGCGGCTGGGAGCAGAAGACTGAGCGCCGTGGCGGGTTACCGAGATCGCTGCCGCGGCATTGGCAAAGCGCAGCGCGGTCTGGATTGGCTGATTCTCGGCTAAAGCCACAGCCAAAGCCGCATTGAATGTGTCGCCCGCGGCCGTCGCGTCCCTGGCTTCCACGCCGAATGCCGGAGCATACATTGCCGTCCGGGCGTCCCGATAGAAGCAACCTTGATCACCCAGTTTGAGAATCACCGACCTGGCGCCAAGCTCCAATACGGCTGCGGCAAGAGCCGGGGCCTCGGCGATCGAGATACGGGAAACTTTGCGGCCCAACAGAGTGGCGGCTTCGCCTTCGTTCGGCGTGAGGATATCCACGGCGGCGAGAAGATCCGGCGGAAGATGCTGCGCCGGCGCCGGATCCAAAATTGTTTGGACCCCTTCCCTTCTTGCCAGCTTCAGGCCCGCAGCCACGGTAGGCAGAGGGGTTTCGAGTTGAAACAACGCATAGCCGGCACCGCCGAAGGACGTAAGGTCTGCCGGCAGAAGTGAGTGGTTGGCCCCGGACGCCACGACAATACTGTTCTGGCCCTGCCGGTCCACCCAGATAAAGGCCGTCCCGGTTGGCTGCGCCCGGGTTGCCACCACGCCGCTGACATCTACGCCGCCCGCGGACAGGCTGGCCTTCAGATGATCGGCGAAAACATCGTATCCGACGCGGCCGACCATCTTCACACGATGAGAAACTGCAAGCCTTCCGGCTGCGTTGGCCTGGTTGGCGCCCTTCCCGCCCGGGATCATGGCGAAATTGGTGCCGAGAACCGTTTCGCCAGGCGCGGGAAGACTATCGACGTTGATCACGAAGTCCATGTTCAGACTTCCGACAACGACGATGCCCGGATTCATTTCGAGACGTTCACCTGGAAAGATCGATTCCCAGTTTCTTCAACTCTTCGGCGTAGTAGCGGCGCTGCAAGAGATCCCATTCCTCGCTGCCTTCCGGAATTTCCTTCTTTTGTGTCCGGATTTTAGCCCGGGACGCCCGATCCACTTTCTCCTCAATCTGGAGAAGCTCCGTCATATTGTTCAGGATCTGCAGACGCACTTCATTCTGATCCTTTTTGAGGCGAAATTGGCGCCCCTTGCGTATGGCGGCAAGCATCTTATGGGAAATGTCGGTCAGCTTGTCTCGCGAGAGCTTCATCTGATCGCCGGTGTCGCGGCCCGCGGCAGGGACAATCTTCCGCTGTGAGACAAGCGTCTTCTTGATGCGGCGGAACATCTCCTGATAGCTGACGCCCTCGCGCCGCATGTACTCGCTGTACTGGCTGAGGATCTCCCGAACTTCGTCGTTCAGGTCGTCTTCGGCGTTCAATTCATCGCTGATGACGGTATGAATCAACTCCACAGCGGCCGCAGGGTCGGTTGTTTCAATAACTTGCGGAGTCAGTCGCTGCACTAGCTGGCGAGAGAGGTAAGAAACGAATTCACGGGCGAGAAGCATCCTTGAGCGATTGGGCTCCTAATATTCCTATGTAAGTGTACTTGCCAGAGCGAAGCTGCGTCAATCACGGTCGGTGGGGTCGTCCCCACGGTGGTGGGAAAGGAACTCCTGATCGATCCTTTTCCGGCCACGAAATCCATCTTCCACGGCGTGCCAATAGGCGATCGCGGATTCTCCGAAACGCCAGCAGAGATAGACTTCCTGATCTTTATAGAGAGTTGGAAAATCGATGAGACCGGAATCGGGATCCTTGATCAGGACCCCGGCCTCCTGAATCTCTTCAAACTTCCGTTTCAGCGCCGTGAGACTTTCTTCCTTCCGCGCCTGGATACTGTTGATGCGGCTGTGATCTACTATCGTCCCGCCCATCATCATGATGTTACGGGTAAAAGCTTGGAATTCGCCGTCAGCCCGCTGGTGTTCGTCACGGTGGCGCAGAAGCTCACGCAATGCCTTTTCGACGCCCGGGAGAGCGCGCTCGGCTTGCGCGAGGGTAAAAAATCGAGGCATGCCGGCTAGATGCCGGAGATCTGAACGGACAGCGATCGGCTGCGCGGGCCGTCGAATTCAGCGAACATTATATTTTGCCAGGTACCCAGTAGAACAGTGGCATTACGGACCTGCAAACAAAGCGTTTGCCCCATCAGCATGCCGCGCATGTGGGAGTCCGCATTCTGCCGTTCACAATCGGAAAATTCGGGATCGTTATGACGGTAATATTGATCCCTGACCACGACTTCTTCGAGAAACGTCTTGACATCGTGTACCAGCGCGTCCTGCCACTCGTTGATGAAGACCGCAGTGGTAGTATGCAGGCTCTGCAGGTGGATGATTCCGTCCTTCACACCACTCTTTCGCACCAGCTCATTCACACGATCGGTAATATTCAAAAGCTGCATGCGATCGTTGGTGATCCAATCGACAATGCGATTGAACACCTTGTAATTTCCCTGCGTGGTGGTTTGGGCGGGACTTTCTGCAGGCGCTGGAGCTTCGACGACTTTGATTTTGGGAGAATTCATCGCTGATGTCCTTGTCTCTGGGTCAGATGCGCGATCCGGGCCAACATGTGCAGTTCATTAGACCCTAAGTTACAGTATAGCAACGCAGGCGCTGGCGGGAAGCAGAGATATTCCAGCCGGGTGCCGGCGGCTTGAGCGGAGCGGAGGCTGGCGACCGCCAAGTTCTATTTCTGGAGATGAAAATTAACGGAGATCGTGGTGATGACTAACATTGGCTGGCCGTTCAGCAGTGTAGGCTGATACCACCATGGGCGGACCGCATCCGCTGCCGCAGCTGCCAAATCCGGGTCGGCCAGAGTGTTGGTCACCCCGATGGATAGCAGCGAGCCGTCGGTGGCGATGATCGAGCGAAGCAGAACTGTACCCTCGATTCCCCTGCGCTGGCGATTTCCGGATATACCGGCGTCACCTGGGAAATGAGCTTGGTGTCCTGAACATTCCCGCCAATCCGCACCCTCCGCAGGGCGCCGGCTGCCGGTATCGCGGCAGGGGGCGTCGGCAAGGGCTTCATGAATTTCAGCAGCAATGGCGCGGCCCCGCTGCTGGAGGATGCCCATGATTGGTTTCTGGAATACAACAGCTAATTTCAGTCGGGTTAGACTGAGCTGTCTATGAAAAGAATCTGTGTATTTTGCGGCTCGAGCCTGGGAGCACGGCCGGTTTATGCCGCGGCAGCCCGCGCATTGGGCAGCCTGCTGGCGGCGCGGGGAATCGGACTGGTTTACGGCGGCGCGAAGGTGGGATTGATGGGCAGCCTCGCCGATGCGGCGATCGCGGCTGGGGGCAAGGTGATCGGCGTGATGCCGGAACTGCTCGTGCGCAAGGAGGTGGCACACGGCGGTTTGAAGGAATTACACGTCGTGAAATCGATGCACGAGCGGAAAGCAATGATGGCCGACCTGTCGGATGGTTTTATCGCACTGCCTGGCGGATTTGGCACGTTCGAGGAATTTTGTGAAGTCCTCACGTGGGCCCAGCTCGGCCTGCACAGCAAGCCCTGTGGAATTTTGAATGTAGGCGGCTATTTCGACAGTTTGTTGCAATTGTTCGATCAGTCGGTGGCGGAAGAGTTTCTGCGGCCGGCGCATCGGGCGATGGTGGTTGCCGAAGAAGAGCCCGGCACACTGGTGGACCGGCTGATGCGCCATCAGCCGCCGCTTACTCCAAAGTGGATTTCCTCAGACGCTACATAAGGTGGACGGAAACTATGCCGGACCAGTACACATCGTCCGGGCAGTTCCTCCCCGATGCCGCGGCTTGCGGAGAGATGGGAACACAGGTAAAGAAGGGTTCGGGGAGCGGAGCTGCGGCCGCTCCCCGTTAGCAATTAAGCGGTACGCGCAACTTCGGACTTATCGTTCCCCGTGATAGCAGCCTGCGCCGCTGCGAGGCGGGCGATCGGCACCCGGTACGGCGAGCAGGACACGTAATCCATTCCGGTGCGGTAGCAGAACTCCACCGAACTCGGCTCCCCACCGTGTTCGCCGCAGATGCCGACTTCCAGGTTCGGGCGCGTGGCACGGCCGCGTTCCACTGCAAGCTGCACCAGTTGACCCACGCCTTCCTGATCGAGCACCGCGAATGGATCTTCCTTGAAGATCTTCAGATCCATGTAAGCTTTCTGGAACTTCGTATAGTCGTCGCGCGAAAGACCCATTGTGGTTTGAGTCAAATCGTTTGTGCCAAAGCTAAAGAATTCGGCCTCAGCGGCGATTTTATCTGCCGTCAGCGCGGCGCGCGGAATCTCGATCATGGTACCGATCAGGTACTTGACCTTCACCCCGGCCTTGCCCAGCACTTCCTTGGCAACCGCCTCAACAATGTCCTTCTGATTTTTGAATTCAGCGACGCTGCCGATGAGCGGGATCATGACTTCCGGAATGACCTTGATGCCCTTCTTCGCCACCTGTACAACGGCTTCGAAGATGGCGCGGGCCTGCATTTCCGTGATCTCGGGATAAGTGATTCCGAGCCGGCAGCCGCGGTGGCCAAGCATGGGGTTGAATTCGTGCAGTTCCTCCACCCGCTGCAGCAATTCGGGCACGCGCTTCTTCAACTCGCCGACCGGAATGTTGTAGCGGGCCGACATGTCCTTCTTCTCTTTGATGCCTGCGTGGGGCAGTTTGGCGAGATCGACCATCAGGTTCTCGCGCTTGGGCAGGAATTCGTGCAGAGGCGGATCGAGCGTGCGGATCACCACCGGAAAGCCGTTCATCGCGGTGAACAGGCCGGCGAAATCCTTGCGCTGCATGGGCAGCAGCTTCAACAGCGCCTTGCGGCGGGTCTTCTCATCGCGAGCCAGAATCATCGCCTGCACGTGCTGAATGCGGTCTTCGGCGAAGAACATGTGTTCGGTGCGGCAAAGGCCGATGCCTTCGGCCCCGAACGCGCGGGCGGCTTTGGCATCGCGGGGGATGTCGGCATTGGCGCGAACGCCGAACTTGCCGCGGAACTCATCGGCAAACTTCATGAACTTAGCGAAGACCGGCGAGTTCGGATCCGGCTCCTTGGTGTTAGCCTGGCCGAGATAAACCGCACCGGCCGTACCGTCGAGCGAGAGCCAGTCCCCTTCCCCGAGAGTTTTTCCATCCACACGCGCGCGCTTCTTGTGCTCATCGATTTCGATGGCGCCCGCGCCTACGATGCAGGGCCGGCCCATACCGCGCGCAACGACGGCGGCGTGGCTGGAGGCGCCACCCACGGCGGTAAGAATTCCCTTGGCGACGTCCATTCCGTGAATGTCGTCCGGAGTGGTTTCCTTGCGCAGCAGAATCACCGGCGAGGAGGCGGACATCTCCACCGCATCTTCGGCGGTGAAGGCGATACGGCCTACTGCGGCGCCAGGTGACGCCGCGATGCCGCTGGCGATCTTCGGAAGCGCGCGAAGAGATGCGACATCGAAGACCGGGTGCAGCAATTGATCCAACTGGTTCGGCGCGACACGCATCACAGCGGTCTTCTTATCGATGATCTTTTCTTCCACAAGTTCCACCGCGATGCGTACCGCGGCCGGGCCGGTGCGCTTGCCGTTGCGGGTCTGCAGCATGTAAAGCTTGTGATCTTCGATAGTGAACTCGAAGTCCTGGATATCTTTGTAATGCTGCTCCAGGCGCGTGGTGATTTCCTTCAACTGCTTGAACGCATCGGGCATCACCTTCTGCAGTTCGTTAATGTGAGACGGCGTGCGAATACCCGCTACGACGTCTTCGCCCTGCGCGTTGATGAGGAACTCGCCGTAGAACACCTTCTCGCCGGTGCCCGGGTCGCGCGTGAAGCCTACGCCGGTAGCGGAAGTATCGCCCATGTTGCCGAACACCATCGCCTGCACGTTGGCCGCGGTGCCGATGTCATCCGGGATGCGCTCCATCTTGCGGTAGTAGATCGCCTTGGGCGTGTTCCAGGACCGGAAGACGGCGTCGCGGGACAGCGTCAATTGCTGCATCGGGTCCTGCGGAAATGGCTTGCCGGTTTCCGCCTTCACCAGCTTCTTGTAATCTTCGATGATCGCTTTAAGGTCATCGGCGGTGAGGTCGGTATCGAGCTTGACTTTCGCTTTGGCCTTGCGCGCGTCGAAGATCTTGTCGAACTTCTCCATGTGTACATTCAGCGCCACCTCTCCGAACATCTGGATGAAGCGGCGGTAGCAATCGTAGGCGAAGCGGGGGTTGCCCGTCTTGGTTATCAGCGCCTGGACCGTCACATCGGTGAGCCCCAGGTTGAGAATCGTGTTCATCATTCCGGGCATAGAGAATTTGGCGCCGGAACGGACGCTGAGCAGCAGCGGATCGGTAGTGTCGCCCAGCTTCTTGCCCATTTCTTTTTCTACTTTGGCGAGAGCTTCTTTGATTTCGACGTCGATGTCGGCGGGAATTTTGCCTTTGTTCTGGAAGTAGATATTGCAGACGTCGGTCGCGATGGTGAAACCTGGGGGCACTGGAACGCCAATCCGGCACATTTCCGCCAGATTCGCGCCCTTGCCGCCGAGAAGGTCCTTCATCTTCGCGTCGCCTTCGGCCGTACCGCCGCCGAAGTAATATACGTGCTTTGTGCTCATCATAATCTCCTTGAGGATCAATGCTGCGTGACAATTTCGGAAAAATCGGCGATCGCCGAAAATTCCGTTAACAGGCTGTTGAGTAAGGCCAGCCGGTTTTGACGGACCTTTTCGTCCGGGTCGTTCACTAGAATTTTGTCGAAGAACAGGTCGACCTTTGGTCGCAGCGAAGCAATGGCTTCGAGCGCGCCGCGATAATCGTGTGCTTTGCGCTGCGCATCCACAATTACGCGCAGCCGCAGAAATTCCTGGTGGAGTTCGGCTTCCGGGCCGCCTTCAACCAGCGCGGGATCGATTGCCGGCGAGGTGCCTGCTGCCACGTTCGCCTGGCGAAGAATGTTCTGGATGCGCTTGAAGCTGGCCGCCAGCGGTTCGAAGTTCTCGGTCGGGCGGACTTGCGCCAGTGCGGAGAGGCGGCTTTCCGCGTCAACCAGATCGTCGCTGCCGGAGGCAAGCACCGCGTTAATCTCGTCGTACTTGAAGCCGCGCACTTCCTTGAAGTAGAACTTCGCGCGGTCGAGAAGAAACTCCGTCAGATCCTTTGAGACGGCTAACGTGGAGAGCGGAAGGTGCAATTTTGCCTCCACGATGATCTTCACCACGCCCTGTGCAGCGCGGCGCAGCGCGAACGGATCCTTCGATCCGGTCGGCATCATCCCTATGCCGAAGCAGCCCTTCAAAGTGTCGAGCTTATCGGCCAGCGCGACTACTTGTCCCGTGAGAGTGGAGGGAATGGAATCGTCCATACCCACAGGCTTGTAATGATCGTAGACCGCTTGCGCCACCGCCTCCGGTTCCCCTTGCGCGCGTGCATACAGGCCTCCTACGACCCCCTGAAGCTCCGTGAGCTCCTTCACCATGTCCGTGGTGAGATCAGCCTTCAGAAGCTCGGCGGCGCGGGCAGCGGCGCTGACATCGGCGCCGGTCGCCGCGGCAATCTCCTGGGCCAGGGCAACCACGCGGGTCGTCTTCTCGAAATACGAACCCAGTTTCGCCTGAAACGTGACGTTCTTCAAGTCCGCCACGCGATCGGCCAGTTTCTTTTGCTGGTCCACCTTCCAGAAGAATCGGGCGTCGTTAAAACGCGCCCGGAGCACGCGTTCATTGCCCAGTCGGACCAGGCCATCCGGATCGCTGCTGATATTCATCACCGCAACAAAACTGGCGGCAAGGTTCCCCACGCTGTCTTCCACTGAGAAATAGCGCTGATGATGGCGCATCACGGTGGAGAGGATTTCCTTGGGTAGTTCGAGATACTGCGGGTCAAACGTGCCGCGGATCGTAGACGGACACTCGGTGAGATATACCAAAGTGTTGAGAAGCGCTTCGTCTTTGACCACGCTGCCGTCGAGGTCCTTCTCAATCAACGCCCGGCGTTCAGCCGCTGACAGAACTACGCCATTGGCGCGGAGCTGCTCTTCGTGATTCACGACAGTGACGGGAATGCTGGAGGCGCCCAGGCGCCGGTGCCCGCTGGTGACTGCCCCGGACTTGACTTCGGCAAACTCGAACGGCACCACTTGATCGGCCAGCAGAGCCACCAGCCAGCGGACAGGCCGGATGAACCTCGCGCCGCCTTTGCCTGTCCAGTACATGGTCTTGGGAAAATAGATCTTGCCGATGATGCCCGGCAGGGCTTCCGCCAGAATGTCGAGAGTCTTTCGCCCCTCTACCGCCTTGCTGAAGTTGTAGTATTCGCCCTTAGCCGATGTGATGACTTCCAGGTCCGCCAGCGTCACTCCCATCTTCTTGGCAAAGCCTTGCGCCGCCCCAGGTCCCGCAGACTTCGGTGGACCGAGCGTGGCTTTGGTTTCGTTCGGCTGCGACGCATTCAGCCCCTCGGCACGAAGAACCAGACGCCGCGGCGTAGCTTCCGTCGCTGTAACCGAACCCCCCAGATTATTTTGGGACAGCATCGCTGTAAACAGCTCTTGCAGGTTCTGAAGCGCCGGCTGAATCATCCAGTCGGGAATTTCCTCGCAACCGATTTCAAGCAGGAAAGGCAGCGGCATCAGGCGGTCACCTCGGCGGCCACCACGGGATTCGACTGATCCATCCAAGCATGCGCCACGCCAACCGCCAGCTTTCTGACGCGAGCAATCACACCGACGCGTTCGGTGACGCTGATGGCCCCCCGGGCATCGAGAAGGTTAAAAGTGTTCGAGCATTTCAGCACCTGGTCGTAGGCAGGGAGCAGCGGGAAGCGCTGCTTGTCGTCATACCTCTTATATAGGTCGAGCAGGCGTTGCGCTTCTTTCTCGTGCAAATCGAAAAGCTGCCATAAGGCGCCGACGTCGGCGAGTTCGAAGTTATAAACCGAGAATTGCAACTCGTCGGCGAACCGCACATCACCGTAGGAGACGCCGGGAGTCCACTCGATATCGTAAACGCTCTCCTTGCCCTGCAGAAAGGCCACCAGCCGCTCCAATCCATACGTGATTTCCGCCGGAACCAGATCGAGATCCACGCCGCCGCACTGCTGGAAATAGGTAAACTGCGTGATCTCCATCCCGTCAAGCATCACCTGCCAGCCAATGCCCCATGCGCCCAGCGTCGGTGACTCCCAATTGTCTTCTTCGAACTTGATATCGTGCTTCCGCAGATCAATCCCGATCGCCTCCAGGCTGCCCAGATACTGATCGATGATGTCCTTTGGCGACGGCTTGAGGATCACCTGCAATTGCTGGTGCTTATACAGGCGGTTCGGATTTTCGCCGTAACGCCCATCGGCAGGACGGCGACTGGGCTGCACGTAGGCGACGCGGTAGGGTTTCGGTCCCAGTACACGGAGGAACGTTTCGGGGCACATGGTGCCGGCGCCCACCTCCATGTCGTACGGCTCCTGAATGATGCAGCCGCGTTCGGACCAATAGGATTTGAGTTTGAATAGGGTTTGCTGGAATGAGTCCATCGTCTACAACGTTTCTAAGACCGAGGCGCTATGGAGTTTGCGCTCGATGTGATCCTGAATCTGGCGGATGAGAAAACGGCGTAAGTCCGCCGCAGTGGCACGGGACCACTCGCGTTCGGTCAGTTGGCTGATCGGCGTATGCATCATCTCTTCCGCGATGGCTCGGGAATCCGGATTGACGCGCAGGTCCGGCAGAAATCCCGACAACCGCACAGCCCACAGGCTGAAGTAAGTCACCGCCGGCCAGACTGCGCCGGAGGGATTGCCGCGGAGATGATCGAGCACCGCCACCAGCAATCGAAAATAACGCTCACTAGGCTCGCCGAGCGGAAGCAAACCTTCTGACACTTCCGCCAAATAATCGAGCACCATTCCGGCTGCAAAGTCACCAGCCAGGCTGAACTGCGACTGGATCAGTTCGCATGAGTCCAGGTTTACCAGTTCGCGGTTCTCGCGCTGGTAGTAAAACATTTTCACCTGCGACAGGCGCTCCAGCCCCGATCCGAACGTGCTCTTCGGCTTGCGGGCGCGTTTCGCTACTCCTCGCAGCTTGCCTTGATCCCGTGTGAAAAAGCTGACGATCAGGTCCGCTTCTTTGAGGGGATAGGTCCGTAAAACGAAAGTTTCGCTCGCCTGGGCGGCCATAGATGGCGATGCGGTAAGAACTTAGGTTAACACAGGGGGTAATTCTAACCAACAACGCGAACCCAACAG
>JBDUEM010000196.1:0-14782 GCA_040002435.1 Bryobacteraceae bacterium
CGTGAATGTAAAACCAAACGGAGCCAATCAAATTCATCGCCTCAATGCGGGCAAGGTAGAGTTCGGCAAGTTTCCGTGACGTCCAGCGGCCTGACCGCAAACCGGCGGCGAGTTCCGCGATGCCCACTTCCTCCAATTCGAAGGAGGCGGCCGGGGTCTCAGAAGGACTCGTTTTGCAGGCCGCCAAACCCGCGGCCGCGGCGGTCAGGCCGAAAAACGTACGTCGATTCATCCGGCCATTTTCCCACGCGCCGCAGTAGTGCGACCATCTCAGTATGGCAATTTCCACGCCGCCCGCCCTTCGGGCCTCCACGGGCGAAACACCGGCAGACCGGCAGGAGCTGCGCTTCACGTCCAGGTTTCGCATCGGACGCGCGGACGATTGTGAGATGCGGGTCCAGAACAATTTCGTCAGCCGCTATCAGGCCGAGGTCGTGTTCGACAACGGCGAGTGGAAGGTTCGTGATCTGGGCAGCAGCAACGGTATCTTCGCGGGCGGGGTGCGAGTCCAGGAGGTTCCCATTCCAGGCGCTGCGACCATTCGCCTTGGCATCGAAGGTCCGTTCGTATCGTTCGAAGTAGAGAAGCCCAAGCCGGCGCCGCCGCCGAATCCCGCGTTGGATTCAACGGCCATGTACGCAGCCCGCTACTTCAAACAACCCGCCGCGGGTGAGACCGTCGGTGAGCACACGCAGATGATTCGCCGCGCTTTCGTACAGGTGAAGAAGAAGGAAACGCGCAAGTACAAAGGAGCGCTGATCGTCCTGACAGTCGCTGTCGCGGCCATCGGTGGATATGCGTACTACCAGCATGTCCACATCGCACAGCAGACCGCGACGGCAAAGGAAATCTTCTACACCATGAAGTCCCTGCAAGTGGATCTGGCGAACGTGGAGAACCTGGTCCGCGATAGCGAGAGCAAGCAGGGCGCCGAGCAGATCAAAAAGTATCAGATCCGGCAGAAAGAGATGGAGCGCAGCTACGACCGGTTCCTCACTTCGCTGCGCATCTATGATCCGAAGATGACCGAAGAGCAGAGGCTCATCCTGCGTGTTGCGCGCATCTTCGGAGAATGCGAGCTCGACATGCCTCCGGGCTTTGTAACCGAGGTGCAAAGCTACATCAAGAAATGGCAGTCATCGGGGAGGCTGGCCAGAGCCGTGCAGTCGGCTCAAAGCAACCACTACACCGAGAAAATCGCGAGCGAGCTGCTGGGGCAGAATTTGCCTCCACAATTTTTCTACCTCGCGCTACAGGAGAGCGATTTCGATGCCTTTATTAGCGGCCCGCCCACTTATAAAGGAATTGCCAAGGGTATGTGGCAATTCATTCCGGAGACGGGAATCAAATACGGGCTGCATATGGGACCGCTAGCCGACCTGCGGCGGCCCGACCCGGCCGATGACCGCCACAACTGGGAGAAGGCGACCAAAGCCGCCGCGCGATACCTGAAGGACATCTACACCACCGATGCCCAGGCCTCCGGACTGCTGGTGGTCGCATCTTACAATTGGGGCGAGCACCGTGTGATTCCCATCGTTCGGTCGATGCCGCAGAATCCGCGAGATCGCAATTTCTGGCGGCTGCTGATTGACCACCGCGACAAACTGCCGCAAGAGACGTACGACTACGTCTACTACATCTTTTCAGCGGCTGTTATCGGCGAGAATCCCAAGCTGTTTGGATTTAAATTCGACAATCCACTAGCCCAGTTGGAAACCCGGTAACGGATGCGACACGGCGTCGGCGCGATCGTTCTTGCCCTTAGCGCCATGCCGTCGTCTGCCCTCGATAACAAAGCATGCGAACCATGCCATTCCAAGATTGTTCAGAGCTACTCTGCCACGGGAATGGCTCGATCCAGCGGACGGGCCGGCAGCGGACCGTTCCGGGAGAGCTTGCGGGATGGCGCGTTCACCAGTCCGGCCGGCGCGACGGAATACAAAGTTTCCAAGCAGCCGAATGGGCTCTTCTTCGACTTCCGCCAGGGTGACGTCCAAGGCCAGCGGCAATTGGACTACTTCGTTGGGTCCGGCATCGTCGGCCGCAGTTACCTTACATCCATCGACGGGTTCCTGTTTCAGGCGCCGGTCTCTTACTACTCGGCGGCCGCGCGCTGGGGCCTTTCTCCGGGCTTTGAACGCTCGGAAGAGATCAATTTGATGCGCGAGGCGGAACCGGGATGCCTCAACTGTCATACCAGCGAGGTACAGCCAACGCCGGGGACTTCCAACGGGTACAAGTCTCCTCCATTTCTTCACGACGGCGTGACCTGTGAGCGCTGCCATGGAGCCGCCCCGGAACACATGACCGGCGGCAGCGGTATTGTGAATCCGGCAAAGTTGGATGCGGCCCGCCGGGACAGTATCTGCGCGCAGTGCCATCTGCCCGGGGCCGTGGAGATCGCGCGGTCCGGAAAGCAACGGGCGTATCGGCCCGGGGACCGGCTTAGCGATTCAGTGGTGGTTTTCGTTGTCGAAGGGGCCAGCCGCGCGACGACCGTGAATGGACATTTCGAACAGCTCGCTCAAAGTGCGTGCTGGCGATCCAGCGCGGGCAAGCTATGGTGTGGCACATGCCACGATCCACACCGCACCATTGCGGAAGTCGATAAGGCTTCGTTCTATCGAAGCCGCTGCCAGACGTGCCACCAGCAAGCTGCGTGTAAGGCTTCCCGCCAAGCCCGTTTGAAGGAGCATGACAACTGCATCACCTGCCACATGCCGCGCACGCCTGCTGTCACCGTGCAGCACGCGGCGTTTACAAACCACTCCATTCCGCGGCGCCCTCAAACGCCAGACGAACCTCAGCCGTCGGCGTCCTTGTTGGCTCCTTTCCCGGGCTTCGCCTCCACGGGCCGTGAACTGGGCCTCGCGTATGCCACCGTCGCGATTCGCGACAACGATCGAGCATGGGGCATGCGGGCTTTCGACCTGCTGCGGGAAGCGAACGCGAATGCGCCTGACGACATCAAAGTGTCGTCCAGGCTGGCGCAACTCTACGACCGGATGGGCCAAGAGCAGACAGCGTGCGGCTTCTATGGCCGAATCGTTGCGGCGGACGCAACCCAGAACGCAGCCGCCGTGAATCTCGGAATCTGTCTGGCCAAGGACGGAAACCTCGAGGAGAGTATTCGCCTGTGGAAGGGCGCCCTACAGCGCAGCCCCGCACTGGAGTCTGCGCGCGTCAACCTCGCCGTGGCTCAGTATCGCAAAGGCGACGCCGCAGCCGCCCGCGCGTCGCTCCGGGAGGGTCTGAAATTCAACCCCGTATCCACGAAAATCCTTCAACTCCTCCGTGAGATGGAGGGCCCTTAAAAATCGAAGCGAAGCGCAAGTTGAATGTTTCGTGGGCCCGCTCCTGGCGCATATCCGGTGACCCGTCCAAAGTCGGACGCCCCTACTGTGGTGCTCGCCCTGCCGAACTGCACGGAGTTGGCAATGTTGAAGGCCTCGGCCCGGAATTGCGCCTTCAGAGTTTCAAACAAGCGGAAATTCTTCTGCAGCGAGACATCGGCCTGCTGCATGGGGCCATAGCGGAGATTCGGAAGCCAGCGCGGCGCATTTCCCAGCGTGAATGGCGCCGGCGCCGAGATTACCGAGGGTGATGTATTGAACCACTGATCGGGGCTCTGATTGCTTACGTTCAAATCCTTCAGGTTGGTGATATTCGGCCGCAGTACGTTGAAGCCGTACACCGAGAGAGAATTTGAAGCCGAAACCTGCAACGGAAGACCGCTGGCAAAACGGGCAATCATAGAAACCTGCCATCCGCCGGCTATGGTATCGGCAATTTTGTTCATGCTGCCACCGAAGGCCTTCCCCTTTCCTACCGGAAGTTCGTAGACCAACGCGGCCACCAGGCTGCGCGGCAGATCGTGTCCACTGATGGAGCGATCGCTCGAACGGTCGTAGGTATTGCGCAGTACATCGCCGATTTCCCAGGCTTGCGTTTCGGACGAGTTATCAATTGCCTTCGACCATTGGAAGGTCACCAGCGCGCTCAATCCCGTTGAAAGCCGCTGGTTATATTTCATGTTGAGCGCGTTGAAGCTGGATCCGGCACCTGGTGTGTCGCCGGAAAGAGTTACGTTGCTGAACTGCGGATAGGGGCGCAGCAATTGGTAGCGCGGAATGGTAGCTCCCGCGAGGTTGCCGCTCGGAATGATTCCGAAGAACGGGTTCGGCACCTGATCGTTCAATGCGGTTCCCATACTCAAATACTTCGGGTCGAGTTGGTTCAAGTTCGGCGAGCTTCCCAGCAGCAGCTTGCGGCCCAGCGTTCCCGAGTAGCCCACTTCGATAAACGCGCTCTTGGAGACCTCGTACTGAAAATCCATGCTGAACGATTGCACATACGCCGAGGGATGGAGCCGTTGAAACGCATTGATGTTGTTTCCCACCAGCGTCACCAAGCCCTGTGAACTGCCTACCGGCTGGTTCAATCCTTGCGGGAACGGATTACTCAGCGGGTTCGCCGGGATAATGCCGCCGCCCCCCTGCGAAGAAGTCCACGCCGTGGTGGTGGAGAATCCGTCAGTGGTGCCATTGCTCACCGCTACCGTGGGCGGGAAATAGATGCCATAACCCGTGCGAACCACCAACTTGTCGGTCAGCTTGTAGGCAATGCCGACGCGCGGAGCAAAATTCTTCGCGTCCTTGTCCCACAGGCCGCGCTGCTTGGCGTTGTCATACGCAAGCCCGCCTTGCAGGGTGAGACCCGTGCGTTGGGAAAGCGGATTGACAGCATTGAAATCGAAGTAATTGAAACGGTCGTAGCGCTCGGTCCGCGGCATCTGGATCTCGTAGCGCAGGCCGACATTTAAAGTGAGGCGGCGATTCACGCGCCACGTGTCCTGTACGTAGCCCGCGTAATAAAGCTGCGTCAAAGCAAGCCGCACATTGGTGGGGGCAGAGCCGCTCGCACCGGTTCCCAGTAGCAGCGAGGCCACGGCATTGCCTGTCACGGTGCTGTCTACGGCTGCGTTCGGTCCAGAAGTCATTCCACGCGAGAAGCTGAAGGTGGGGGAGTTCACGTCGGTGGGGTTGATCTGCCCCGCTTCCACGATAAAGCCGAACTTGACACTATGACTGTGCAGTTCCTTCGTGTTGTTGATCTGCAGGTTGTTCGTCATCCGCGGGTCGTCCAGATAACGCGGGTTGCTGATCTGGGCGTAATTGGACACGCTGAACTGCGGAAGCGTCATTGCCGAGAACTGGCTGACGAGCGAAGGGGGGAATCCAATTTGGGTCGCGTCCCGGCCCTGGCTAGGCGAAACCTGCACTTCACGCCACCGGCCTGCTCCAACCAGAACGTTGATGACCCAGGTGGGGGTGGGCACGAATGTGTTTCCGACAACGATCTGGTGCCGGGGATTCATTCCGCCGAAGTTGCTGTCAGCACCGTTACCGAAAAATGTGGGGACGATGTCCTGCTGCCACGCCTTGGTGAGTCGCGCAAAGAACGTGTATCGTTCGCTCTTGGCCCAATCGATACGGACATCCATGCGATCGTTGTTGGAAACACCCTTACCGCCCAGGGCGAAGTTCCGCGCGGCGGTATAAAGATCGCCCGGGCCGTTTGGCAGCGGGTAGAGATTCACTGCTTTCACCGCCACCGGATCAAATCGCACGCTGGGGATCACATTGCCGGGAAACGGATCGCGGATGAATCCGGCTCCGCTGGGATTCGCGCGCGTCGTGGCCGGGTCGTAAATTACGGCCAAGGCCCCGGTGGAATTGCGGGTCTGGGAGAAGTCGCCGCTGCGCTCGAGCGCGGTGGGCACTGTTGATACGTTCACGCTCGGCGATCCCTGACGCAATCCTTCATAGGCGCCATAGAAGAATACCCGTTTGCTTTTCCAGATCGGTCCGGCGATAGATCCGCCGAATTGATTTCGCTGGAAGATAGTTCGCGCGACGCCGGAGCGGTTATTGGTCCAACTGTTGGCGTCCAGGTGATTATTGCGCAGGAACTCGAAGGCGGAGCCATGGAAGGAATTGCTGCCTCCCTTGGTCACCATGCTGACTACACCGCCATCGGTCTTGCCGTACTGCGCATCGAAGGTATTCCGCATGACCTGCACTTCCTGAACGGCGTCGACCGAAGGCATGGCCAGCGCGCCGCCCCAATCCACGGCGGTAGCCGGCACGCCGTCAATGAGGATTGCGGAAGACTCATCGCGGCCGCCATTCAATGCGAAGCGATTATGGTTCTGATCGGTGGTCGCTGTGGATACGCCAGTGCGCACGCCAGTCACTCCCGCGGTCGCGTGCACCAGCACCAGAGGATCGCGCGCGTTCACGGGCAGGTCCAGAACCTGGCGGGTAGTCAACGTCACGGATTTATTCGCGGTCTGGGTATCAATCGCGGGTGCTTCGGCATTCACCTCGATGGACTGCGAGACGTCGCCAACTGACATGTTCAAGTTGAATTCCGAGACCTGACTGGCCTGCAGAGTGAGGCTGGGAGCGACCGACTTGCGGAATCCACTGGCCTCGGCCGTCAATTCGTACACGCCGGGTGAAAGCTGCGAGAAAGTATATCGCCCATCCTCGCCGGACTTCGCCGTCCGGGAATCACCCGTAGCTTTATTTGTTACCGTGACTGAAGCGCTGGGAATTGCGGCTCCATTCGGGTCCGTAATTACTCCACTGAGACCGGAGGTGAATATCTGGCCCGAGCAGACAGCACAGGCCATAAGAAACGACACAAGGTTTCGAAACGTTAACATGGTTCCCCTTTCCGCAACTACCTGGACGGTACTATATCACGCAACGCCGCAATACAGTAGTTGCATTATGGAGGAACCAGATAAAGTAATTGCCTAAATCCCCGGAATTCCATAGAATCGCAAGAACCGGGTTGCGTACGGACGGGATATTAGCTCTTGAGCGAACTACACCAGATCAAAGGCTGCGAGAACGCCGCCCGAAAGGCCGATGTTGTCTTCGTTCACGGCCTCGGGGGCGATGCCTTCGAGACCTGGCGTCATGGCAACGATGAGTCGACGTCCTGGCCACACTGGCTGGGTGCGGAGTTTCCTGAAGTCGGAGTGTGGTCGCTTGGTTACGCCGCCAGTCCCTCCAAGTGGTCGCGATTCTGGTCCTCCTCCCGTGATTCTGGACACGCGATGCCGTTACCACGGCGCGCCCAGCAAGTCCTCGATCTGATGGTACAGCGGGGCCTGGGCGAACGGCCCGTCTTGTTCATCGGCCACAGCCTGGGCGGTCTTGTTGTTAAGCATGTATTACGCGCGTCGTCCGACGACCCCAACGAGCGGCGCAAGAAGATTCTCGCCAGCACCCGGGCGGTCCTGTTTCTGGCTACGCCACATGCGGGTGCGTCTATGGCATCTTTACTGAACGCCTTCCGCAGCATTCTCGGAACGACCGTCTCAATGGAAGACCTCCGTGCTCACGATGCCCATCTGGCCGACCTGTTCGATTGGTACCGCAATCACGCCGCAGCGGCCAAGATTCAGACTTCGTGCTACTTCGAGGGCCGCGGAGTCAAAGGTTTGACCATCGTTAATCCAACATCCTCTCACCCCGGTGTCGGTAGTAACCCGGTAGAGTTGGATGAAGATCATCTTTCGATTGCCAAGCCGCGACAGCGAAACGCGCAGGTTTGTGGCGCCGCTCGGGACCTGCTGCACTCTTTTGTCCTCAAACCGAGGGCTGCACCTCGACCAGCGGCGCCGCTAAATCCGGCGAATGGCCCAACCGTAAAGTTTGATGTTCCGTTCGAGCTCCCTCCACCAGCCGAAGAATACTTTGGACGCGAAGTGGAGGTGAAGCGCCTCGTGGAACGGCTGACGGCGAGAAAGAACACCGCGGTGGTCGGACCCGCCGGCCTCGGAAAGACCGCGCTGGCAGCCAAGGCTCTCCGCAAAGTAGTGGGCGACAACGCAGACACACTCGCTGCCAGCCCGTTTCCTGATGGAGTAGTTCTGCTCGATCTCTACGCCCTGCGCGGTAAGGCCGAACCGGCTTGGGACGCCCTGGCGAACAGAATTGCGGGGCCTGGGTTCATGGAACAAGCTGGCTCCCAAGAGCGGGCATCGGAAGCTTGCCGTGGGCGCCGTCTCCTGGTCGTCGTCGAAGGCGGCGAGGAGGCCGATGGCAGCGAAGGACGAACCACGATAAGTGAACTCCTGCGCGTTCTCTGGCAACCCCAGAATTGCTACTTGTGGATGACTCGCTTGACCACGCAGGCCGCCGTCGCTGAGGCTGTGGAATTAAAGGACGCCCTCCACCCCGAGGACGCCGCGCGGTTACTCGACGCCCAGATACAGGGACGTGTGTCGGCCGAGTTACGAAACCGCGCCCTGAAGTTGCTTGATGGACACCCGTTGGCGCTGACTTGGGCCGGCAACCTGCTCGCGCGGGGCGACGACGACCCCCGGCGATTGGTGGCCGACTGGGAGGCCGGGGGCCTGCCTGCGCTGAGCGATCCGCGAGAGGCCCGTCACACTCTGGAATGGCTTTTCAATCGCTCCGTGCGCGGGCTGACCGTTACCGAGCGTCAGGCCCTGGAAGCCGGGGCGTTGCTGGCCAGCGCCCCGTTTCCGCTCGCAGCGATTGCCGCAGCCTTGGGGGATTCCAGCCAAGAGGGTGAGATTGCCGCACGCACCACCCTGACGTCTCTGGTTCGAACAAGCCTTTTACGGCTTTCGCAGGATGGCGAACGATGGCAATTCTCTCACGTTCTGAGTTACCAGTTTTCGAGGAAGGAGACCGGCTCCGACGCTCGGATTCGAGAGCGCTTGGGACTGTGGCTACACGCCTATCTCGAGAGGGCCCTGTCCAACGCTACTGCGGACTGGTTGGTTCCTGTGTCAGTCGGTTTGGAACATCTCGCCGCATTGTTGCGCGTGGACGATGACCAGGCGCTCTGGAGGCCGCTTGTGACCTCTGCCCTCCACAGCTATTCAGTTCGGTTAAATGAGTTGGGCCAATTATCCTTGGTGAGACTTGCGTTGAGTGCAATTACCGGCTGGCTTCAGCGGTTCCCGTCCGAAAAAGCGGACCAACCTGAATGGATTCGAGAACGCTCTGCTCTCCTCAGCTACCAAGGCAACATGCTAAGGGACCAAGGGGATCTGGTTGGGGCTCTGGCGGCCTACCGGGAGTCGCTGGACGGGACTCAATGGTTGGCCCTAGCCGATCCGTCCAATACTGTTTGGCAACGGGACCTGAGCCTGAGTCAAGAAAAGATGGGTGACGTGTTACGGGACCAAGGGGATCTGGCAGGTGCGATGGCGACCTACCAGCAGTCGCTGCACATTAGTCAGCGATTGGCTGCGGCCGATCCGTCCAACACTATTTGGCAGCGAGACGTGAGTACGAGTCAAGAAAAGTTGGGTGACGTGCTAAGGGAGCAAGGGAATCTGGCGGGGGCACTGGGGGCCTACCAGGAGTCGATGGACGTGAGGCGGCGGTTGGCCGACACCGACCCGTCCAACACTATTTGGCAGCGTGACTTGAGTACAAGTCAAGAAAAGACGGGCGACGTGCTCAGGGACCAAGGAGATCTGGCCGGTGCACTGGGAGTCTACCGGGAGTCGATGGATGTGAGGCGGCAGTTGGCCGACACCGACCCGTCCAACACTATTTGGCAGCGTGACTTGACCGTGAGTCATGATAAGCTCGGCAACGTACTGAGGGACCAGGGCGATCTAGCGGGAGCTCTATCGGCCTACGGCGTATCACTAGAACTGCGGCAGCACTTGGTCAGCGCCGATCCGTTCAACGCGCGATGGCAGCATGACCTGTGCGTTGCTCAGGACAACGTCGGTGATGTGCTGCGCGATAGGGGAGATCTAATTGGAGCGCTATCAGCATACTCGAAGTCACTGGAACTGAGGCAACAGTTGGTCAGCGCCGACCCTTCCAACGCGCGCTGCCAGCAGGACCTGTCCGTGAGTCAGGATAACGTCGGTGATGTGCTGCGCGCTAAAGGAGATCTGGCTGGAGCGCTATCAGCATACGGGAAGTCACTGGATCTGAGACAAAGGTTGGCCCGGGTCAACCCTTCTAACGCGGGATGGCAACACCACTTGTGCGTGAGCCACTGCAAAATAGGAGACGTGCAGCGGGACCAGGGCAATCTGGCGGGAGCCCTGTTGGCTTACCAGGAATCGCTAGAAGCAAGTGGGCGCTTGGCCCAGACCGACCCTTCCAACACGGGTTGGCAGCGAGACCTGAGCGTGAGCCATAGCAAAATAGGGGACGTGCAGCGGAACCAAGGCAATCTGGCAGCAGCCATGTCGGCCTACCAGCAATCACTGGAAGTGAGTAGGCGCTTGGCCCAGACCGACCCTTCCAACACGGAATGGCAGCATGACCTGTGCGTTAGTCATTATTTCGTGGGCAACGTACTTCACGACCAGGGCGACCTAGACGAGGCGCTCTCTGCCTACCGGGAATCGCTAGAGGGGAGGCGGCGTTTGGCCCGGTTCGACCCTTCCAACGCTGGATGGCAGTGTGACCTGTGCGCAAGTGAGGATAGTGTGGGCAATGTACTTCGCGACCAGCGCGATCTAGTGGGAGCACTGTCGGCATACCAAGAGTCGTTCGAGAGGAGGCTCCGGTTGGCCAAGGCTGACCCTTCCAACGCGGGATGGCAGCGCGACCTGCATGTGAGTCATAACAAGATAGGAGACGTGCTGCGGGATCAGGGGGATCTGGCGGGAGCGTTGTCGGCCTACCGAAAGTCGCTAGAAGTGAGTAGGCGCTTGGCCCGGACCGACCCGTCCAATGCCGGATGGCAGCGCGACCTGTGGTTCTGCCTCACACGGATAGGTATAACTTGCGACCTCGAGGGTGCGCATGTTGAGGCGATGTCACTTATGCAAGAGAGCCTCCCAATCATCGAGCGGTTAGCTGCCCTTGATCCCACGAACGTGACGTGGCAGAACGATGCGGCGTTCAGCCGTTCATTTGTCGCGCGGCTTCCAGGTTGAGTCAAGCCGGACATTGTACCTGAGCGCAAAAAAAGGGGCGGGTCTTTCGACCCGCCCCAAAGCCAAACAACTGCGGTTCTATTTAGAAGTAAACCCGAACGCCCAATTGCACCATCCGGTTGAAATTGCCCTGATTATTCACCACGCCAAACGATCCGTAGGTTAGATTGCCTTTGGAGTCCCTGGTCGGCAGCGGCCAGGAGGTGTTGGGAGCGCGGAAGAACGGGGTGTTCGTCGCATTCAGGATCTCTCCGCGGAACTGCGCCTTGAGCTTTTCCGTGATGGAGAACGTCTTGAATACCGAAGCATCCCAGTTGTACAAACCAGGTCCCAGTGTGCTGAGGGTTCGCGAGGTGTTGCCGAAAGTCAGCGCTGTCGGCTGGCTGAAGGCCGCCGGGTTGAGCCAACCGGAATTGACGCGCGAGCCGACGCTGCCCGAAGTGGCGGGGCTGACGCCTGTCGCGTTGGGACGCTCGCTGGCCGTGAACATCACACTGTTGTCGTTGTTGGCGGCCAGAATGTTCAGGTAGTAACCCGATTGCGTCTGGTTGGTCAGGTTAATGGACCACCCGCCGACCGCAAGGTCAGCCAGTCTGCTGGAGCCGCTGAGGAACTTCTTACCGCGGCCGAAGGGCAGTTCATAACTGATGGTAGTGCTGAAGCGGTACGGCGCGATGAAGTTGGACGCCGACCATTCCGAAGCCAGATTGTACACATTCTGCGGGCCAGCCTGGTTGCCGTTAGCGTCGTTCCCGACTCCACCGGAGCTGCGGTCGAATGCCTTTGCCCAGGTGAACTGCGCCAGCAGATTCAGACCGCTCGACATGCGTTTTTGCATGCGCATGGCCAACGAATCGTACTTGGCTTTGTTCTGGTCGCTATAGATGTAATTGATGTTGCCGTACGCCGGGAAGGGCCGCAGCGATTGCGCCCGTGTAATGGTTCTGCTGCCGAGAATGCCGTTGCCGCCAGGGGTGAAGAACGGGTTCGGTACAGCGGCCGAAAGAGCGGAGACACCGAGAGAGGCATACTGCGGCTCCAACTGGTTGATGTTCAGAGCGGGCGTGCCCAGCGTCAGGTTGTGGCTCCTGCTGCCGACGTATCCAACGCCGATTCCGACGTTCCAGGGCAGTTCGCGCTGCACATCGAAGCTGAACTGTTCAATCCAGGTGGACTTCGCGGCAGGGTCGATGATGGTCAATCCAATGCCCAGTCCGGTCTGGTCGCCACGGGAATTACCGGCAGGCTGCACGATGCCGTTGGCAAACGGATTGGCCAAGTTAATGGCTGGCGTCTTGCCTCCGTCAGTGGAGCCGAGCGGAGAAGTGGTGGCGTTGAAGCCTTCCGAAAGATAGGGGCCACCGAAGGCCAGGTTCGGCGCCCAGAAGATGCCGTAGCCTCCGCGGACGGTGGTCTTGGGATCCACTTGGTAGGCGACGCCGAAGCGCGGGGACAGCTTGTTATTGGTCGGCGAGCCTGTAGTTCTTTTGGTCGTGTTGATGCCGGGGAACTGAACGGCCCCCTTAATGGGAATGCCGAGCTGGCTGGAGAGGGAGTTGACGGCATTGCGGTCGAAGCCAACGATCAGATTGTCGTTCTTTTCCTGCAGGCCCGTTTCATGTTCCCAACGCAGTCCAACGTTCACCGTCAAATTGTGGCGGATGCGGATATCGTCCTGGACCCATCCGGAGTAGTAGCGGATGAATTCATTCAGCTTGGTGCTGCGGCTGGCGGTGGCGGTGGTTGGATAGCCCAGCAGGAGGTCGGCGATGTCGGCTCCGCTGACCGGGGTGGCGGCGCCGGTGGCGTCCACCGAATCCGAGCCGTAATACTTGCGGGTGAACTGGTTATCGAAAGTGAAGTTGCCGCTGCCGTTGCCGAGGTCCAGACCGGTGTTGAGCAATTTGCGATAGTCGACGCCCGCCTTCAGACTGTGGATGCCGGCGTACTTGGAGACTGCGCCATTCAGGCTGCGGGAGTTGGGGACGCTGGTTCCCAGGCCTTCGCCGAAACCCTGGAAATTGCTAAACCCGAATGCCGGCATATTGTTGATGCTGACGTTATTCACGAAGTTGGAGGAGAAGCCGAGGGCGGCCAGGTCCACATGCTGGTACTTCATGAAGGAATAATTCGGGAAGCGGTTGAACCCATAGCGGGCAGTGACAACAGTGGTCGGGTTGGCGGTGATGGTGGTGCTGATGTTCGTTGCGTCCACGCGGCGGTCGAGTCGCCACTGGCTCGGCGTGGTGGGCAGATCGGGGAACCATGTTTCGCCGGGCTCAAGGGAGTTGTAGCGCAGATACGACGCGGTGACGGTCCACCAGTTCGTCAGGCGGTGATCGAGCTTGAATGTCTTCTGGTCGGCCTTGCTGGGCAGCGATCCCTGGTAATTCGTATTGGGTGAGCCGAAGCCGCTGGTGGCCATATTCGGCTTCGCCAGCAGGCTTGCCACGTTCCGGCCAACCACGCTCTGCCGGTTGATGGGAATTACGTTGCCCGGGAATGGCAGGCGGTTGCCAGCGGCGTCCGTAGTGGACGGATCGTAGATGGTTCTTCCCGACTGCGAGAAATCTCCGACTCGCTCGAGGAGCGTCGGCATTTGCGTAACGCCCGAAACTGCCTGCGTGTCCCGATAGCCTTCGAAGGTGACGAAGAAGAAGGTCTTGTCTTTTCCGTTGTAGACTTTGGGGATGGAAATGGGGCCGCCCAGGCTGCCATAGTAGTTGCGGAACGGCTGGTCCACAATGGGCTGGCCGGCGCCGCGCGCAAAGTAGAGGTTGGCCAGCCAGTCGGTCTGGCGCATGTAGCCGCCAAGCACGCCGTGATAACTGTTGGTGCCGCTCTTCAGAAGGGTGTTGAACATGCCGCCGCCGGAGCGTCCGATTTCGGCGTCGTAGGTATTGGATTGCACCTTCATTTCCTGCACGGCTTCCAGGGACGCGATAATGACCGCGCGATTGTTCATGTCCGTGATGGGTACGCCGTCAATCAGGTAGTTGTTACCGCGCACCGGACCGCCGGCGATAGAGATCATGGACGAGCCGGACTGGTCCTGCATTCGCACGAAGCCCGGATGGCCCACGGGTGCGACGTTGTTGGCGAATCTGGAGAACAGGTACGGATTGCGGCCCAAGATCGGGAGATCGATGATTTTCTGGCGGTCAATCACTTGGCCCAGGGACGCGGAAGAGGTATCCAGCAGCGGGGCTTCCTCCGTGACGGAGATGCTCTCGGTCACGTTGCCCACTTCCATGAGAACGTCGATGGTTTGCTGTCCCTGTGTTTCCACGATGACACCCTTGCGGTCAGACCTCTTGAACCCTTTCATTTCCACCGAGACGGTGTAACTGCTGGGAACCACCTGGCTGAAAACATATTCGCCACCCGCGTTGGTGATGGTGGCGCGAGGCAAGTTCGTCCCTTCGTTAGTCAGCGTGACCACGGCGCCCGCTACTGTGGCACCGGCTTTGTCCGTTACAAGCCCCCGGACAGCTCCATAGATCGACTGCCCATGCGCGCGAGTGGGTGCAAGGGCGCCGAGAATCAAAAACAGTGATGCAAAAGCGCGTACGAACGTACGTGATTTCATGTGAGATCCTTTCCCCTTAGTGATTTGCGAAGACCTTAGCACTACAAGGCTTTACGAGTCGTGAGGACAGGGCGACATGCAACTTGGCAGGAAAGAGAACGGCGTGCCGCGCAACGTGGCAGCAGGTCGTCTTGTAGTGAAAACTCTGCTTACAAAGTCTTAGGTCGTTATAAGATTGGAATGATTTTACCGCAAGAAGCGGCAATGTCAAGGAAATTGGTTTTGGT
>JBDUEM010000197.1:0-14721 GCA_040002435.1 Bryobacteraceae bacterium
GCCGCAGCTTTCCCGTATCGCTGGGATGCGAATCGGAATGGAAGTCGGCCAGGATAGCGATATTGATTCCCAGATCCCGAAACACGGGCAGCCACGTCGGTTGGAAATCGGTTGTGCCAACATCGGTAAGCTGTTCGTTGAAATGAAAATGGAAGTGACTGACCAGAACCTTGTATCCGGGCAGCGGCTTGTAAACGTCGTCGTGCGTGAAGGCCATGATGGCCTGTTGCGTGGTCCGGCTATCTTCGGGACTCAAGTAAAAATAGACCGGCATGCGTTGTATCGTGCCTGGCGGCGCGTTGTACAAAGCGAAGTTGTTGAGGTGTCCGCGCGATTCCCCCACTCGCCGGGTCCAGACGGCGTCAGAGATGCCCCATGGCTTCGCGCCCACTTCCCGGTCCGGTTGCCGCGCGCCGATCGAGAACGATTGCTCGCTATCCTTCCGGTAATACACATAGCCCAGGTTGGTCTCGATTTCGCGCGACCAGAAGAATTTGTGCGAAGGCGGAAGGAACGCCAGCGAGCCGCCCTTGGTTTCCAGAATCGCCAACCGGTTGCGTGCCACAAGCGCCACGGGATCGTGATTCACTGAACCGCCGAAGGCGTATTGCTGCCAGCCGCGCGCCGTGTCGCGCCAAACTATTTTGGTGTCGTCTGCGATTGGGAATCCCTTCAGCCCCGCCACGTACTTGTAGGCGACAGACGGCTCGCTGGTCTTGGCGATGGCCTCCTGCCGCAGCAGGTTCGTGCCCCGATACACGGTGTATTGCAGGGTGCCGGAGAAAATTCCTGCCTCCCAGCCGGGGAACGTAACTTCAATTCGCGCGCCATCTGTCTTTACCGTGCAGCCCGTGGCGTTGTATTTCGCCCACACCTTGCGGATCTCTTCCGGCTTCCGCGGCAAACCCAAATTGGTGCCGGGCCGGCCGGGAACCATCAACGGAGAATCCCAGAAGGCGTTCCACTTCTCACGCTCAATTAACTCCGGAGTGAGTTCGACCTTCATATCTCTCAATGGGCCGATCTGCTGTTCGGAAAGACGGCGTACTCCGCTGGTGACTTCGAATTCGGGAGTCAGATTCTGCCCCAGCACAATCCATCCGCCGCCATTCTTCTTCGCAGCCAGTTCCTGCACAACAGGCTGCCCGGAGCGAATTGCGAAGGCAGCACGCAATTGTTCGCGGCGCTCGCCTTGCCACGTCAACTCGAGTGCGCCTCCACGAATTTGTGCTTTCAATCCGTCTTGCGCCTTATATCCGCTCAAGTCGCAATTCATCTCCTGACCTGCGGCCACATTTGCTACCAGGACTGCTACGAAAAACACGCGATTCAAGAACATTAGACCTCCATCATCTTTGCCGCGATCAGTATATAACGAGGCAACCGTCATCGCCGCGCTCAGCATCGCCGGTCCCATTTACCGTGTCGGGGGAGGGAATCTACCGAAGTTGATTGAGGCTGTGAAGTCGGCTGGCCGCCTGCTCTCCGCCGCGCTGGGATACCAGCAGGCATTTTCCGCGGTGAAAGGGCGAAACAGAACTTAGCCGGCGGCTACCGCGAAACCGTGCTGAATGCGGTGGTGCGGCCCGTCGAAGTCGGTGGTCGATTTGAAAAGTTCGTGCCGCCCGTCGCCGGCCACCATTTTCAGACGTCCCAGCGCGGTTTCCATTTCCGCAGCCGTCATCGGTACAAACTCGCGCACGATACGGATGTCCTGCTTCAACTGGGCGATAGTGTTGATCCCCATCACCTGAACGGAAACCGGCAGGCTTAAGCAGAACCGGTAACACTCCTCCGGCGTTAGTCCGGCATCGCTGAGGAACCGTCCATCGGGCCAGCCGCCGCCGAGCCCCTTCATCCCAATGATCCCGACGTTCCGTTCCAGGCATTGCGGCACAACCTGGTTGAGGAAGCTCCGGTATTGCGTATCCATCAGGTTAATCGGCATCTGTGAAGCGTCCCAATCGTGCGGCTTGGACAGCATGTTCAAATGAATCCGCGGGTCTTTGTGTCCTGTGAATCCAATAAACCGCACTTTTCCCAGGCGTCTGGCTTCGAGCGCAGCTTCGTAGCCCCCGGTTTCAAAGATCCAATCCGGATCGTTATCGTAATTGCACTCGTGGAACTGCCAAAGGTCCAGATGATCCGTCTGCAGCCGGCGCAGGCTATCCTCCAGGCACTTCATGGAACCGTCATAGTCCCGATTGCAATTCTTCGTCATCAGGAACACCTTGTCACGCCGGCCGTCCATAGCCAGCGCTTTGCCCATCACTTCCTCGGCGTGTCCGTCCTGATAGTCCCAGGCATTGTCGAAAAACGTAAGTCCCTCGTCGATGGCGGCGTGCATCAAACGGATGGCGTCCACCTCTTCTTTAATCGCCCCGAGGTGCCATCCGCCGATTCCGATAATCGGCACGCGCACCTTCGTCCGCCCCAGCACTCTGGTGGGGACGCCGGTGGCGGAAGCGGCGCTGGTTTGCGCGATCACTTGTTGGGCGAGCGGGGAAAAGTCATTCATCACAACTTGCTATCTTAGCGCCTTGTTTGACTTCCCGAGTACTACCGCAATACGCTGGGGCATGGCATGCTCACGGAGAAAATGGTTTGCTGGCGTCGCGGGCGGTCTGGCCGCATCGCAACTGAAGGTGAATGCGCAGGTCGATTCCAAGGCGGAGCGCACCAAATTATCGATGCCCGGTCTTTATCGCGGCCGGGTGGTGGCAGTGGAACATCCCAAGTGCATCATCTCCGGCGCCTTTCAAGCCGAGCCCATTCAACAGATGATCCGCACGGGAATGATGAAGCTCACCGGCGCGCCTGACAGCAAGGCCGCCTGGAGCCAGTTTGTGGAACCAGGAGACGTAGTCGGTATCAAGGTCAACCCGGTCGGAATGCCGCATGTCATCTCCTGCGCCGAGGTGGTGCGTGAGATCATCGCCGGGCTGCGCTCGGCGGGGTTGAAGAACCAGGACATCGTGGTCTACGATCGTTATCGCGCGCAGTTCTATAAAGCCGGTTTTGACAAATGGCTGCCCGAAGGTGTTCGCATCTCAAACGCTGCCGAGGATTACGAAGAGGTACAGCAGGGCATCGCAGGGTATGACCGTGATCATTACATGGATATGCCGCTCACGCTGCCTGGCTACGATATCAATAACCTGACGGCGCGGCGATCCTACGCTTCCCAGTTCATCACTAAACAGGTGAACAAGGTGATCAATCTGCCGGTGTTGAAAGACCACCAATCAGCGGGAGTGACTTTGGCGTTGAAGAACCTTTCACACGGCCTGGTCAATAACGTCAATCGCAGCCACGCCACCATCACACAAAACACCTGTGGGGCGTTTATTCCCGCGGTGGTCTCCATTCCCACCATCCGTAATAAAGTAGTGCTGAATATTCTGGACGGTATCAAAGGCCTTTACCATGGTGGCCCTGGCGCCCGGCCGCAATTCGTATGGGAACACCGCACCATGTACTTCGCTACCGACCCGGTTGCTCTCGATCATATCGGTTGGAAGGAGATCGACAAGAAACGTCTCGCGGTCGGGATGAAATCGATCATCGATGATGTGCCGGATAAATTCAGCACCTTCGTTCACCGGCAGCCGGAGCACATCGAAATCGCCGGAGCCATGGGCCTGGGCGAGTGGGACGAAAAGAAGATCGATGTGCGCCGTGTGTCGCTAACGTAACCGGCGCCAACCTAACGCACCGCGATTGTTACGTCGAACCTGCTGCTGAACGTACCGACGTTCAACACCAAAGGAACCGCGCCCGCCACGGGAGCAGCATCCGGCACGCGCACATTGAGCTGCAGCGTTCCAGCCACCAACCCGGGCGCGGCGCCGGCATACAAGACCTCAGCCGCCAGGCCATTCACACGGACTTCGACCGGCAGTACAGGTTTGGGTATGACAGGTCCGTTGGCCAGCTTTCCATCTTCGCCCGGCGGGTCTGTCTGGCCCTCGCCAGTTGCGTACAGGACCACAATACTCCCCCTTCTGGCGGGGTTCGCGGCTGAATTCAAACTGCCGTCCTCATTGATCGCTACCGCTTGCCCACGGCCTGAGGAATCCGCTGCGAAGACTCCGGGATGCGCCGCTGCAATCTGCAAATTCACAGTTCCGGAAGCCACCCCCTGATATTCGACCTGCATGGAAATGCTGGCGCGGCCGGCAGCCGAATAGGGTATCAGCGTGCTAACCTGTCCGCGCACCGCATAAATCAGCGGGGCGGGTACTCCTTCAAACAGTACCCTCGTCTCGCCGACCAAGGTGCTGAGAACGCCGGAGCCATCCACGGTAGTTGCTGTCAGAGTGGCTGGCCCGAATCCGCTGCCGAAAATGGTGATCATCTCCCCAGGCGCGAAGGACCCGGGTTGAAAGGTCGCAGCGTTTACCACGCCGGACGACAACAGGGAAATTCCCCCGCTGGTTACGTTGAAGATGGTCACTTGCGACGTTCCCGATGCTCCGCTGACCGCGATGCGAAGAGTACCGGGTCCCGCCAGTTGCGCCCGGGGAATCACCGCGCGCAACGTCGCCTCATTGACAAATGTCGTGACCGCCTCCGCGCCGTTGACAGTCACGGATGAGCCGTTGCTGAACCCGCTGCCATTCAGGGTCACCGTCGTATCGCCGGCTCCTGCGTCGATGGACGCGGGATTAATGGAAACGATCACCGGCGCCGCGGTGAGGGAATAACTGACAGGAACGAGAATCGGACTGTTCGACGCCCCTGGAACGTTAATCGTGACGGTTCCAGTGAAGCGGCCGCTGCCGAGACCTGCTGGATTGACGCTGACGGTAAGCGTGGCCGGGGTGGCTCCGCCCGCTGCCGGATTCACCGTCAGCCATTTGCCATCCGACGTCGCGAATGCTGCAAAATTCAGAGACGAGCCACTGCTTGAGAGCACGATCGTTTGCGGGGTAGCGCTGGTCCCGCTAAAGTTCAGCGTCGATGGGGCCACCAGCGCAAACGCCGATCCCACATCCGCTGAGATTCGCGTCACGAACGCATCAAACTTTCCGCTGCCTTCCGAATATCGATTGCGCGCTCCTGGAAAAGAAGCCGAAGAGGTACGACCCGTCACATACGTGACACCGGCGGGATCCAATGCGAGGCCGTGGGCTTCGTCGTCCCCGCTTCCCCCCAGAAACGTAGAATACAAAATCGCGTTTCCATTTGGGGATAGCCTGGCCACGAAAGCATCGGAAGCTCCGCCACCGTACAGCGGCTGGAGGGCGTTCTGTGTGGGGAAGTTCGGTGAGGCAGTCCATCCCGCAATATAGGCGCTGCCGCTGGAATCTACCGCCAGGCCATAGCCGAAGTCGTCTCCCGCGCCGCCCAGGTAGGTGGAGTAAAGCAGCGTCGTCCCCGCAAGCGATAGCTTCGCAACAAACGAATCATACGAGCCACCCGCTTTCGACTGGGCGGCGTTCATCAAAGGGAAATTAGACGAGGAAGTATAACCCCCTAGATAGATACCGGTGCCGTCCAGCACAACCCGGAAGATCGTCTCATCCCCGGCTCCCCCGAGATAGGTACAGAAGAGGATTGCCCCACCGGATGGAGAGAGCTTCAATACGAACCCGTCTGACGCCCCGGCGTTCTTTCCCTGAAGCGCGTTTGCCACCGGAAAAACAGTAGAGGACGTAGTGCCGGTCACGTATGCCGCGCCGGTTGCGTCCACCGCGATTCCGGTCCCCAGGTCCCGTCCGTTCCCTCCCACAAAAGTCGAGTAGACGAACGCATTGCCGGTGGGCGAGATCTTGGTCACAAACACATCTTCGCCGCCACCGGATGGTCCGGATTGCAGTGCGTTCACGGTGGGAAAGTCAGACGAACGCGTCCATCCGGTTACGTATGCGCTACCCGTGCTGTCGACCGCAATGCCGTTCCCAAAATCGTTCGCGCCGCCGCCAATGTAGGTAGAGTAGACAATCTTGTCGCCGCCCGCGGAGATCTTGGTCACGAAGACGTCTTCTTCCCCGCCGCCGAAAGCTCTCTGCACTCCGCCCTGGACCGGAAAATCCATGGACATGGTATAGCCGCTGACGTAAACGTTGTGTTGCGCATCCACCGCGATGCCGTTTCCCGCATCATTCTGTCTTCCGCCGATGTAGGTAATGTAGATCAACTGATCTCCATTCGGGCTGTATTTAGCGACGAACGCATCCCCGTTGCCGCCTGGAAATTCCTGAGCGGTGCCCTGAGAGGGAAACGTAACGGTATTCGTGTTGCCCGTCACGTAGGAGTTCCCGAGTTCGTCAACCGCAATGGCGAAACCGGCATCGTAGCCAGCAGCACCAAGGTAAAGCGAAAATTGCACTACGGGATCGATTACCAGCGGAAGAGACCGGTCGTATTCGGCCAGTGCAAAGCGGACGTGTCCATCCTTCTGCACGCGATATGAGCCCGATACCTCCCGTTGAGATCCATTGAGGTCCTGATAGATCCTGGGCCGGTGCTGCCTGACATCACCGATGAGAAGGTCTCCCTCCGGAGTCAGCTTGGGCCGTGCTCCCTCATAGACAATATCGATCACACCGGGGTCGGCGCCCGGAGCCACTACCAGGTCGTACTCTAGCTTTCGATCGCTGCCGTAGTAGATGACGTCGATTCCCGGATACACGCCGCGGTAACGAACCTTTCCGAATTGCGGCACGCCGGTGCGCCATCCCGAAGCGCGATTGCCGGCAAAGTAATTGCTTACGGCCGCCTGGCGCTCGATGCCCTCCGGGTATCCGCTTTGCAAGGCCCCATGGAATTGCATCCGTACGGGCGCGCTTCCGCGGGCACTCAGAACAGCTCCACCAGCAGTGAGGAACACCGTATGGCCCGGCGTCCGCGCCAGGAATTTGACCTCGGAATCAACCTGTCCGCGATTCGGCTCGAAATACACCGGAACGTGCCGGACATCCCGCACAGCGGGAAATAGGGTCATTGTACAAGCGAGTATTAGAAGGGTTCGAAATAGGGCAGTCAACATACGTAGTCTTAGCTCGATAATCTCGGTACTGTGTTTCTGATTATTAAGGGTTTGACTACGTAACTTACCAAACGGTTTCCACTAAAAGATATTTCGGCCACAAGGCCGTGCTGCGTTCCTGGCGGTTCGGACTGGTCGAAGACAAGATTTCCCAGTGAATAAAAGATCAGGCCGCCCTTGTAATTCTCAACTGGCTGCACAACATGCGGGTGATGGCCGACCACCAGAATGGCGCCGGCATCAATGGCAGCGCGTGCGAAAGCCTGCTGGTGGACACTCGCTTTCGTCTGATATTCGTTCCCCGCGTGCATGGATACAATGGCGACATCGGCCCGCTGTTTCAGACTCTGAAGATCTTCACGCAGGCGGGCGACCTCCATAACGGCAATGCGGTCGTCATCGTCCGGATAATTCCCGTTGCGTTGATCGTAGGTGTAGGCCAGGAATCCGAAACGTAGGCCCTTACGCTCAATCAAGGCCCCCTGGTGCGCCAGATCCTCCGTTAACCCGGTTCCCGCGGCGGCAATCCCGTTGTCTTTCAGAACCTGCAGGGTGAACTCAACTCCCTTTTCGCCGCAATCGCGCGCGTGGTTGTTGGCAGTTGACACCACGTCGATGCCGGCCAGCCGCAGTCCCTCCGCCATGTCAGGCGGCGCTCCAAAAACCATGCCCGCATCGAATGGTCTTTTGCGGCTGGTGAAAGGTGACTCCAGGTTGACGAAAGCAATATCGGCGGATTCAAAAACGGGCGCAATCTCCCGGAACGGCCAACTGGGATCGTTTTGTTGATGGGCTTTACGGCTCACCCAGCGGGACAACATGACATCGCCACCGCAAACGATTCGAGTAACGACCGGCGGGGCGGGAACGGGAGATATCTGCGACGCGGCTTCTGCTCCAGGCCGCGAACCGCAGCCGGCCGCGGGCAGGAGCATCGCCAGGAACTCCCGCCTCGGAACTAGTTCAGAAAACGGGCCGCTTCCTGATCGAGGAACCATGTTACCTTGCGGCCGTGATGAGAAATCATTTGGGCCGGAAATTGTTTCGGGTCGTAGGGCTTTAGAAAAACGTCTCGCAAGACATCGGCTTTGTCGGCCCCCGCAGCCAGGAACACCGAATGGCGCGCGGCCAAGAGGACGCCTGGCAGCAGCGTGACTCTCCATTGCCCGATCCTGTCGGCGAAAACCGGCGCCGCGATACCGTCCCGATTGTCAAGCAGCGGTTCGCCTGGAAACAGGCTGGCCGTGTGCGCATCCGGTCCTGTACCGAAATGCATGATGTCGAAATGCGGCAATTCTCCCGCGTTCAGCTCGAAGAAATCCGAGATCTCCCGCTCATAGCGTTTGGCGGCCTTATCAGGGGGCAGTTCACCGGCGATCCGGTGTACATTCCGCTGCGGAATGTGGGCGGGGATAATCAGGCTCTCATTCGCGAGTCGATAGTTGCTTTGCGCATCGGTGGGCGGCACGGCGCGTTCGTCCACCCAGAACAGATGCACATGACCCCAATCGAAGCGCGCGGCCGCCAGGAGTTGGAATAGCCGTTTCGGAGTGGTTCCGCCGGAAAGGGCAAGAGTGGCGTCACCTTCTCCGGAAAGCGCATTCTCCAGCAGCGCGAGGATGTGCCGCGAACAAGCCTCTGCCGCCTCTTCAGCGGTTGGATACGAATTCCAATGCGCGCTCATGCCTTCCCGCGGCGGGAATTCGCTAGATGCAGCACCGATTCAAAGATGGGATCCCGGTTCATGACAGACAATTCCTCCCGCAACAGATCGCATTCTCTCACTTCAGGGAATACAACGCGCTGCCGGATGCCGCCCACGCGCGTCTCTTCGGAAGACTCGCTCACCATTTCCAGTACCGCCTCGAAACCCGGACCTCGAAGCTCCACCCGGGCAATCGAGGCGAACGACGGACCAGTTGAGGGTACCAGCTTTGCTTCGACCCCCAGAATGTGTTTGAACCAGGCGGCCAGATAGTATGCCGCTACTTCTCCAGAGTAGGAAATCTGGATGTCGTTAATAGACGATGCCGCTTGCAAGTTCGCCGGGCTCTCAAATATCTGCGCGATCGATTCGCGCCACTGCGTCAGCCGGCACCAGGTGAGATCCGCCTTGTGGCATCCATCCCAGGGCAGGGAAGCCAGATACCCAAGCGGTTCCAGGCCGGACGGGCCCGAATCGATCACAAGTTTTCCGGCAAGCGGAAGCAGGTCCTGGAATTGCGGACTCTGCGAAAGCTGGATGTTGCGGCAGTACAAAACCACCGGCAAATCCGGAACAATCAGGCCGCGGATCAGTCCCGGCACATCGCGCAAGCTGCCCAGGGACGAAGAAATTTCAATCTGCTCGCAGCAGATTTGTTGATTGCGGCCGAATGGCATCCAACACTGCGCCAGCACCCGCGCATCCAGTGACGGCAACTTGCTTGGACCGACTCTCACCACGATGGCGCGGCTGGGATGGTCGTGCATGATGGCGGCGATGGTTTCACCAACCGAAAACGCATCCTGCGATTCGTCCACGGTGACGATAAACGTCATGGCGCAAGCCCGCAGTACGCCATTCTCGCCCTGTTTCCCCAGATCGACCCAGAGGCCGCCGAGATCCTTAAGAATTTTTTCCGGCTGAACAGAAGTTGCCATGGCTAAGGGGTCCTCCAGACGTGCCCGCGCCGTGCCAGCATATCCTCGGCCGCTTTGGGTCCCCACGTTCCCGTAGGGTAATTCGGAAAGTCTGAGGGGTTCGCGGAGCGGTAGTCTAGAATGGGTTGCACAGCCGACCAGCTTGCCTCCACCATGTCCTGCCGCGTATAGAGCGTGGCATCGCCCACCATGGCATCCACCAGCAGCGTTTCATACGCCGACGGCGAACGCTGTCCAAAACTGGTGCCGTAGTTGAAGTCCATAGACACCGGGCGCAGATGCATGCCCTCGCCGGGGTCTTTCGAAAGGAAGCGGAGTGAAATACCTTCTTCCGGCTGAATCCGCAGGATCAGCAAATTGGGACGCGCGCCAGGCGCTGGCTCGGAGCCGTCCCTGGTGAACGGCGAATGTGGCGCGGTATTGAACTGAATCGCAATATCCGTTACGCGCTTCGGCAGGCGCTTTCCGCTACGGATATAAAACGGAACGTCGGCCCAGCGCCAGTTGTCGATAAAGACGGTGACTGCCGAGTAAGTATCCGTTTGAGTATCGGCGCTAACCCCCTCCTCCTGTCGAAACCCGGGCACGTCTTTATTTCCGATGCTTGCCGGACCGTATTGGCCGGCGACGCTGAACAGCGGTACCTCTTCCGGCCGGATGCGGCGAATGGACCGCAGCACCTTCGCGCGCTCGTCGCGAACCAGATCCGATTCGAATACCGCCGGCGGCTCCATTGCCACGGTTGACATCACCTGTAACAAATGGTTTTGAATCATGTCGCGCAGCGCGCCGGCTTCCTGGTAATAGGAACCCCGGCCTTCGACTCCGATCGACTCGGCCGCGGTAATCTGAACGTGATTGATGTATTGTCTGTTCCAGAGCGGTTCAAATATGCCATTTCCAAAGCGAAAGGCGAGTACGTTCTGGACGGTTTCCTTGCCTAGATAGTGATCGATCCTGTAAACCTGAGTTTCGCTGAAAACCTCATGCAGCTTGCTGTTCAGCGAACGCGCGCTCTCCAGATCGTGGCCGAATGGCTTTTCCACTACGATTCTTCGCCATCCGGTTCCTTGCGCCAGGTTCGCTTGTCCAATACCATCGATCGCCGCCGCGTAGTGGCTCGGCTGCGTGGAGACGTAGAACAGGACGTTGCCCTCCGTCATACGGGTCCGCTCAATATCCTCCAGCTTCTTTCCAAGCAGCGTAAAGCACTCCGGGTCATTCAGGTCGCCGGCGTAGTAGAAAAGGCTTTTTGAGAAGTCGGCCCAAAGTCCTTCATCGATGGGAGTATTATCGGCGAACTCGTTGAGAGCTTCGCGCATCTTGGCTCGAAACTGGTCGTCCGTCATCGGTGTACGGGAGTTCCCAATCACGGCGAAGCCCGGCGGAATTCGCCGGTCGTACGCAAGCCGGTACAAAGCGGGAATCAGTTTGCGTTTCGTCAGATCGCCGCTGGCTCCGAAGATGACGATGGCGCAGGGCGGAACGCGGCGCTGGAAACGAAGAGGGTCCTGGAATGGATTCTCGGCAGGCATGTTCCTTCAAAGTAGCACGCCCGTCATAATAGAAACTCATGGCAGAAGAGAGCGCGAAGAGAACGGTGCTGGCAGTGCTGGACGACCTGTTTTTCAGGGTAAAGATTGAGGCCGCCTCCAGGCAGGAGGGCCTCGCTGTGGATTTCGTGCAAACGGAGAAAGATGCCTTATCGAAAGCGGCGGAGCACCCGCCCCTGATTCTTCTGGATCTGAACTGTTTATCCGTGCAGCCTCTGGTCCTGATTGCCGCTCTCAAATCGAACGAGACAACGAAGGAGATTATCTTACTTGGATATGTTTCCCACGTACAGGAGGAACTAAGAAGGAAAGCACAGGAGGCCGGCTGCGATCTTGTGATGGCGAGGTCTGCATTTTCACAGAATCTCCCGCGCATCTTGAAACAGCATGCCGTGATCCCCTAACCCTCACGGCATGCTTTTTTGGGAGAACTAAACCAGTTGGGGAGTTCGAGCTTTCTTCAATCTGGCCAGACTCGTCAGTCCGCTGGCGCACAACAGCATGGTTGTTACTTCCGGTGTTTCACTGCCGCCCCCATTGCCAGGATCGCCACCCCCGGGACCGCCGCCGCCATTTGCCGTTGCCGTTGAGAAATTGTCCAATTCAGGCCGGCCGTTTGATGCAACGAAGAGATCGATGAAAGAGATTGGCGTGTCGCTGGTCATGCCGAAGAATGCCGCTTGCGGGAATGCAAATGCCGGCGCCACGCAAGCTGTTGAACAAGCGCCGCCGTTGACGGTGACCGTGAAATTCCCGGTGACGCCATTTCCCATCATCAGATCCGTGGCCCAAGCTGTTACCGCCGTTGCGAACGAAATATGGAAGTGTGCCAGCGCTCCCTGATAAATGTCTCCGACGAGAATTGCACCGCCGGTACCCCAGTTGTAGTATTGACTGCTTGGTCCGGGGGTCACAATGGCTAAGGCATATTCCGTCGTGTCGTTGTAGCCTCGGAACGTGACTCCGTCGAGCGTGATGCCGCCAAACGGAAGACTCACGTTGCCGCCAGGCGCCGGTGGAGTGTAGCCCCCCACGGGTGTATCGAAAGTGGTGGTAGTTACGCCAGAAACTGCCGCGAGCCACGCGGCGCGCCCGGCAAACTCCACTGTGGTCGAATAGACAGGACTCGCGGTTGCTGCCAGTCCTAAAATAGCGATGTAATTAAAAAGCCGCTTGCGTGCGTGCATAATCTCCATCCCCCGAAGCGTATTTCGCAAGGGACGTACCCGCCGCTCTGGAGATTTCACTCCAGCCGGGGCATTCGCCGCCTTCGATCCATTCCGATGTATTTGTTTGTGGTTCTAAGGCTAAGTGCTTAGGGGCGGGAATACTCTCTGTACGATTTCCCCTAGGTTGAAATCCGAACCTATGGTCGCAGTGAACTTTGCACGCTGCGCTGGTACTCGGCGGCTTTCCTAAGTACTGCGGCCGAATCGATGTGCACGCTCTTGCGATCCCGGACGACGATCTCGCCGTTGATCACGACGTGGCGCACATCGGAACCCTTCAAGGCATACACCAACTGAGAGTAGACGTTATACATGGGCACGGCGTGCGCCTCGCTCAGGCTGACGGTAATCAGATCGGCGCGCTTCCCGGCTTCGAGTGAGCCAATCTCTTTCTGCATCCCGATGGCCCGCGCGCCTTGAATCGTAGCCATCTCCATCGCCTGGCGCGCGTTCAGCGCTTCAGGATCACCGCTGGTCACCTTTTGCAGCTTGGCAGCCAGATCCATTTCCTCGAACATATTCACATCGTTGTTGCTGCCGGCCACGCCATCAGTGCCAAGTCCAACCGCCACGCCAGCGCGAAGATATTTCATCACGGGAGCGACGCCGCTGGCCAGCTTCATGTTGCTCGACGGACAATGCGCCACGCCGACGCCGCGCCGCTGCAGGATGGCGATGTCCGCGTCACTGACCCAGACGCCGTGCGCCGCAATCGTCCGGCCATTGAAGGCGCCAAGCGACTCCAGTAGCTGCGTAGGCGTCATGTGCCGCTCGGCCATCGAATCGTCGTTCTCCTTCTTCGTTTCAGACAGGTGGATTACGAAAGGAACTTTGTAGCGATTGGCCAATTCCCGCGCCGCTTTCAACGTCTCATCGGAGTTGGTGTACACGGCGTGCGGAGCCACTGCTGGGACAATCAGGGAGTCATTCTGATAGCGGCGGATGAACAGCTCGGCCCGCTTTAAGCCGTCCGACGGAGTCTTCGCGTCCGAAACGGGAAAGCCGATCACGCTCTGGCCCAGCACCCCCCGCATTCCTGCCGCCTTCGTTTCCTCGGCAATCACTTCTTCGAAGTAATACATATCCACGTACGTGGTGGTGCCGGAGAGCAGCATTTCAAGGCAAGCCAGCCGCGTGCCCCAGCGGACAAACTCCGGATTCACGTTTTTCGCCTCTGCCGGGAAGATGAACTTCGTCAGCCAGTCCTGAAGCCGCAGATCGTCGGCGATCCCGCGGAACAGGGACATCGGCGCGTGGGTATGTGTGTTGATGAGGCCCGGAGCGACAAGGGACGTTGGCTCGTCGATCCGATTCTTTGCATGGTATTTCCTGTCGATGTCCGCCCTGGTCCCTACTTCAACAATGCGTTCGCCTCGTATGGCGACGGCGCCGTTCTCAATCACCCGGCGCTGTGCATCCATGGTGACAACGTAACGCGCACTGACGATCGTATCCGCGGGTTCGGCCGCAGCCAGCAGGGCGAAAACAAAAAAGCTAATCAAGAAACGATGCATCGAAGGGTCTCGGGAACAGGTCTTTGAGTCGGAGTGTTTCTGTCTTGTGTTGCAGGTTGATCAGCGTGAGTTCCACATCGCCGCAGAATTCCCAAAGGATCTGGCGGCAGGCTCCGCACGGTGGCGTTAATGTTGGAGTATCGGCCGCCACGGCAATACGTCTGAACTTCCGCACACCCTCTGAGATGGCTTTGAAAACAGCAACCCGCTCAGCGCAGAGGGTAAGCCCGTAGGTGGCGTTCTCCACATTGCACCCAGTGTGGATGCGCCCGGAATCGTCCTCGATGGCCGCCCCAACGCTGAAATTGGAGTAAGGCGCGTGAGCGTTCTCGCGGGCATCGAGAGCTGCTTGCAATAGCGGATCCATCTATTCCAGGGAACGGTAGAGATCCTGAACGGAAACGGAAATCTCTGGGTTGCTTACCCAAAGATGGGCGTTTTTGACAAAGTTGGGCTGCAAAACTTGCCCGTCGACGTAACCGCAGCTAGGGTTGCCGCCTGTATTCAGATATCGCTCCACCGTCACTGACGTTCCGCTCGGCATGATCCCAGAATAGCGCCAAACTCCGGACTTCCAGTGACACCAAACCGATTCTGCGGCGTGAAGTTACAAAGACGGTAAAGATTCTTCACTGCTGCTTACAACCCAACACCATGCGCCTTTGATTTCGCCGGCTTTTACAAATTTACCCTCGAAAAGATAAGCGCCACAGCGCGAAACAAGAACGCTCAAATGTACTCTAACAGACAGTCATCTCGCGGAGCAGCAGGGATGAAGTTGACCATTA
>JBDUEM010000198.1:0-14686 GCA_040002435.1 Bryobacteraceae bacterium
GTTAAGCGCTGTGCTGCCTTCAACAGCTTCTGCCTGGTACGGAAAAGCTTTACCTTAATTGTATTCTCGTTCATCCCCGTCATTTCCGCCAGTTCCTCCACGGAATGACCCTCTACCTCTTTTAACATGATCAGGCTGCGGTCTTCTTCTGAGACCTTAGCGAGAAGCTTACCGATCAAATCCCGCTTCTCCAATGTAGAATCGACGTTCGGCCGGTGATCGCGGGCGGTTTCCGAGTTCTCCATCCGCATGGTGTCTTCTTCGCTGAAGTCACTCTCGTAGACCAGCTTCCGCACCCGCTTCTTCCGCAGATAATCGTAGCACTCGTTGACCGTAATCTTATAGATCCATGTCAGCAGTGAGCTGCGGAAATCGAAATTGCCGATGGAGAAGTAAATTTTCGCGAACACCTGCTGCGCAATATCTTCCGCATCATTATGGTTGCGTAAAATGCCGTAGATGATGGAAAAGACCTTGGTCTGGTAGCGCTGAACAATTTCGCGGAACGCTATCTCGTCCCTCGCCTGGACGCGCCGGACCAGTACGGCTTCCTCGGAGTTTCGATGATCCACTCTCGCCTTTGTAGGAGTTTCCTCACTGGCTACTGGGAACGGAAGAACGCCACTCAAGGTATTCATACCCCTTGGGACGCGTACCGTCTTTTGCCGGTTCCAACGGATTTTCCAGCGGTCTCGTGGCCCGTAGGGGGCGGCTAGCGCGCTGGTGCACCAGTACCGGCTAACATACCAGATTTTCAGCATCGTCGGGGATGGTTTCTCCATCTAACAGGTAGAATTCTAAGAAGTAGAAATTCACGACGATTCCTTGTAGAATGAAAGAGCGAAGTATTGTGGTGAGGTAAATCTATGGTTCAACTGACAGAAACTGCAGTAGGAAAGGTACGCGAGATCCTTGATGGCCAGGAGCCGAAGCCGGCTGGATTGCGAATTTCCGTCGTGGGCGGCGGCTGCTCTGGATTCAGTTATTCGATGGCATTCGAGAATAGCCCGAACATGCTGGACAAGACGTACAACTTCGGCGGGTTGAAGGTGTTTATCGACCAGGCGAGTATGTTGTATCTGGATGGCGCCGAGGTGGACTACGTGGAGTCTCTGGAAGGCTCCGGCTTCAAGTTCAGCAATCCACAGGTGAAGTCTACCTGCGGATGCGGCAGCTCCTTCAGCGTATAAGATTCAGCGTTTAAGATCCCCTCCCGGCACTGGCTGGGAAACATGAAAAAGCCCGTGACCGGCTGCGTGCCGTCACGGGCTTTTCGCATTTAGACCGTCTGATGCTGCTCTCAGGCCAATTTACGGCGTAACCGGGGTATCGCCAGGCATCCGGCGCCTGCCAGCAACAACTGCCAGGCTGAAGGCTCCGGCACCGCTTCGATGGTAGGCAGGGTACTGATAACTTCTCCGATATCGCGGAGACCCGCAGTTATGAATTGGACGCCCGGTGACTTATACATTGGCGTCTCAATTCCGTTCAGGTCCGATATGTACCATTTCCCACTCGCATAATCGTGACCATACAGAAAAGTCCCTGTGGGATCCAGAGAGATTTGCCGCACCCCGAAGTTCGGGTTAATCACTTGAAATTGATTGGGCGTGGCGCCGGCGATATTCAGCGAAAAAAGACCGTTATTCGACGACCCGTAGAGAATTCCGCTCTTGCTGATGGCGATATCGCCGAACGAGAAACTGGTCAGGTTGCTGCCATCGAAATTATCGAAGGTGGTGACGTTAGCCACGCCATAATGGGTGGCGTCAAAAGCGACGATGGTCGCCTTCACCAGGGTGTGCGAGTTGCTCTCAACATACCAGTAGGCGCCGTTGTACATAGCGGCGTTGGAGGTAAATCCGGGCAGCGGCTGTCCACCGAGCACGGACTGAATACCGGTCGCCTGCTCCCAGGTATAGAGCGGGGCAACGGGAGCTGTGTAGTCTTCAGGAGTGCGGTAGTAAAGCTTGCCGGAGGCACTGTCCCACGCAACTCCGTTGGTTATCCCGGAAAGCCCGGTATCAAAAACGATGGTGTCGAGGTAGGAAGTTAAGTCAATCCGATGGATCGTGCTGTCGGCTGCCACTCCGTACAGGTATTGACCGGCAGTTGCACTGGCAGGCAGCGAAAGGACGCCCAGGACTGCAAATAAGGTAGTAGTAGAGCAGGACCGTAGGAAATTCATATTATTATGGGAAGTGGATGACACAAATTTGTTGACGTAGTGAAAAACACGAGCCTTGACTGCGCCCCCGCTAAATAGTGGGCGGAAATAATGACGCAAATTGATGCCAACCTTTCCATTTCGTTCCTCCGAAGAACTACTTCAAAAAGACACCACTGGCTCAATGCTGTATCAAAGCAGAGTCGTACATAGCAAGAACTATACCTTTGGCATGGTCTTGTGTCAAGGTTCAAAGCCTGACTATTTTAGGGGTATCTCTTTTTAAGTCAACACCTTAGTGATTCCCTGGGTATCACCCTAGAAAGGGCCTTAGATATGATAGGTCTTTTCCTGGATCTTTCGTACTGGTACTAACTTTATTCCAGTAAGACCGCAGGTTGACAAGGGGCCCGGCTGGTTTCTATTCTTGGCGATAGGGAAGGTTTTCTTATGAAATTGGACCAACTACTCACCGAGCGGGCGAACCCGGCCTCCTCGTCTATCGATTCTCTTCCCACCGGCCAGATGCTACACGTCATCAACCTCGAAGACCAACAGGTTGCCCTGGCGGTGGAAAAGGAAATTCCCCGCATTGCCCAGGCGGTCGACGGAATCGTCGCGGCCATGCAGAGCGGGGGCCGACTATTCTACATCGGCGCCGGCACAAGCGGCAGGCTCGGAGTTCTGGATGCGGCGGAGTGCCCGCCCACCTATGGGGTCCCGGCGGAATTGATCCAGGGAATCATTGCCGGCGGGGAGGGAGCGCTTTCCAAAGCGACCGAGTCAACAGAGGACGACCCGGCCATGGGGGAGCGCGACCTGGCTGCCCGGGGCTTCACTGCCGCCGATGTGCTCGCGGGCATCGCCGCCAGCGGCCGCACTCCGTACGTCCTGGGCGCAATCCGGAAAGCGCGCGAGCTCGGCGCGCTCACGATTGGAATTTCGTGCACTCCGGGCTCTGAACTCTCGGCCGCCGTCGCCATCCCGATTGAGGCACTGTCCGGGCCTGAGGTAGTAGCGGGTTCCACGCGGATGAAGGCCGGCACGGCGACCAAGCTGATCCTGAACATGCTGAGCACGGCCGTGATGATTCGCCTGGGCCACGTGTACGGCAACCTGATGGTGAACGTGCAGCCCAAGAACGAGAAGCTCGTCGATCGCGCTGCGAGGATCATCTCGCAGGCTGCTAACATCGAATATTCCCGGGCGGCGGAACTGCTGCGGGAGACCGGCAGCGTGAAAACATCGATCGTGATGGCAAAGCGCAAGCTGGGGAAGGCCGATGCCGAGCGCCTTCTGCAGTCGGCGGGCGGCCGGGTGAGAGCTGCGCTGGAATCCTGAACGATTCGTTACTATGGAACAATTTTTGATTGAAGGCGGCTCCCCTCTGCGGGGAGAAATCGCAATCAGCGGCTCAAAGAATTCAGCGCTTCCCGCGCTGGCCGCTTGTCTGCTTACAGAAGAGCCCGTGACCTTGCACCGCATTCCGAGGGTGCGCGACATCCGCACGATGGAAAAGCTGCTGGGGTTCATTGGGGCAGCCATCATGGAAACGCCGGGCGGTCCACATACCGTGCATGCGGCCCAAATTGTGGATCCTTCGGCTCCCTACGATCTGGTGAAGACCATGCGCGCGTCGAGCCTGGTGCTCGGGCCGCTGCTGGCACGAACAGGCCGCGCCCGGGTTTCGCTGCCTGGAGGCTGCGCGATTGGTGCGCGGCCCATTAATCTCCATGTAAGCGGCCTTGAGCGGCTGGGTGCGGAAACTCGCCAGGAACACGGCTACATTGAGGCCGTGGCGCCCGAAGGCGGGCTCCGCGGCACCACGATTCATTTCGATCGCATCAGCGTCACCGGAACCGAAGACCTGTTAATGGCGGCGACACTGGCGCGGGGTGAAACGATTCTGGAGAACGCGGCGCGGGAGCCGGAAGTGGGGGATCTGGCCGATCTTCTTATCAAGATGGGCGCCAGGATCGAGGGGGCAGGAACTTCCACCATCCGCATCACCGGCGTGGAACGCCTCCATGGCGCCGAACACACCATTATTCCCGACCGCATTGAAGCTGGAACCTTTCTGATTGCCGGCGCGATGACCCGCGGAGAGCTGACCATTCGGGACTGCGAGCCGAAGCACCTTACCGCGCTGCTGGTGAAGATGGGCCAGGCGGGAGTGGAGATTGCCGAGACCGGCCCGGGGGCGCTGCGGGTGAGTGTCCCGAACGGATTGCTTTCGGTGGATATGACTACGGAGGAGTATCCCGGGTTCGCCACCGATCTGCAGGCTCAGTTCATGGCGCTGATGACGCAAGCCAGCGGAATCTCGTTCATCACGGAAACCATCTTTGAAAATCGCTTTATGCACGTGCAGGAGCTAGCCCGTATGGGCGCCAACATCCGCATCGAAGGACGGCAGGCCGTGGTGGCGGGATCAAGAGAGCTGACCGGTGCGCAGGTGATCGCCTCCGACCTCCGGGCCAGTGCGTCGCTGGTCCTGGCGGCCCTTGTCGCGAGGGGGCAGACGGCGATCGACAGGGTCTATCACATTGACCGCGGCTATGAGAGCATAGAAGCGAAGCTGAACGGCGCCGGTGCGAACATCCGGCGCATGGAAGGACGGTTGGAAGACTGATGAGCACTCCGGCAAAACATCATAGCGAGGGTTTTCTTGCCCTGGTCAAAGACGCAAAGTCCCGCGTCAAGGAAATCGATATCGACGAGTACAGGAATCTGGCGGTCAGCGGCGAGGATTTTCTGACTGTTGACGTGCGCGAAGAGAGCGAATGGGCGGCGGGTCACGCCGCGGGTGCGCTCCATTTAGGCAAGGGCGTGATCGAGCGGGATATCGAAAGCAAGATTCCCGATAAGTCGTCCAAGCTGGTGCTGTACTGCGGGGGCGGCTACCGGTCGGCGCTGGCGGGAGACGCCATTCAAAAGATGGGATATGGCAACGTGATCTCACTGGATGGCGGCTGGCGGGCCTACCAGGGCGCAAATCTGCCGGTTGAGAAATAGGTCAGTACACGATCATCTGAAAGCCGCGGTAGAGCACATAGCACCAGACTCCGGCTTCGATCAGCTTGATCAGCCGCACGAAAAAGGGATTCATAAACTCGAATCGCAGCATCAAACCTGCGCCCAACCCGAGCAGAATGAGATTGAAGTTATAGGTTTCTTCTTCCCGTACGAGCGTGAAGAGGAAGGCAAGAATCCAATAGATGAGCGGCCAGTTGTTATCAAGAGGCTTCTTGTTGCGCACCCCTACCATGAAGATGGTGAGCGCCATCAGCAGCAAGACCGTGACGGAGAAATTCGTTGCTCTAAAATTCATCTATCAGAAAGCCCACGTCACACTGGTGAAACCCGTGTGCGCCCTATAATTCTGCCGATCGAAAAAATCTTCGTTATAGCGATAGTACTGGTATCCGGCGTTCCATCTCAACTTTGGTGTTAATTTGATGGACAGCCGGGCGAGCGGCGAATCAAAGGACAGGGGAAATGTTTGGGCGAGAAGGAAGGGATCGGGAGACGCCAGGAGAGTGGAACTTAGAGATCGGCCGTCGCCCAGATCCTGCACGCGGTTGAAGCCTACATAGATGTCCGCCCGCCTCTTTAGGTTGAACCGCACCCCGGCGTTGATGGCGTGAATGTTGCTGATGTAAATGGAATTGCCGTTTACCAGATCCCCTTGCAGAAAGTAGGCGATGCCCGACGTTGTATTGAGATGCAGCTTGCTGTAACCCGCGTCGAAGCTGAACCACTCCCTGGGCGACCACGATGCATCGGCCGAGTAATTGCGCGAACGCGAACCGTAGGCTGACAGAGAAACGGAATTTGTGTTGTAGTTGGTGCGGACCGCGGCGCTGAGCAGCAGAGACTTCGCCTTGTACTGCACACGGCCGCCGAAGGCCTGATAGTTCCTTTCACTGATGGGGTAAAACGGACGATCGGCGCGGCCGACTTCGGCGTCCACGCGGATAGTCAAAGGCTTGGCGGGCCGCAGGCGGATTCCAAACAGGCCGGCGTGGGTCGTGTTCTCCTGTTCCGCCGTCACGCTGTCCGGAAATCCGGCGAAGACGGTTTGCTCAGTGGAGCGGATGCGGCGATTGGAGAACTGATAACCGCCATACAAAGAAGCCCATTGGTTCCACTGATAGTTCAAGTCAGTGGTGTTGGTAATCGCGCGAATCCCCAGATATTGAAAGTTCACCAGCGTGGTGCTGAAGGTTGCATCGTTGATTTGTGTGAAGGTAGAGTCGCCGTCTATGCGCGTGCTGTGAAACGCCGTCTGGTTAGTGACGGTAAGCTTGCTGCCGGGAAACAGCGTTGCCGTGAAATTAGCGGACGTCACAGGCCGGCGCGCGTTGCCGAACACGTACGTCTGCAGGATGCGGTTCGATCCAAAACGATCGGTGCCAAGCAAATTTTCATCCAGAATAAAGTCGCGCCGTCCACCGGCGTAGGTAAACCGGCCGCTGAGGCTATAAAGCTTGCTGCGATCGGAAAGGATGTTCACACGCCAGCTGTCCGTGCTCCCGTGGTAGGGCTGCGAGCGGCGGAAAGAAGCCAGCGTCACTGCATCTGTCGGATTGTTGCCAGGCGCCGTTTGCGTCAGGGCGTCGCCGGTATCGTCCTTGAAATATTCCCAGCCGCGAAGTACACCGAGCTTGACGCCGGCGATTTCCAATTCTCCGCCCAGGCGGTACTCATCCTGCACTCTCCGAATATTGGAGAACAGCGGGAACTCGTCCCCGCGGCTGTCCGGGAACTGGATGGTGGTCAGCGCCGGACCGCTTTGTGAGTTGCGTCCATAGCCGACGAAAAACTTTAGCTTGCTCTGCGGGAAGAGCGTCAGCGATTGATCATGAAAGCGGCGGGTGGTATTGAGCAGGTGTTGTCCGTTCGCGATAGTGAGTGCCGGGTTGTAGTAATCGTTCTCCCGCCACAGCAAATCGTAGCGGTAGATACCGTTCTTCTGAATCCGAAGATTGGCGAATTCATAAGGGTCGTTGCCGAGACCGCCGGTGGTCAGCAGCAGTTCATCAAAGTAGTGCCCGTGGCCGTCTTTGGAATTGATGGTGAGGGTGCTGCCGAGCAGGCGGATGCCATTCCCGAAATTCACGTCGCTGCGATACTTCCCAAGGTTTCCGTCGACGGTGTGCCAGCGATAGCCGGTCTCAAAGGAGTTGGTGATGTTGTAGTCCCCGGTGTTCTCGCCGCGCGGCGGACCGACAGGTTCGTTGGTGGGCGCGACAACGGGTTGTGCTTGGGCTAAGTGGACCGCTAGACTCATCGAAAAGAGCGCCGCGGCGATATGTTTCGAGGTCATCGCAGAAACCTCGCGTCGGCATTCGAACCGTGGATCCGGACATGGCAGGTGGTGCAGTTCTGGTATCGGGGATCCGCCATGTTGTGCGACGGACTCTGCGTCAGAATGCCGTCGCCCTGGCGGCCGAAAGTGCCCGCGCCATTATGGCATTCCAGGCACAAGGTGAACGTCACCGGCCGCTTGAGCAGGCGGGCATTCATGGATCCGTGCGGGTTATGGCAGCTTTCGCAGCCATCCACGCGAACCGCCGCGTGTTCGAACAGGAACGGGCCGCGTTTGTCGGTATGGCACTTCAGGCATGGCTCTTCGTTGCCCTGCGCCTGTTCCACCATGCGCGGGCGCAAGCCGGCGCGCCAGGTGGGCGCAGGCGAGCCGTGCGGATTGTGGCAGTCCGAGCATTGGATGACGCCCTCGTTGACACGGTGTTTAAAGGGCATGGAGAACTGCGCGCGCACGGAGGCGTGGCAACTATAACAGAGGTCCGTCTGTCTTTTGGCAAGGAGGAACTTCGGGGTTGCCGCCTTGTGGATGGAATGGCAGCTGCTGCAGACAACGTCCGTCACGGTGTGCGACGACCGGCGGATGTTGGCCCGGGAAAAGTCCTTGGCGTGACAGGTAAGACAATCGTCCAGGATTTCCTTCGGCTTCATCAGTGAGAAGGCATGCGGAATGGTGGTGCTGCCGCCCCGTGCTTCTACGTGCGCCTTGGCGGGACCGTGACAGCCCTCGCAACCGGTCCGCGCCGGTGTTTCGGTTCCCGAGGCGATGCTCTTATAGTGCGGATTCTTGTAAAAATTCAACCAAATGTTCGGGTGGCACGTTTTACAGACCGCGCTACCCACATATTCAGGAGAACTTGAATTCGCAGGAGTTACGGCCGGCCCGGATTGTGCCCGAGCCACCGCCAGAAACCCCGCCAGACAAAGAAATACCCCGCTTAGAAGACCCACTTATCACTATAATAGTCCAACTAGAAGGCAAATGAGATTCCGGCCGTGGCGACAATGTTATTGAACCAGCCGCTGGCTTTTGAATTTAAGGCCGGGGTAATTACTTTCCTGGGGAACGGCGTAATGTAGTCGTGCACGTCCACGCGGAACGACATGCGGCTGGTGAGCGCGACTTTTACACCTGTGCCGACGGAGAGCATCCCCTGCACATCCGATGTTTTAGTCAGCAGCGCGATGTTGCTGAGAGGCTGGAAAGGAACTTCGGTTCCGGTGCCGCGATAAAGCTTCATACCGCCGCCGACGGCCACGTAGGGCCGCACGGTCGCCTCTGTCGAGGTGGCGTGAATGAGAAAGTCGTAGTTGATGAGATGCGCCTCGGCGCCGAAATTCGCCGTAGTCGAACCCGATTTCAGCTTCGCGTCATTGTGCAGATAGGTGTAGCGGATTTCTCCGCCGACGTGACGGTACATATTATTACCGACGGCCACGCTGCCGGCCCATCCTGTTGCAAATCCCGCGTCCGCGTCTCCTTTCGGATTGGTGACGGTGTGAGACTGATAGAAGCTGCCTCCGCCGGCGAGGGAAATTTCGTATTTCTGGGCGAAGGCGGGAAGAACCGTCAACGCAGCGGTCAAGGTGTAGAGAAGAAATCGCATTAGGTTGGCCTCTGTTTTCTGCTTTGTCAGGTTTAAGTTATTTCTCACGAGCCTGCTTATTCGACGACCCTCACCTGCAGGGAAGTAGAGCCGGCTCCTTGACTGATGACCAGCGGGACGCTGAGCCCCAGCGGAATGCGGCTGTTCATGCGCACATTGATCTGGTAGACGCCGATCTGACCAGGCGTTAATCCCGCGAACTCAACGGAGACAGGAACGCCGCCAACGGTGATCACGGGCGGAATGATCACTCCGGCCAGTTCGTCAGTTGGCGCAGGCGTGCCCGGCGGAACTTCAGGACTGGTCCGGCCGAGACCGGTGGCATAGATGACGATCGTATCGGTCCGATGGATCGGATTCGACGGCGTCACCAACTGGTTATTGGACGAACGAAGGATGGCTGCATTGGTGCCATCCGGACCGACTGAGCTGATGCGGAACACGCTCGGCGCGGCGGGAAGAATGGTGAGGTTGAAATTGTCGCTCACACCGCCGGGTGTGTAAACGGTCAGCGTGGTGTTGCCATCGAAATTCGGCAACTGCCCGTTAATCTGTGTCGGCGAAACGAAGAGAACCGGGACGCCGAGTCCGTTCACTTGCAGGCAGCTATCGGCGAGCGCGGTCGGCAGCGAACCGGAGGTAGTGGACTGGCTGATCGGGCTCAGGTTGGTTCCGAACACGGTGATCAGGCCGCCCGGAGCAATCGGCTGAGAGAAATCCGCCGCGTTGACGACCCGATCGATTGTCGGCGGCGCTACTGCCGCGTCATAGTTCCAGGGAAGGACGGTGAAGCCTGAGGTGGTGAGGGCGATGATCGCTGTGCGGTTGGCCAGCGGCGCGAGAGTCCGGGTGAATGGCAGGGTGCCCGTGGAATCGCTCAATAGAGGAGCCTCAATCACGCGGGTCACGCCGGATCCGGTACCTGACTGCAGGTCCACCTTCTGGATAATCCCGGGAGCCGCGGCATTCGGCGCAGTGATGCGCAGCCCGCCCTGATCGACGAACGCAAATCCCGACGAGAGACCGGTGCCGGTCTCGAGTTGACGAACCGCAACAAGCGATGAATTCAGCAACGTATTTCCAACCATGTACTGATCGAAGCTGGAGGCGGCATAAGCGCCTGAGAGGCTCGTCGTATCTTTCCTCGAAATCGTGAAGGTATCGGCATTCGAGTTATAAAGAAGCATATTTCCATCCGCTTCGGCAGCCAGGATCGAGGAACCATTGGCCGAAGCTACCAAAGCGGTGTTGATGTTGATGTCGTTCTTGTACACGCCCAGACTGGGGAGCTGGGTTGCCGTACGAGTATTCAAGTCGACCTTGTCGATTGTATGAAGTGGGCCGGCAACACGGTTGGCAACCAGAATGGCTCCGGCTGATGATGCGACGGACTTCGGATAATGTCCGCCAGGCATGCGCACCGGAGGGGTTGCCTGGAGCGTCTCCAAATCGAATACGTACAGCAACTGAGAATCATTGGAACCGACCAACAAATAGCGGCGATCAAAGGTGATGGCCATCTGCGTCGGAATGTTCCCAGTCCGCAGAGTGGCAATTTGTGTGTTTGAGTTGGAATCGAAAACAAGGACTTGATTCTTGTCCTGTCGAAGAATATAGAAGCGCGCCCGCGAAGGATCCGGCAGGATATCGACCAGTGTTCCTGGGATATTCACGAAGGTTCCGCGCTGGTCCGGTTGTCTTGTATTTACTACCACGCGGATGGACGTTGGTAGGTTGATGGCCCGGGTGGAATTGACTGTGATGTTGGCAACCGTCGATCCTCTCGAATTCTGGAAACCCGCCGGATCCACACTGATGCGGATGCGCGCCGGAGTTGTACCGCTCGTCGGCGATACGCGGACACCCGCCGGGATGTTGGTGAGCGAAAAGTCTGTATTCAAACCACTCTGATCAAGAAGTGTGATTTCCTGCGAAGCAGCTTGGCGGTCACAGAAGCTGCCGCGGAAGACGACATCTTCCTGCGAAACAGTCACGCGGCGCTCGCGGCTGAGGTTTCCGACGGGAAATACCGTAACTCCGCTGTCGGAAATCGAATAGAGAGTGTTGGAATCATTGGAGAGGACGCTCTTGCCGGCGAGGTGCTCAGCCAATTGCAGACGCTCCCGTACCGCGAGATTGTCACTATCTACAACTTGCAGAATCGCCTTTTGGTTGGCGCCCAGCGGATCCGTTGAGGTGGGAATTTCCGCGTAGATGAGGTTGCGGGATGAATCGATGGACTGACTCCCGATGTTGAACGTACCGGCGGCAGATGGAAACTCGGAGATCAGATCAAAAGTCCGATTGTTGAGCGTCCAACCCGTTACGTAAGCCGTTCCATCGGCGTTGACGCTCACCGTGCGTGGGCCACTCGGCGGACTGGACGTGTAGAAGCTCGGCTCTACATGTTTCGCCGTAACATCGTAACGGAAGTCGAGCTGATCGGTCGAACCGTAGATCCAAAGACCATCACGGGAAGCGGCGATCGAGGCCTGGGTAATGTTCGGAGGAAAGGAAGCGGCCGGCTGGGGGATGGTCTTGATCTTCAGTCCGCTAAGAGTGTCTAGCGTCCTCATCGTCCCCAACACGGGGTCAAACAGAGTGAAGTCGGTTGCAGTTGCGATGAACGCCAGATTATCAATGCCGAAGGCGACACCTAACGGGGCCGAGCCGAGAGCAAATGTCTGTTTCGCGGAACTCTCCAGATTGATGACGGTCAGCCCGTTCCTGGAGGATTGGCCGGCTTCGGCGTTCCCAAAATGCGTGATGACCAGGTACTTCCCGTCTGGCGAGACCGACAAGGAACTCGGCTGCGATGGTACATTAATAGAGCGCTGCACCGTATTGTCAGCAAGTGACATGACGTCAATGCGGTTCGCCGTAAAGTTTGCGATGTACAAGACACCCCGCCCCTCGTCCAGCGCTAAATCCGACGCGTGGCCGCCTATGGCGACAACCTTGCCGAACGTTCCCGCCCAGGCCGAAGCCGCGAGGCATGCTGCAATCGTAACTCCCCAAATCCAGGACTTGCTTTTCATAGGACCAACCCTCAGCTCAACCTTCGAGAAAAATTTCCTGCTCGAAAACACACACGGATGCATGTGACCGGCTCGCAAAACGCGCGGGCCGGCCGCCCTACATTGATTTAGACAGCGCGGCGCGGCTGCATCATCTCCGGCGCCCGCTCTTGAAAACTTTCTAACGCAGCTATTCCGCGCTTTTTTTGCGGCGCATTACGATCAGGCCCAAAAGCACTACGGCCAGAATCGAGCATACGAGGCGTACTGTGGATGAATCCATGTTTTTTCTCCCTGTCAAAAATATCCGTGTCCGCCAGCCAGCGCGGAGACGCGGTGCGCGGCCGGCGTCGCGCTAAAATGCCGGCGAAATCGAACAACCAATCGAGCCAATTCGCATCAAATTGACATCATCATCGGGATCAATTCCCGAACAATTTTTACCGCCACCGGGCCAACGGTAACCACGAACAGAGTGGGCAGGATACAAAAAAAGATCGGGAAAATCAGTTTCACGCCCAGCTTGGCAGCCTTCTCTTCAGCGATCTGCCGGGCCTGGACCCGCATGTAATCGGCGTGTCCGCGAAGGCTCGCGGCCACTCCCGTACCAAAGCGGTCGGCTTGAATCAGGACAGCGACCAGCTTCTTCAAATCGTTCACGCCGGTACGCTCGGCCAGATTCCGCAGCGCCTCGATGCGGCGTTTGCCGGCCTTCAACTCCAGGTTGACCAGCGAATATTCCTCACTGATTTCCGGGTGCGCATGCTCGAGTTCCTTTGCCACCTGCATGATGGCCTGGTCGAGACCCAAACCCGACTCCACGCAGACCACCATCAGATCTAGCGAGTTGGAAAGACCCCGTTGAATCTGCTTTTGCCGGCGCTGGCCCACGATCTTCACATACTCGTTCGGACCGAAAAACCCCATCGCGACCGCGGCCAGGATGGCCATCACCTTATTGGACTGCTCGACGCCCGAGTTGGCGACTGCGAGCAGCATGAGCAGCGGAAGGAGAATCGCAAACACCAATTTGGCGCCATACAGAGTCTTCAGGGCATTCTCGCCGCGGAAGCCGGCGCGAATCAATCTCCGCTGCATCGTGTTCGCATCCTTGGGATTGGAAGGAATCACGTTGCCAAGTTTCTTCATCAGGTCGGCGAAGACCAGACTGGGGTGCGCCGCCGAATGTTCGCGCGGGTCGATGACGACGCCCGACACGCGTTCCATCGCCTCTTTGGGGCGAACCCAGAAGCGCAGGCCGGCCACCGAGATCATGACCACCAGGAACACAAACAAGAACAAACTGATGAAAATATACATCGCGGTCAGACCTCAATCGTTACGATCTTTTTCATAATCAGATAGCCGGCCACTTGCAGAAAGGCCGCCACGCCCAACATAATGTTGCCGGTCTCGTCTTGAAAAAAGAACTTCACGTAATCCGGATTCGTGAAGAACATCATGATCGCAACACCGATGGGAATACAGGTCAGTGCAATTCCAGTCAGTTTTCCGTGCGCGCTGATGGCGCGAATCCGGCCCCGGAGCTTGAAGCGCTCGCGGATAATGTAGGCCAGTTTGTCCAGAATCTCGGCCAGGTTGCCGCCCGTGCGTTTCTGCAGCAGAACAGCCGAGACAAAAAAGTGTACGTCGAGAAGCGGCACGCGCTTGGAAAGCGACTGCAGCGCCACGTCTAAGGGAAGCCCGAGGTTGTGCTCTTCAAACGTGCGGCGGAACTCACCGGCGAGCGGCTCTTGGAATTCCCGGTGGATCATCTCCAGGGAAACCGAAAATGCATGGCCGGCGCGCATCGAACGCGAGATAAATTCCAGGCTATCCGGGAAGATCTCCTCAAACGCCTTGATGCGTTTGTTCTTCAGGCGAAGAACGTACAGCAAGGGCAGGAAACCCGCAAAAATAGCGATGAAGATGGCCAGCGACCGAAACTGATCCGGCAAGGTCAGATACATGATGACATAACAGCCGATGAAGAAAGCCATGCAACTGTGGATAAATCGGCCGGGATTCCACTTCAGGCCAGCCTGTTCGAGCAACTGCTTCAGTTTTTCATTCAGCTTGTAGCGCTCGAGAATGCCGAGGACGATTTTCCCCTTCGAAGGCTCCTCCACCGCAAAGAGGGCTGCCTCTTCCTGAGCCGGACCCTTCGCCGTCTTCTGCTGCTTGCCGATCAGACGGCCTTTGAGGCGGTCCATGTCGGCCTTTCGAACCGTCTTGGAGATGAGCAGCCAGGCGACCAAGGCGATCAGCCAGATGCCGATTACTGTGAATAGGAATGTTGTCATCTCTGCACCCTCAAATCTCCAGCACTTCGTCGAACAGGTCCGGACGCAGCCGGATCCCGGCCGCCAATAATTTCTCGTAGAACTTGGGGCGGATGCCCGTGGCCGCAAACCGGCCGATTACCTTACCCTCGGGACTCAAGCCGCGTTTCTCGAACACAAAAATGTCCTGCAGGGTGACGATGTCGCCTTCCATGCCGGTCACCTCGGTGATGCTCATGATGCGGCGCGAACCATCGCTGAGACGCATCGGCTGCACCAGTAGAT
>JBDUEM010000199.1:0-14621 GCA_040002435.1 Bryobacteraceae bacterium
CCGGCGTCTTCCAGCCTTCGGACTCGTTCGGCTACAGCCGGAGCAGACAGGTTCAGACGCCTGGCGAGCTCGGCGAACGAGATGCGGGCGTCCTCTTGCAGGTAGCGGAGCAATTCCCAGCTAATGGCGTCGATTGCCTCTGATTCGTAAGTCATTTTAACCCGTAACCTTTGTTTCAGCGATAATAGCACCACAATCGGCTTCACTCACAATTTACTGGCGAACCTAATCAGTCTAGAATCTCTTTATGCTTTTGAAAGGGATGCTTCTCGGATTCTCGATCGCCGCACCCGTCGGCCCCATCGGTCTGCTCTGCATACGGAGAACTTTGGCGCATGGCAGGGCGGAGGGTTTTGCAACGGGCCTGGGCGCGGCTGCGGCGGATTGCGCGTATGGCTTCGTGGCCGCGTTCGGCTTGACGGCCGTCTCCGGGTTGCTGGTCAGCCAGCAGATGTGGATTCGCCTGTTAGGAGGCCTGTTCCTCTGTTACCTGGGAATAGCGGCCTTCCGCTCAAGACCCACGGGCGCGGCTCCGGTGTCTCAAGGCCGCGGCCTGTGGCTTAGCTTTGGGAGTACGTTTTTGTTGACCATTGCCAATCCAATGACAATCCTGTCTTTTCTCGCGGTCTTTGCCGGCTTGGGGATAGCTTCGGCTCAATCCGCCTATGGGGACGGCGCCCTTCTTGTTGCCGGAGTCTTCGCCGGATCGGCCCTTTGGTGGTTTCTGCTCAGTGGCGCAGCCAGCCTCCTCCGGCACCGCTTCACCGTTGGAGCGATGCTTTGGGTGAACCGGGGCTCAGGGGTCCTCGTGTTCGGCTTCGGAATTGCGACGCTTTTGCCCCGTTGAACGCTACAATTGCTTCGATGACGAAGAAGTTCGACGCGGTGGTTGTCGGCGCGGGCCACAATGGCCTGGTTGCGGCCGCATATCTGGCCCAGGCAGGAAAGAAGGTCCTGGTCCTGGAAAGACGCGAGATGGTGGGGGGCTGCTGCGTCACCGAAGAGGTTTGGCCTGGGTTTCGCGTTTCCGTCGCGTCGTACCTTGTGAGCCTGTTGCAGGACAAAGTGGTGCGCGATCTCGATCTTCATCGCTTCGGTTATGAGGTCTATGCTAAGGACCCTCCCTTCTTCTCCCCGTTTGCCGATGGCCGCTACATGTTCATGTGGCAGGACCGTGGCAAGACGCAGGCGGAAATCGCAAAATTCTCGATTCATGATGCCGCCGTCTACCCGAGGTACGAAGCGCATCTGGAACGTCTGTCGCAGGTAATTGAATCGCTGCTGCTGCAGATTCCCCCAGATCTGCCGCTGGAGGAATACCTGGACGCCGCATCCCGCCAATGCGGCCTGAGCGACAGCGAACGGGCCAGCTTCCATTCGATTCTTACCCAAAGCGCGATCGATTTTCTGGACGGTTGGTTTGAATCGGACGAACTCAAGGTCACGCTGGCGACCGATGCGGTGATCGGCGCTAATGGTGGCCCGAGCTCGAAAGGATCAGCGTATATTCTGCTGCACCACTGCATGGGCGGCGTGAACGGCAAGCGCGGCCTGTGGGGATTTGTGAAAGGTGGAATGAGCGGAATCTCCGAAGCCATCGCGGCTTCCGCGCGCAGCCGCGGCGTGGTCATCAGGACAAGTGCGCCGGTGAGGCAGATCGTGATTCGCGACGGACGGGCGCAGGGCGTGGTTCTGGAAACTGGTGAAGAAATCGACGCGTCCATTGTGGTGAGCGATCTGGACCCGCACCAGACCTTCTTCCACCTGACCGATGGACAGGAAGTGGATAGCAGCTACCTGGACAGGATCCGCAACTTCCGCATCGAGGGAACTTCTCTTAAGATGAACCTCGCCCTCAGCGGGCTGCCCGATTTCAAAGCACTGCCCGGAGGGCCTGGACCCCAGCATCGCGCGACCGTACATATCTGCCCCAGCATTGAATACGTGGAGCGCGCCTGGAATGACGCCAGGAGCGGAATCCCATCGCGGGAACCGCTGTTGGAACTCACCATCCCGACGATGTACGATCCGTCGCTGGCCCCGCCGGGAAAGCACGTGATGGGAATTTTCGTGCAGTATGCGCCCTACACATTGAGCGAGGGAACCTGGGACGAGTGGCGGGAACCCTTTGCCGACCGCATCATCGGAATGCTTCGTGAACACATCACGAACCTGGATTCCATTTTGATAGACCGGCAGGTGCTGACCCCGCTCGATCTGGAGCGCCGATTCAAGATTACGCACGGAAACATATTCCACGGCGAAATGAGCCTGGACCAACTGTTTGTTTCGCGAATGAAATACCGGACGCCTGTGGAAGCTCTCTATCTGTGCGGTTCGTCAACACACCCGGGTGGCGGAGTGATGGGTGCATGCGGGCACAACGCCGCGGCGCAGATCCTTCTCGACCTTGGATAGAATTTAACTTCCTTCGGCCTGCTAATTTTCCTGAAGAATCTCGCTTCCTTAATGAGGGAGTTTATGGAAGATTTATGCGCCTGGTGCTTTTATTTGCAATCCTTAGCGTTTCATTGCTCGCCCAGCGCCCGGTCATAGACCGTGGCGGGGTCCGTAACTCCGCCAGTTACACTCCGGGCGTTCGCGGACTTGTTACGATCTTCGGATCGAACCTGGCGAACAGTACCGAAATAGCAACAACGACTCCCCTTCCGACTATGCTTGGAGGAACGAGAGTTACATTCGGAGGCAAGGAGGCGTTCCTGCTATACGTGTCTCCAAAGCAGATCAACTTGCAGGTTCCTTTTCCGGTTTCTTCGGAAGACGGTCGCATTATCGTGAGTACCGCTGCCGGGTCAAGCGACGAGTACACCGCCGACAATAGCCAAAATTACAGCCAAATGGGCTTATTCACGACGAATGAGAATGGTTGCGGACAGGCGTCGGCTCTCAACGTCTCGGCGGAAACGGGAGCAATTTCCGTCAACTCGCCATCCAACAGCGCCTCGCCGGGAGACTATATCTCGCTTTATGGGACAGGATTGTATGCCTATAAACCGCGCAGCTACATTCCTGACGGTAATCCGGCACCGAACGCGCCGCTATACTCCGCTGGACCTGATGCGTTCACTGTCGACTTCCAAAACCCGGCGCGTGCGACATGGGAGGGAGTAGCCCCTGGATTGATCGGCGTCGATCAGTTCAACCTCAAACTCGCTCCCACCACTCGCGAGGGTTGTGCCGTACCTGTTCAAGTGATGGCTGAGGGCTCCAGCAGACCGGTGACGGTCGCGGTTCGAAAAGGCGGCGGACCTTGCGTCGATCCAACTGCGGTTGGCTACGGAGAAATCACATGGGAACGTTCGGCCATGGTCACCACCGCGAACACCGCCGTATCGGAAACGCTGTCGGTTTCGCTGCAATCCTCACCGGGCCGGACGATCCCATCGCCACCGTCCTACATCGACCATGATGATCGTTTTCTCCAATCCTATTATGTTGGCCCGTCGTGCCCGATTCCGGGCTATCGGAGCCTTGATGCCGGAACGGTAACCGCGCAGCTGACGGGAGGGAACGTCGATGCGTCCACCGTTCCCGTTCCAAACACGCAAATCGCAGGGCTGATGATGTATGAGGCGGCACTTCCCGCAGGTACAATCCAGCCGGGAACGTTTCGTCTATCCGCGACGGGTGGAGCGGGATCCGGCGCATTTCATTCGAGCGTTCGCATCGGCTCTGGCATCCAGATCACAACCGCCTTGGCAAATAAGACCATTCCCACGGACCAGCCACTCATCGTGAACTGGATTGGCGGCGATCCCGATTCCTGGGTTACGGTCAAGCTGGTCGGACCGCTTGGCATCCAGACGCTGGTGCGCCGCGTACAAGTACGCGCCTCCGCTGGCACTGCACGAATGGAACTAATGGACGGACTACTGCTCGTCCCCAGGCTGAACGAGCTTATCGTCGAAGTCACACCGAATCCGGATCAGATCGTGACTTTCGCGGCACCCGGATTGGAGGCTATTCGCCATAGCTGGAAGTACTCCTACCATTTTTCTGTAAGGCAATGACTGCCCCCGGCAGTATGTAAGCTGGTAAGTATGCGGACCGTGGCACTGATAATCTGTACCGGGATTCTGTCTACATGGAAACCGGAGCGCCGGTCCATAGCTTAACTCGCGACCGAGATTTTCGGCACGGAGATACCATTCTCCGCTACGCCTTTCGCGGCGAAGCTTTTCACTTCTGTGCAGGGGAAGTATCATTCGGTGTTCGACATCGCATGCGCCAAGTGGCCCCACGGTACAGACTGCGGCGGCGCACATTGCGCGGCCACTTACGCGGTCGTCCGCTTAGTCTCATTTGCTTTGACCCAACGCAGCCGGGCAAGCGTTGGTTTTTTCCGGAAATATGGCTGTTATTCGCGGTCCCAATCGTCCGTCACTGCAATTTGCGATACTCAGCCCGGGCTTGCTGAAGCATCGGGATTTCGGGATCAGCATCTCTCCACAGCTTGAAGAAGTCCTCGAAAGCCCGTCTGGACTTTGCCGTGTCGCCCGCGAGCATGGAACCGCGGGCCATGCCTAGATAGGAGAGCGAATAGAACTGTCCCCAATAAGGGTAACGCCAGAGACTCGCCCAACTGGCGCCTTTGTTATCCACGATTTTCTGGAACTCAGCGGCCGCCTCCACACCTTTATGCAGCCGCAAATACGCCAGGCCGCGCAAGTAGATAGCCTCGAGATAGGCGAGTTCGTATGGCGACGCAGACGCCAGCAATTCGACGCTCGTGGCCGGTTGATTGTGATTGAGCGCAACCGCCGCTCGAATCTCAGGAAGTTGCACCTCGTTCCAAATGGTTCCGTTTGGAAAAAGCTTCGAAATATCCGCCGCAATCTTCTCCGCCTGGACAACACCGTCGCACATCGCCAGCATTTCGGCGGGACGGCCCAGGCGGCGCACGGCTTGGCAATCGCCCGAGAGGGCGTCGGCACGCGCATCAGCTTCCTCGTAGTCAGCGGCAACGTTCGGGAGTTCCCGGCGGAGCGCGGTCTCCGCAGCACGCAGATACAATTTACGAGATTCGCGACGCTGGCCATAGAAATTGAGATTGGCTGCCTGCAGGCCGAGGCTGATGTATTCCGCCGGCTTGCCTGCGAACCATTGAATCTCTCTGGCGATAGCGGCCTGATCGCCCTCAAGGTAAGCCATTTCCAGGAAACGTTGATGTATCCTCGGTCCGCCGAGCGCCTGCGCGCGAAGCTTCTCCGCCAATCGCCTGGCTTCGGGAAACCTGCCCAGGCACAGATAGGCGTCCAGTTGACGGCGATAGGGTTGTTCGAGATTGGGTTGCAGCCGAGCCGCTTCAAGGCCCTCCTTCAGCCCCTCTTCATATCGCCCCACGTCGATGTAAAGGGTGCTCAAAAGGTTATGGAATGACCAAGAACGGGGAAAGGTGCGGATACCCAATTGATAGTAGTCGATTGCTTTGTCTACCTCACCAGTGCCCGCGTAGTAATAGGCTGAGGTGATCTGGTACCGCTCGATCTCGGAAACCCGCGCCACCAGACGAAAAGCCTTTTTCGCATATTCCCCGCGGAGTGCAATGTCCCCGGCGTTATCGGCCGCCACCGAAAGGAAATAGTAGGCCATTGCGAACTTCGGATCCACTTGGGTGGCGCGCTCAAGCAACGGAACGGAGCCGAGAAAGTTGCCATGCGAAAGCTCCAAATAGCCTGCGGTGTAAATCTGGAGAGCTTCCATCGAAGGAGTGGTGGCCTCTGCCAGCGGCCGATTTAGCTTCTGGATCGATGCGAGCGATTCTCCCAACTTGCCGCGCATTCCGGTCGCCGCGGAGGAGAGTGCGTTCAATACGTGCTCTTTATCCTCGGCCTGGATTTGCTCCCGGGCGAGCGTCGCGCCATCATGACAGGTGATTGCCTGGAGTGTAATGACGTAGTTCTTTCCCAGGCTAGCGATAGCGCCTTCGATTGTCGCAGCGGCTCCTTCGCGGACGCAGACTTCGCGTGCAATCGGATTTGTGATGCGGGTGCCGGGCCGAAGAGTCATCCGCTGAAGCACGCGCTGCACCTGCTCGGCATCCATTATTTTGAGAAACGGTGATTGTTCCAGCTGAATGATCAAGCCTTGGCGAAGCGTTCCATCGAAAATGGGATCGCTCGTTTCGTTGATGAAATCGGAGAGGACGATTACGTCCTTGTCGGTGAGTTTAGGAGCGGGCCGAAAAAAAACGTAGCCCGCGGCAAGGAGGAGAAACGCGAAGAGAGCCGCGGCGGCGGTGACCATCCAGATTCGCCTCTTTCCCGGGCGCGGGGCTTCGAGGGCGTTTATCAGTTCGACGGCGGATTGCCAGCGTCGCGCCGGATCCGCCTCAAGACAACGGCGCACGATTTTTTCCAGCGGTTTCGATCCAAGGGGTTTCGGGTTCGAGGCGGCGCGCGCACCGTTCAACATCTCAGAGAAGATACGGCCGAACGAATAAATGTCGGTGCGGACATCCGCAGGTTCGCCTTCGCGCTGCTCCGGCGCCATGTAGGCCGGCGTGCCGATCACCATCCGGCTGGCAGTAAGCGTCTCGTCTCCTTCCCAGGTGGCCAGTCCGAAGTCGAGAACCTTGATGCCGGACTTGACGAGCATGAGGTTGCCGGGCTTCAGGTCGCGGTGAACGATCCCGCGTTCATGCGCTTCGGCCAAGGCGGCGGCAATCTGCAAGGCGTAGCGAACTGCCTGGTCAACCGGCAGCGGACCGTCTTTCAGCCGGGCCGCCATGGTTTCGCCTTCGAGGAGCTCCATTACCAGGTAATTGGGACCGACGTCATAAAGTGTGCAGATGTGGGGATGATTCAGCGACGAAATCGCATGCGCCTCGCGCTCGAAGCGAGCGGTAAACTGCTCATGGACGAACTTAATGGCAACGGGCCGGCCTAGGCGCGTGTCGATGGCGCGAAAGACTTCGCCCATTCCCCCCTCGCCCAGCTTGCTCTCAACCTGGTAGGGTCCCAGGCGGGCGCCGGGGTTCACCTGAGTCATCGCCGCATCTCCAGGAAATGGAATGGAGCGATCGAGAATCAGGTGAACGTCCTGGCGCTCAAGGAGAGATTCGACGTCGCGGCGCAGTTCGGGATCGGACTGCGCAAGCAGCGCGGCGCGCTCTTCGGAAGTGGCTTCCCTGACGGAATGATACAGGTCCTCGATTCTCTGAAGGCGATCAGGCGTCATGAAGGATGCCCTCTATGATATCTCGCGGCATCCAACGGCAAAGGTGCCTCGAAACTGCGAACTAACCGTCAAGCTCGCGAGCGAGCCAGACGCGGGCAAACTCCCAATCGCGCCGCACGGTACGTAGCGAGATCTTGAGCACTTCGACAATCTCCTCTTCCTTCAGCCCGCCAAAATAACGCAGTTCCACAACTTTCGCCTGGCGGGGCGCGATATGGGCGAAGGCGTCGAGGGCTTCGTCGAGCGCGACCATGGAACGATCGAGGTCGGGGGACAGGACAGCAGTTTCGTCAAAATTCACGTGTACAGCCCCTGCCCCGCGTTTGTGCGAAGCCCGGGCGCGGGCGGCGTCCACGAGAATACGACGCATCATTTGCGCGGCCATGGCGAAGAACTGGGAGCGCTGCTGCCATTCCACTTTGGTCACGTCGACCAGGCGTAAGTAGACTTCATTGACCAGTGCCGTAGTCTGCAGAGTGTTTCCCTTGCGCTCATTTTTCATGTGGCGGCGGGCCATGAGACGCAATTCGTCGTAAACATGCTTCGACAACTGGTCCAGTGCGGCTCCATCGCCGGCGCTCCAGGCTTTGAGCAGATTGGTAATGTCCGCTTGCAAGAAGTCATTATCATACGCGTGGCCGTTTTCACGGGAGACTTCCGCCTATACCAACGAGAAGGAGAAGGTCAGCATGATCTGCTCCCGACTTGAGGCAAGTTTACGAACACATAGGAGAGGACCATGAAACGCAGCAACATCGCAAAAACTTTCGCCATCACCGCGGTGACCACACTCGCGCTGGCCATGACTACCCCCGCAGCGAAGGCCGCCGACAAGGGATGCTCGAACGCCACCTTGCAGGGCACCTTCGCATTCACATCCACCGGATTCATCACGGCTCCCGCCGCCCTGGCGGGGCCACTCGCGGAAGTCGGTACGCAAGTCTTCGACGGATCTGGCGGCACCACTGCCACCGCAACATTGAGTCAAAACGGCAACATCCTCCAGGTGACTGTAACGGGGACATATACCGTGAATTCGGATTGCACCGGCACGTTCACCATTCAGGTTGCCCCTATAGGAGTAACCGTCCACGTCTCCTTCGTCATCGACGATCGCGGGGATGGGTTTCAAGCCATTGAAACAGACCCGGGCCTCGTCATTACCCGCGTCGGACGCAGGCTGTATCCCGGAAGAACTATCTGAACCCCTGAGCACCGGCGGGTCACAGGGACCACCCTGTGACCCGCACGATTTCCATCCTGATGCCAGCGTGAACCTCGGGGCGGCGGGGTAATTGCAAGGTTGAAAGCACTGTCGACGCTTGAGCTGTCACAAAACGGGCGGTTGTTCGGTCCTAGCGAATGAGACCGGAAGATTTCGAAATGTTCTGGTCGAAAAGGAGAAAACAATCATGAAGATTTTAGTCATCGGCGGTAGTGGACTGATCGGATCAAAGCTTGTCAACCTGCTTCGTGAGCACGGGCACGAACCGTTGGCGGCCTCACCCAATACCGGCGTTAACACGCTCACCGGGGAGGGACTGGACGAAGCGATGAAGGGCGCCTCGGTGGTAGTCGACGTATCGAATTCGCCATCCTGGGAAGACGCGGCGGTGATGAAGTTTTTCGAGACGTCAACCCGTAATCTCCTCACCAGCGAGGCGGCCGCGGGGGTGGGGCATCATGTTGCTGTATCCGTCGTGGGAACCGAACGCCTGCTCGAAAGCGGCTATTTCCGCGCAAAGCTCGTTCAGGAGAACCTGATCAAAGCCTCGTCAATTCCCTACTCCATCGTCCGCGCAACGCAGTTCTTCGAATTCGTCAAGGGCATCGCCGACCTTTCCATCGTCGGCAACCAGATACGCGTTCCATCCGTGCTGATCCAACCTATGGCGGTCATCGATGTCGCCGTAAGGGTAAGCAGAATCGCGATGGGCTCACCGCTGAATGGCATGGTTGAAATAGGAGGCCCGGAGCAGTTTCGTCTGGATGAACTTATCCGGATGGATTTGGCTGCACGCAAGGATCCCCGTGAGGTGATCGGCGACCCGCAAGCGCGCTACTCCGGTGTGACGATTAATGACAAGTCACTGGTCCCGAGCGAGGGAGCAAAACTGGGCGAGATGCGTTTCGAAAGCTGGCTCCGTGATACTGCGTCTCAACCGGCAGCACATGCGGCGGTGGGGAAAAGCGTATGACGAGTTTGAAACTAACGTGCCCGCTGGTATTACTAATCGCCAGCGGCCTGATGGCAAAGGACGCCATCGTTAAGCCTCTCCTGTCGAAGGATCTGCCGGAGTTTAACGGGAAGGAAGGACTGATGATCGCGGTGGAGTACCCCCCGGGTGCCTCGGACCCTGTTCATCGCCACAACGCGCATGCATTCGTTTACGTGCTGGAAGGCTCCATCGTGATGCAGGTGAAGGGCGGAAAGGAAGTTACGCTGACACCGGGTCAGACTTTCTATGAAGGACCCAACGATGTTCACGTGCTCGGCCGGAACGCAAGCAGCAGCAAGCCTGCCAAGTTCGTCGTGTTCTTAGTTAAAGACAAAGGGGCTGCTGTACTTGTGCCGGAAAAGTGAAGCTACTGGCAGCGGGCAGATCCTCATACATAGCACGGTCTGCCCTACTTCGGAGGTGAACGTTAGCGCAATGCCGCGTAGTCTTTCTTTGCTTGTATGAGGAGGGGGAGATCCTGGTCGGCGTCCTTCCAAAGTGCGAAAAAGTTCTGGAAGGTTTTCCTGGCTTTGGCGGTGTCGCCGGCGAGCTGGGATCCGCCTGCCACACCCAGATAGGAAATCGAATAGTACAGCCCCCAATTCGGATTTTTCCATGTGCTGCCCCAGCTGGCGCCTTTGTGATCCAGGATCTTCTGAAACTCGGCTGCGGCTTCGGCGCCCTTACGCAGACGCAGGTACGCCAGGCCTCGCAGGTACACCGCCTCGGGATAAGCTCGTTCGTAAGGCGAGGCGGAAGCCAGCAGTTCGACGGCTTTGGCGGGCTCGCCCCGCTGGATCTCAATCGCTGCGCGGACCGCGGGAAGTTGCACCGCGTTCCACACCGTTCCATTTGGGAAGAGCTTCGCTGTTTCCGCCGCGATCTTCTCCGCCCTGGCCGCATCGCCGCACATGGCCAGCGCCAGCGCCGGACGTCCAAGACGAAGCACACTCCGGCAGTTACCTGCCAGTGCATTGGCGCGCGCATCGGCTTCATCGAAGCCGGCGGCGACTTCACGAAGCCCCCGGCGCAATGCTAAGTCCGCGGCTCGTTTGTACAATTTGCCGGAGTCGCCACGCTGCCCCAAAACATTGCGATTGGCCGCCTGCAAGCCAAAGCTAAGATACTCTTCCGGCTTGCCCGCGTACCATTGAATCTCTTTGGCTACGCCAGCCTGATCGCCCTCAACGTAGGCCAACTCAAGGAGGCGCTGGTGAAGCCGTGCTGCGGCGACACCCGCATTACGCGCGGTCTCCGCGACTTTCCTCGCCTCCTCCAGCCGTTCCAGACATAAGTAGGAGTCCAAAAGACGCCGCCAGGGCGGTTCCGTGCCAGGTTGCAACTCCGCCGCTACGAGCCCTTCTTTGAGTCCCTCTTCGAATTGGCCCAGCTGAATGTAGTTTTCGCTCAGGTTGTTATGAAATAGCCACCAGCGGGGATAGCTTGCGATTCCCAGCCGGTACGCGTCCACTGATCTGTCCAGGTCACCAATCGACTCGTAATGAAGGGCAGTAATCATTTCCCGCTCCCGCTCGGAGACGCGTTCGACCAACGCGAAAGCCTTTGCGTTGTATTCGGCTGAGCGCTGCATGTCGCCCGCATTGCCGTAAGCGGCCGCTAGCCCTACGTAGGCCAGCGCGAAATTCGGATCGAGCGCGATGGCCCGTTTCATCAACGGACGAGCGGCCAGGAACCGGCCCTGGCTCCACTCGGTGTAGCCCGCGCTGTAGGTCTGGAGGGCTTCCAGCGAACCCGTGGTCGCCTGCTCCAGGGGACGATTTAACTTCTGGATCGAGCTGCGGGATTCTCCAAGCCGTGCGCGCAGGGCCGTCGCGGCTGTCCCCAGTGCCTTCAACACGTGCTCCTTGTCGTCGGCCTCGATCTGCTCCCGGGCGAGTGTCGCGCCACCCTCGCAGGTAGTCGCCTGGACTGTGACGACGTAGCTCTTACCCAAACTGGCGATGGAGCCGTCGATCATCGCCGCAGCTCCGTCCCGCAGGCAAATTTCGTTCGCGATCTCATTGGTGATGCGGGTTCCGCGAGGCAACCTCATCAGTCCCAGTTGCTGTTGCATCTGGGCGTCATCCAGGATTTTCAGGAAGGGGGACTGTTCCAGCTGGAAGGCGAGACCCTGGCGCAGTGTGCCGTCGAAAACCGGATCGCCGGTGGAATTGGCGAAGTCGGCGAGGATGATCGTGTCCCGGTCCGTTAATTTCCGCGGTTCGCCGGGCTTCCACTTGGAGCCGAGAACGAAATATCCTGTGACGAGCGCAACCCCAAATACAGCGGCCGCGGGAACGATCCACTTGCGATTTGCTATCGCCCAGGATGCATGGCCGGCGCGTGCAGCATCGAGCGCGCGTAACAGTTCGGCAGTCGATTGCCAGCGCCGGGCCGGGTCTGTTTCGAGGCAACGAGCTACGATTGTTTCGAGCGCGCCGGACGCCAACGGCTTGCGGTCCGCCGTGGTGCGCATTCCGCTCAGCATTTCGTACAGGACACAGCCAAACGAATAAATATCGGTGCGCGCGTCGGAGGGCTTAGCTTCGCGCTGCTCCGGCGCCATGTATGCCGGCGTGCCCATCATGCCGCTGACCGTGTCATCGCCTTCCCATGTGGCCAGTCCGAAGTCGAGGACCTTGGCGCCCGATTTCGTCAACATGATGTTGCCGGGCTTCAGATCGCGATGCACGATGCCGTGCTCATGCGCGTCGGTGAGTCCGGCAGCGATCTGCACGGCATAACGAAGCGCCTCGTCGACCTGCAAGGGCCCGCTTTTCAATCTTGCCGCCATGGTCTCGCCTTCCAGCAGTTCCATGACCAGATAGTTGGGCCCGACGTCATAGAGAGTGCAGATGTGAGGATGATTGAGCGATGAGATGGCCCGTGCCTCGCGCCCGAAACGATCATTAAATCGTTCAGCGACAACCTTGATGGCCACCGCGCGCCCAAGCCGTGTATCGATGCCGCGAAACACTGCGCCCATACCGCCTGCGCCGATTTTGCTCTCGATCTGATAAGGACCGAGCCGGGTGCCGGAATCTATCAGACTCATCGTATGAAAGTCGAGCGAAGGCAGGCTCTCATCCTCACGCGCGAGCAGGGATTCGACTTCGCAACGCAATTCAGGATCAGCCCCAGTGAGCAGGGCGGCGCGATGGTCGCCGGAGGCTTCGTGGGCGGCGTGATACAGTTCTTCGATCTGCCGCAGGCGATCCGGTGTCATGGATGGGTCTTCATCATGATACAAGTGCTGCAGAGACGCGGGGAGCCGGATTACGACAGTTCTCTGACCAGCCAGGCTTTGGCGAAGTTCCAATCCCGGCGCACCGTTCGGGGCGAGATTTTCAGGACCTCGACGATCTCTTCTTCCTGAAGGCCGCCGAAGTAGCGCAACTCCACGACTTTGGCCTGACGCGGGGCAAGATTGGCGAAAGCGGCAAGCGCGTCGTCAAGGGCAACGAGGGATCGGTCCTTCGCCGGGGACACGATGGCGGTTTCATCGAAATCCAGGCGTACGGCGCCTTGGCCGCGTTTTTGCAAGGCCCGGCCGCGTGCGGCATCCACCAGGATACGGCGCATCATCTGTGCCGCTATGGCGAAGAATTGTGCGCGGTGCCGCCACTCCACATTCGTTACATCGACCATGCGCAGATAGACTTCGTGAACCAGGGCGGTAGTTTGCAGCGTGTTGTTCCGCCATTCGCCCTTCATGTGGCGCCGAGCCATGCGGTGCAGTTCGTCGTAGACGTGCCGGGACAACTCGTCCAGCGCGGCGGGATCGCCGGTCGACCAAGCCTTGAGGAGATTGGTGATTTCCGCGTCCACCATAAAAGTATTGCACCCCATGGCCGCTTTTGGCTCACAGTTCCGCCTATACCAGCGACAGGAAATCATCCTGGTGGAGAAAATATGAAATCGATATGGAGAACGGGCGTCAGTCTGATGGCGTCGCTCGAGGGGCAGCTTGCAGGAGGATCCGTACGACGTCAAAGGATGGGGGTTAGGGCGGCCTTTCTGTTAACCGCTTGCCTTGCTGGCGTTTCGGCCCAGGCTGGCACTATTAACATTTCCTACAATCTTAGTGGGGGCCCCACCGGACCTCCTGTTGTGTCCGGCACAACGCTGCTCCTGGACGGCCTCTTCACCGGTTCCATTCTTTCGGGGAATGCTGCCTTGAATACTGTGTGGAATCCGGTCACGTACACCGATCAAAGTGTGGCGAGCCTGATTACTGGCCTGCTGAACGGAACGTTTAGCATTACATTCGCCAACGGTGACATGTTGTCGGGCGACCTCTTTGAAGATGTCTCCGCTCTCATAGCCACTGGCGGCACGGGTCCCTTTACGCAGACGCTCACCTTCACCGGAGGAACGGGCGCATTCGCGGGTGCCAGCGGATCAGCCTCTGGCGGGGGTATAGGGACCGAGACCGGAAGCACGGTAACAGGGAACGGAACCCTGACCGCGGCGGGGATTGCCGCGCCCGAGCCGGCATCGGTTCCACTGATTCTCGGAGGCCTGCTCGTGATTTTCGCAAAGGGTAGGCTTACCCGGCGGCAGGGTTGAATTTCAAGCAATGACGGGGCCAGTCGGACGGTCTCCTGGCCGGCTCGCAATGAATGGCAGAAGATGGCACCTCAGCCTGGGTGGAATGGGAGGGTTGCGCGAAACTCTCCCCTCTACAACAGGTCGAGATCCAATCAGAATGACAAGGCAAGACCAGACCGCCCCTAACCGAGTGGGTGTACGATGGCCCACAGCCGCACGCCTTTTTGATCCGTCCAGCGTCGTCCACCCAGCGTGAAAGACATATTGACTGCGTCATTTACTGTGCCGATTCTTTGCGTTTACCACCCCCTATGCGTGAAAATACGCTTAGACCTCTCGTGGCCACAGACCTCATTCAAATCGATTCCGAAGAACCCGACGCACAAGCGATAGACCGAGCCGCCAAGTTCATCGATCAGGGGGGGCTTGTCGCCATCCCGACCGATGCGCTTTACACCATCGTGGCCGATCCAATGAACCTGCACGCCGTGGGGCGTGTTTTCAAGGCGAAGGGGCGGGAGCCTCAGCGATCGCTTCCTCTACTAGTTACAGACATCCTGATGGCAGAGGAGCTGGCTAAGGAACTCACCACCCGTTTTTATCTGCTGGCGCGGAAATTCTGGCCCGGCCCTCTTACCCTGATTGTTCCCG
>JBDUEM010000200.1:0-14520 GCA_040002435.1 Bryobacteraceae bacterium
ATGGTGGGGGTGTTTTCGACGGCGCGCTGGAAACGGTACCAGTAAGAGGTGGGGATGCGTTGCAGGGCGGTGGGCGGGGCGTCACAAAGGTCGAGGATGATGAGGCCGAAGCCTCCGCTGTGGAGGATGAGGTCGGCGGCCTTGAGGGCGGACTCCAGGCGGTGACCACATTGGACCCAGAGGAGCTTGCCGAGGTCGGCGCCGGCTTTGCGGGAGGAGGCTGGGTCGAAGGCGTCGGTGGAGTCGATAAAGGCGGCGATTTCTCCTCCTTTTGTTGCAGTTGCGAGGAGGGAGTGAGCTAGGGCGGTGCGTCCGGTGGAGGGTTCGCCGAGGACTTCGGAGATGGCTCCGCGGGGGAGGATGCGGAGGGATGGGGGGTGGGATTGGAAGGAGGAGAGGGGCCGTGCCAGGGAGGATGCTTTCGCCATTTGTTCGCCTGTTTAATTGTGGCGTGTGAGGGCGAGGGTGTCAAGGCTTCTTTGTCGAAATCGTGGGACCGAGGAAAACCCAGTGCACATCCCGAATAGCTGGATCAGCGGCCACTAATGAGGCGGACTCGATCGCTGAAGCACCGATGTGTGCCTTCCAGATTGCACGATTGACGCGGTAGTAAACGGTCTCCTGATCTACGAGCAGTATTTCACTGTCACCCTGATGAGTTTCGATGGTGAAACGCTTCGTAGTGACGCCATTATAGAGAATTAGAGTGCCGGGACGGTAGTACTCGTACGCATCCATGTAAGTATCAAAATTAAAGTCAGTCTTCGGATTTACCTGGGGCCGGTCCTTTTTGCCGGGGCTTACCTTTGGTGAATTCATTTCCTGACGACAAAGGCGACCCAGTGGCCGAATCCCCGCAACTCTGTCGAGCTTCCGGGGAAAGACTCGGCATGCCACTTGTTCCCGGCTTTATCCAGAATGCGGAGATCGGTAGTCTTGTAAAATTCCTGTTGCTTCCCTCCACCCACTATCAATAGCTCAAGGTTATTGACGACTGCCCCTAGGTTGTAGTCGGGCGGAAACTGCACTTGTTTCGGCAAGACCCACGGTGTTTTTGTAACTTTCATTCCATAGCGAAATGTGAGACGGCCGTCCTCAAACGGGAATACCCATAGAAAATCACTATTTGGAGGGCTCCACCCTCCCATTCCAACCAGACTTGCGTAGACGTAGTCTTCCCATGGCAGTGTTGATTGTTCGAGAGTCGAAAGATTTACGCCTACAAGATCCAGTTGATAAGGCTTCTTGCCGTAGTTTCCGAATTCGATTCCCAAGACCGTAGAACCGGAAGGGAGGGCAAGAAGATAGCGGGCGATCGATACAAGGCCCTTCTTGGCCAGGTCAAAGCTCTGGCTGTCGTGCGGTGAATCCATGTGCAAAATCTCATAATGAGTTGACAGCATCGGCGGCGAACCGACGACAATTGTGCGTAATTCCTGGTTCGCCAAGACAAAACCAACTCCCTGTTCTCTGGAAACAATCTCGCGGACCTTATTCAGATTCAGATCGTGATCATTGACGACGTACAATGCTGCGGGAAACTTCCTTCCGCTTTCGTCAACAGGGGTACCTGCCACCGCATAGAGCGTCGTTCCGTTGTCAGCGCACAGGCGATTTGCCGAGAACAGTGCGCCAATCAGTGTCAAGGCAACACGCATCCAGTATTGGGAGATGATCAGCATCTTTGCGCTCTACAAGGATGAATTGTATCGCTTCCTCCAGTTTGCAGCCCCCCCATGGCAGGGTCGAATAGGGAGCCCTGTAGAAACCTGGTATTCGTAGAGACAAAATTACAATGTCCTGTGCCGCGAGGCAGCCTGGCTCTGCGGGGCTCAAGGTGAGAAAAACCGCCTGCTACGCGGGCAAAGATTGTGACCCATTACACCTATCGCGCCGGAAGCATTGGGAACAGCTCCCGAATTCTGTTAGCGTCTGGTTGTGCGCCGTACTCGCAAATCTCGAATGCCTCGTAATAAGTGGGCCGCTTCCCGCTGCCGTAATACTTCGTATATAGGGACTCGATTTCCGGAGTGGGGACCGGCGTACGGCGCTTGGCGAGCCACTTCTTCCGCTCTTCCTTGCCCTCCGGAACCTCCACCGTGGCATTCACATTCGTTTGAAATTCGTAGAACTGGGATTCGTTGGCATCGAGGGCGTCGATCTTCCTGTCCCACACCGAGGAGATGTCCACAACGATGTCCGGCTTAAACGGCGTCGGTTTTTGGAATCGATCCTCGTAATAGAGGAAAGTCGGATTGCGTTTGACGATCGGCACGTTGGGCAGAACGGCGGGCACCGCAACCATGTAGGCAGAGTCCTGCACCAGCACTCCGGTATACCGATGGTCGGGGTGGTAATCGTTCGGCCGCGGGCTTAACACCAATCCTGCCTGCCAGTCCCGGATCTTGCGGATGATCTCCAGCCGGTTTTCGAGCGTCGGCATGAGTTCTCCGTCGTGCACATCCATCACGTCGTATTCAATGCCCAGAATCCTGGCTACTTTTCTGGACTCTTCGCGACGGCGGCGTGCAAGCGGAGCTCCGCCCTGAACGGGATGTCCCGCGTCGCCGTTGGTTGCGGCAACGAACTTGACCGCGTGACCCATTCGGGACCAAAGGGCGGCGCAACCGCCGGCCCTGATTTCGCAGTCGTCGGGGTGTGCACCGAAGGCGATGATCCGCAGCGGTGTTCGCTGCTGTGCCCATGCTGCCGAAGTGAGTGTGGCCGCCAGGCCGGACAAGAAAGAGCGTCTGTCTGTGAGCGTGCGCAGTATTCGCATTTCCATTTAAGATACCGAATGGCGAGCCGAACGTGGTGAAAAGCGCTCCGGGTCGGGCGATAATCGGACATCGTGAAACTTCTCATCCTTCTTGCAGCAGCATGCTCGTTGGCGGCTCAGCCAGTCTCGGTGATCCGATGCGGCCGTCTGCTGGATGTGCGCTCCGGAACCTATGTGCAGCGGGCGGCGGTGGTGGTGACCGGGGAGACGATTACCGCCGCCGGACCGGCCGATTCGGTCTCTATTCCAGCCGGCGCGGCGGAGATCGACCTTTCCGGGGCCACTTGCCTGCCGGGGCTGATTGACGCGCACGTCCATATCACCAGCGATCCGAAGAATTCCGGATACCGGTCGCTCGGCATCTCGGTTCCACGAGCGACGTTGACCGGCGCGAAGAATGCGAAGACGACGCTCGAAGCCGGATTTACTACCATCCGGAACGTGGGGGCGAAAGGGTATTCGGATATCGCGCTCCGCGACGCGATTGCCGCCGGAGACATTGAAGGTCCGCGAATGCTGGTATCGGGTCCGGCCATGGGCATCACCGGCGGGCACTGCGACAGCAATCTGCTGGCGCCGGAGTATCATTCAGTGGGCGCAGGGGTGGCCGACGGCCCGTGGGCCGCGCGCGCGAAGGTGCGGGAGATCGTCAAATATGGAGCGGACCTGATCAAGATTTGCGCCTCCGGCGGAGTGCTTTCGAAGGGTGACGCGGTGGGAGCGCAGCAGTACACCTACGAAGAGATGAAGGCGATTGTGGAGGAGGCGCACAAGCTGGACCGCAAGGTCGCCGCGCACGCTCATGGCACCGAATCCATAAAGGACGCCATTCGCGCGGGCGTGGATTCTATTGAGCACGCGAGCCTGATTGATGCGGAAGGGATTGCGCTGGCAAAACAAAAAGGTACCTTTCTGGTTTTCGATATCTACAATGACGACTTCATTCTAAAAGAAGGGTTGAAGGTGGGGATGCTGGCCGAATCGATTGAGAAGGAGCGGCAGATCGGCAAGCTGCAGCGCGAGAATTTTCGCAAGGCTCTATTGGCGGGGGCTCGTCTGGCATTCGGCACTGACGGCGGGGTGTATCCGCACGGCGACAACTGGCGGCAGTTCCCGTACATGGTGGAGTACGGGATGAAGCCAATCGACAGTATCCGCTCCGCAACGTTGGAGGCGGCCGAACTGCTGGGGCTGACGGCGAAGATTGGCCTCGTCGCGGCCGGACATTTCGCGGACATTATCGCCGTGGATGGCGACCCGCTGAAAGATGTCGCGAGCCTGCAAAAGGTCCGGTTCGTCATGAAGGCCGGACATGTTTACAGGAATGACGCGACGGTGCGGATTGCGCTCGCGGGGGACTCCACTGTAAACGATGAGGGTGGATGGGGGCCAGGGCTCCGCGCCTCGCTGGGATCGGACGTTGAGGTCCTCAACTATGCGAGAAACGGCCGCAGTTCCAAGAGCTTTCGCGAGGAGGGTCTATGGACGCCGGTGCTGGCCGCCAGACCGAAGTATGTCCTCATCCAATTCGGACACAATGACGCTCCCGGGAAGGGCCCGGGGCGTGGAACCGATCCCAAGACGACCTACCGCGAATACATGTCCCGCTACGTAGACGAATCCCGCGCGGCGGGTGCGCAGCCCGTGCTGGTGACTTCGATTGTCAGGCGGAACTTCACGCCGCAAGGAAAAATCGCGATGGATTCGCTGCCGCCGTTCGTCACAGAGGTCCGTGCGCTGGCAATGGAGAAGAAGGTGCCGCTCATCGATCTGTACGCCTTGACGCTGGCACAAGCAGAGCGGCTGGGCCCCGAGGGCTGTGCGGAAATCGACGCGCGCGATCAGGAGGGGAGGCGCGACCATACCCACCTGGGGCCGAAGGGGCAGCAGGAAATCGGAGCAATGGCCGCGCAGGAACTATTGAAGCTGATACCGGCTCTGCAGGTCTACCGCAGATAGCTTTAGTTGGGAACGGGACGTCCCATCTGTTTGTAGATGCCTTCAATCATATCGACGCCTTCCTTGGCACGCTTATTGTCCTTGTCGAGTTGAACGGCTTTGCGGAATCCGCGAAGAGCCTGGGGATATTTCTGACGCGGCGGAAGGGCTGCGTTGTTCATTGCCACATCAGCCTGGAAAGTATACGCTTCACTTAACGTCTTCTGAACTTCCACCGACTTGGGCTTGGCTTGCAGCGCCGGTTCCAGGGTGGCCACAGCTTCGTCGTACTTCTTGGCGGCCATCTGTTTCTTCGCCTGGTCTACGGCCGCATCGGCGGCAAGCAGCGACGCCGCAAAGCAAATCGCCATCAAACTGATTTTGAAACTCATATTCAAAGTGTATCGCGATAAAATGGTTGCTCCGATGCACAAGCGAATTGTAGTGGCTATCGACGGCCCGGCCGGCGCTGGGAAGAGTACTATCGCGCGTTCCCTGGCTGACAGGCTGGGATTTGTTTACATCAACACCGGCGCGATGTACAGGGCCGTTGCGCTGTGGGCGATGCGCACCGGCGTGGCTGAATCCGACATGCACCGGCTGGAACAACTGGCCCTGCAAGCGGAGATCGCCTTCGCCGCCGGCAGCCGCGCCATCCTGCTGAACGGCGAAGATGTCACCGAGGCCATCCGTGCTCCGGACGTGTCCGCCTATGCGTCGAAAATCTCCACCATTCCGGCCGTGCGGCGCGCGCTGGTTGAGAAACAGAGGCAGATGGGAGCCGAGACCAGCGTGGTGATGGAGGGCCGGGACATCGGTTCGGTTGTGTTTCCCGAGGCGCAGGTGAAGGTGTTTCTCGATGCCGATCCCGAGGTCCGGGCCGACCGGCGCGTCACGGAGCTGCGCAGCGTTGGTGAGCCGGTGACACCCGAAGAAACGGCGCGCGAAATGCGGGAGCGCGATCACAGAGACCGCACGCGAGCCGAGGCGCCGCTGGTTCAATCGCCTGACGCCACCTACGTGGACACGAGCGGTCTGACCATTGAGGAGGTGGAGGAATCCATTCTTAAGCTGGTCCGCGGAAAAACCGCAAACGGAAAGGAATATTCGCGTTGAAAGACTTATTGGTAATGAAGTTCGGGGGCACCAGCATGGGATCCGCCGAGCGGATCAAGGTGGCTGCCGCTATCTCGGCCGAGCAGAGACGGAGCCGTCCCGTGGTGGTGGTTGTATCGGCGATGTCGAAGGTAACGGACCTGCTGCTGGGAACTCTGCGCGCGGCGGAACTGAACGACCAGCCGACGGTGGAGGCCAACATCCGGAAGCTGAGCGAGGATCATCTGAACGCCTGCCGGCAGCTTCTGCCCGAAGCTTATTTGCCTTATGCGTTGGAAGGGATTGAGGCGTTGGTGAAGGAATTTCAGCGCGTAGCCAGCGGTATTTTGATGCTGGGGGAGCGGCCGCCCCGTTCCGTGGACGAAGCTATCGCCGTGGGAGAGCGGCTGTCGGCGCTGATGATGGCGAGCTATCTGGACGCGACCGGGGTCCGTTCCGTAGATGTGAATGGCGGGGATTTGATCGTCACCGACGCGGTTTTCGGGAATGCTTCTCCGCTCATGGAAGCGACTGCCGAGAAGGCGCTGCAGAAGCTGGCGCCGCTGATGGACGGCGGCGTGCTTCCCATCGTTACCGGCTTCAATGGCTCGACGGCGGATGGACGGGCCACCACGCTGGGCCGCGGCGGATCGGATTTCTCGGCGTCGATTCTGGCATCCGCTCTCAACGCCGCCGAGCTTTGGATCTGGACGGACGTAGACGGAATCATGTCGGCCGATCCGCGCCTGGTGAAGGATGCGCGCGTGCTGGACGAGGTCAGCTACAACGAAGCGGCTGAACTGGCCTACAACGGCGCCAAAGTGCTGCATCCGCGGACGCTGGCGCCCTTGGTGGAAAAACGGATCCCGGTGTATAGCAAGAACAGCTTTGCGGTGGAGAAGCCGGGCACGAGGATCGTGGCCAAGACGAACAGTTCGCACGGGGCGAAGGCGGTGACCTCAATGGCCAATGTGGCCCTGGTATCCATCGAGCCGGCGAGTTCGGTGGTGAACGGCGCGCAAATCATGGCGCGGGCGCTGGACTCCCTGGCACGGTCGAATACCGAGGTGCTTGCGTTCTCCAGTTCCAGCTATCGCCAGAGCTTCTGCTTTCTGGTGAGCCAGGCGGAGCTGGCGGCCGCACGGTCCTCGCTTGAGGCGAACCTCGCGCTGGAACTCGCGCATGGGTACCTGAAACCCATTTCAGTGGATACGAACGTGGGGCTGCTGGCCGTGGTGGGTGAGGGGATGCGCGGGACGCCGGGTCTGGCGGGGCGCATTTTCACTGCGATCTCGCGAGAAGAGGTCAATGTAATTGCTATTGCACAAGGTTCCAGCGAATCCACAATTGCCATTGTCGTTTCGCGGAGCGGCCTGGAAACCGCGGTACGCGCCGTACACGATGAGTGCGAACTCGGCCTGCGGTACAATTAATGTTCAGTCCATTCGTATTTCCTGAGGAGATTTTCGTTCATGTTTGATCTGTTTCGCAGCCGCGATAAAGCTGTGCGTTATCTGCTTGGCGGCCTGCTGGGCCTCGTCGCCCTTTCCATGGTCATCACGCTGATTCCGGGAATCGGCAGCACCCCGCGCGCCCCCGAGCAGGTGGTCGCCGAAATCGGCAAGGAAAGCCTGACTGTTCGCGAGGTGCAGACCACGCTGCAGGGAATGATGCGCAACAAATCCATTCCGCCGGAGATGGTGCAGCTTTACGTACCGCAGCTGGTTGACCAGATGATCAACGAGCGCGCTCTGGCTTATCAGGCCAAACGCATGGGCTTTGAAGTGACGGATGCGGAGACGGCCAACGCCATCCGGTCCGTTCTGACGCAACTGTTCCCGACGGGCGAATTCAACAAAGACATTTACGAGCGTTTCCTGAGTGATCAGGGTCTGACCGTGAATGAGTTCGAAAACAATATCGCCAAGAATCTGCTGGTGTTGAAGCTGAGGAACATCGCGCTGGAAGGCGTGGTAGTGAGCCCGCAGGAAGTAGCAAGCGAATATCACCGGCGCAACGACAAGATCAAGCTGGAATACGTGATGTTTGATCCGGCGAAGGTCAAAAGCCAGGTCACTACGACTCCCCAGGAAGAACAGGAATACTACAGCAAGAACAAGGGCCGCTTCATGACGAATGAAAAGCGGAGCTTCGATGTTCTTACCGCGGATGAAGCCAAGGTGGCTGCTTCAATTGAGCTTCCGGAGGCCGAACTGCGCAAGGTCTACGATTCGAACAAGGACAAGTACCGCACACCGGAACGGGTGAACGAACGCCATATTCTGATCAGCACGATGAACAAGCCGAAAGAGGAGCAGGCCAAACTGGAAGCGAAGGCGGCCGACGTTCTGAAACAGCTCCGCGCCGGCGGAGATTTCGCCGAACTGGCCAAGAAGAATTCCGATGACCCCGGCAGCGCCCAGAAAGGCGGGGATTTGGGTTGGGTTACGCGCGGTCAGATGGTGAAGCCTTTTGAGGAAGCCAGCTTCTCATTAAAGCCGAAAGAAATCAGCGGCCTGGTAAAGACCGATTATGGTTTGCACATCATCCAGGTGATGCAGAAGGAAGAAGCCCGGATTAAGCCGTTCGATGAAGTGAAGGGGGAACTGGCCGCGAGCCTGAAGAAACAGACGGTATTCGACCGCATGCAGGGAATGGTGGAGAAGGCGCGCGCGGCTTTGACGAAGAATCCGCAGCAGGCCGAACAGATCGCCCGCGAGAACAACCTGACGTTCCAACGAGTGGTGAATCACGGCCCGAACGAATCGCTTCCCGAGTTCGGTACCAGCAAAGAAGTGGACACGGCAGTGGCGGCGTTGAAAGTTAACGAAGTCTCGCCGGTCTTTCAGATTGGACAGGACAAACTCGCCGTCGCGGTAGAAACCGCTATCACCCCGGTACGCCAGGGCGAGTTCGCAGAGATGGAGCCCGAAGTAAAGAAGCAGCTCATCACTGAGAAGACTCAGAAATTGGCGCAGGAGAAGACAGTGGAATACACGGCCAAGATGAAGGCGGGCGGCTCCGACCTGAAGGCTCTGGCGAAATCGCTCGGCCTCGAAGTGAAATCGACCATGCCGTTCAACCGGGACGGGGCGGCGGACGGAATCGGTCCGGCATCCTACCTGGAAGAGGCATTTACCAAGCCGGTAGGGGCTACCGTTGGTCCGGTCACTGTGGATAACAAGCTTTTCTTCTGTAAGGTGGATGAGGTGATTCCAGCGGATATGAAAGAGTTTGCCGCCAAGCGGGACGACATGCTGCTTGCATTGAAGAAGCGGAAATCTAATGAGCGCAAGGAACTGTTCGAAGACGGTTTGGTGACTCAACTTGTGAAAGAAGGCAAGATCAAGAAATACCCGGAAGTCATTCAGCGCCTGGGTTCGAGCTATCGCAGCTAGCGAATGCACGAATTCCTGAATTTTGTTTTCCGGACGCTGACGACTCCGGATCTGCTGATCCAGTTTCTATCCCAGTTTGTGAGCGGGTGGCTGGGCTACGCGCTGTTGTTCGCGATTGTCTTTTCGGAAACGGGACTGCTCGTCGGATTCTTTCTCCCCGGGGATTCCCTTCTCTTCACCATCGGCGCGGTAGCGGGTGCGGGGCAACTGAACATCGGACTGATTATTGCCATCCTGATTGTGGCTGCGATCACCGGAGTTGCTTCCGGGTACACCCTGGGGCGACAGACGGGTCCTCGGATTTTCAACCGGCCGGATTCGCGGCTTTTCAAGCAGGAGTACCTGCGCAAGACGCAGGCGTTTTACGAGAAGCACGGTGGCAAGACCATCATCTATGCCCAGTTTGTCCCCATCATCCGGACATTCGCGCCGTTCGTGGCGGGCGTGGCACAGATGCCTTATGCGCGCTTTGCGATGTTCAACGTGATCGGCAGTATCGGCTGGGTATCGTCCATGACGCTGCTGGGATATTTCGTGGGCGACATTCCGATTGTCCGCCGCCACTTCGAGAAGGTCGTGATTCTGATTGTTCTGGTTTCGGTGCTGCCGATTGTCATCGAACTGATCAAGTCGCGCCGGACCGCTAAAGTAGTTTGAGATGGGGAGTGCCGAACTGAGGCCGGCTGCGGGTCTGGGACCCGCCGTCCTAACTAACTATAGTGCCCCTATCGCCTTCATGGCGGCCAGCACTTGCGGATCCATCCGCGCTTCTACCTCGTCACCTTTGGCCACGCCCAAAGCCTGATTGAGAATTTCCTGGGTCAAGCGGCTGCGGATCCAGTCCCGCTCCTGCGACCACTCCCCCACGCTGGGCCGAATGTTGTTCTGCGAGAGCAGCACCTGGAATTCGTCGAGCGCCGCGTCGGGCGCTTCAAAATCACCGGCCATGCTGGCGTTCCTGCGCACGTAGGACGTGGCGAAGGTGGGGAAAGCGCCGCTGGTTTCCAGCACGGCACGCAGAGCCGTTGGGGCCGCGGGATAGACCACCTGGTCAGGCTGAATCCCGCCTCCGCCCTTGACCGCCCGCCCCGAGTCGGTATGGTAGACGACGGCGTTCTCCGCCCGATCCGTGGCCGTGGCTACGTCAAGCGCGCCAGACAGATGCTTTTGAATGGAGCGCCCGCTGGGGGTGTAGTAGAAGGCTGTGGTCAACGCAAGGCCGGTGCCGTGCGAGAGCGTGTAGACACTCTGCACGATGCCTTTGCCATAGCTGGGCTCACCGAGAATGGTGGCGCGGTCGTGGTCCTGCATGGCGCCCGCTACAATCTCCGACGCACTGGCGCTCTTGCCGTTCACCAGCACCGCCACCGGGAACGTGTACGGGGTGGCGTCCGGCTTCACACTGGCTTCATCGTCCTTCTTCGCGCGCCCTTTGATGGTGAGAATGCGCTGGCCCGGTTTCAGAAACAGTCCGGCGGTCTCGAGCGCGGCAGGCAGAACGCCGCCGGGGTTGTTGCGCAGATCCAGCACCAGTCCTTTCAATTTACTGCCACCCAGTTTCTCAATGGCAGCCTTCACCTGTTTCCCGGTGTCGTTGTCAAAGCTGGCGATGCGAACGAAGCCGATGTCGGGCTTCAGGAAGAAAGCGCGGTCCACCGAAGGGCTTTCCATCTCTTCCGGCGTCAGGATGAATTGCAGGATGCGCGCGTTGCCCGGGCGGCGAACATCCAGGCCCACCTTGGACTGGCGCGACTCGGAAAGCAACTGCACCAATTGGTCTATTTCCAGCCGGTTCAGCGAAATGCCATTGATGCCAATGATTTCGTCACCGGGAGAAATCCCCGATTTTGCCGACGGCGTACCGGGTAGCGTTTGCAGCACGATCACGCGGCCGGGCAGCAGCGAAACCACGGTGCCGAAGCCTTTGCTGGTGGAACGCTGCATCTCCTGCAGCTGCTGAAACTGGCCGGGATCGAAGAACACCGAGTGCGGATCGAGGCGCCTCAACATTCCCGGAATCGCGCCCTCGTGGAAGGCCTTTGCGCCGTCTACCGGATCGGCGTTTTCGGTCTGGACGATATTGAGCAAATCCAGAAACTTCTTCATCTGGTCTTCCAGGGAATCGCTCGCCGCGGGAGCGAAAAACAACCAGAATGCTGTTAAAAATGAAAAACTCACCACACTCAGTCTAACGTGTGTAACGAAGGGCGCGTTTCGCTTTGTGCCGCTCCAGGGCGAGTTCGATCAACCGGTCCAGCAGTTTCGGGTAAGGTAGACCGCAGTGCTCCCACATCTTGGGATACATGCTGATGGAAGTGAAGCCGGGAATTGTGTTGATCTCGTTGATGTAGAGCTGACCGCTGCTCTGCTCGAGCAGAAAATCCACGCGTGCCATTCCTTCACAGCCCAACGCACGGTAGCAGCCGATGGCGGTCCGCTGCACGTCTGCGATCTGCGCCTCCGTGAGGTTCGGCGGCAGGCGGAACTCGGTCTTGTTGAGGATGTATTTGTCGTCGTAATCGTAGAAGTCGCGCGAAGGCAGAATCTCGCAGGGGATGGAGGCCTTTGGGTCTTCATTGCCCAGAACGGAGCATTCCAATTCCTGGCCCACGATAGTGCGCTCGACGATCACCTTCCGGTCGTACTGGGCGGCGTTCTCGATGGCGGCTTTGAGTTCCGCGCGGTCTTTTGCTTTCGAGATTCCAACCGACGAGCCGAGATTGGCCGGCTTCACGAACATCGGATACGGGATCGCCTTCTCGATCTGATCGAGGTCCGGACTCCCGGTCACGGTGACGAATTCCGACACCGGCAGGCCCGCTTCGCGGCAAATGCGCTTCGTCATCTCCTTGTCCATGGCAGCGGCCGAGGCCAGAACTCCCGGACCCACGTAGGCAAGTTCGGCCAGCTCGAGCAGACCCTGCATGGTCCCGTCTTCGCCGAAGGTACCATGAAGCACGGGGAATACAACATCTATCTCGGGATTGCGGCCGGGCTCCGGCGCGATGGGCCGCGGACGCCAATGGCCTTCCTTGGAGATGAAATACTGGATGATCTTGTAGCGCTCCGGATCCAGCGCTTTCATGATGGACTCAGCCGAGCGGATGGACACTTCATGTTCCCCGCTGCGGCCGCCATAGAGTACAGCTACGGATAGCTTCACAGAATCCTCTTTCCCAGGGCCGAGGTTATCAGCCCGACCCCTAATATTGCGGTGCGATTGGCTTGATCGAGCACGGGGTTCACTTCCACAACTTCAATGGAGAGCATCTTCGAAGAGTCGCAGATCATTTCCATGGCAAGGTGCGCCTCGCGATAGGTCAGTCCGCCGGGTACGGGTGTGCCGACGCCGGGGGCTTCATCGGGATCGACTGCATCCATGTCGAAGGAAAGATGAAATCCAGCGGTGCCGTTGGAGGCGATTTCGATCGCCTGGTGAATGACGGCCTGCAGACCCTGTTCATCAATGGAACGCATGGTGAAGGCTTGCACGCCGGTGCGGCGGACGAAGGGAATCTCCGCGCGGTCCACATCCCGCAGCCCCACCAGCGCGACGTTGGCCGGGTCGACCTGGGGCGTATAGCCGCCGAGGGTGGTGAGTTCCTCAGGACCAATTCCGATGCAGCAGGCAAGTGGCATGCCGTGAACATTTCCGCTGGGACTGCTATCCGGCGTGTTCATGTCGGCATGCGCGTCAATCCAGATGAGGCCCAGTTTTTTCTCCTGCTTGCGGAGGAAGCGCGACATGCCACTGACCGATCCGACGGCGATGGAATGATCGCCTCCCAATACGAGCGGCGTCGCACCTTCCGCAGCGGCGGTTTCGACGAGATCCGCCAAGCGTCCACAGGTCTGTGTGATCTGCGGCAGATAGCGGGCCGTCGCGCGTTCGACAGGAAGGCTTTCCGGCTGCTCCACCACTACGTTGCCCAGATCTTTTACGTCGTAGCCGAGCGACGCGAGGCGCTCATTGATTCCGGCGAGGCGCAGCGCGGACGGACCCATGTCTACGCCACGGCGTCCGGCGCCAAGGTCCATCGGAGCGCCGATGATCGCGATGCGTGTACGTGCCATGAAACGCTAGGGCCGAGTGCGGTAAATCATCCTGGGATAAGGAATGGTCTCGCGGACGTGTTCCAGGCCGCAGATCCAGGAAACGCAGCGCTCCACTCCCATCCCAAACCCGGCATGCGGGACGGAGCCAAATTTGCGCAAATCCACGTACCAGTCGAACGCTTCTTTGGGCAGATTGTGTTCTTCGAGGCGCTTCAGCAGCAGGTCCAGATCGTGAATCCGCTGACCGCCGCCGATGATCTCGCCGTAACCGTCCGGGGCGATCACATCGGCGCCCAGCGCTACCTCCGGGCGGTCCGGATCGGGTTGAAAGTAGAACGCCTTTACCGGCGTGGGATAACGATCGATGATCAGCGGATTATCCAAGCCTTCGGCGACGAGCGTTTCATCCGTTCCGCCGAGATCGCCTCCCCACTGAATATTGCTTCCCTTCCCTTGCAGCTTGGCTACCGCATCGTCATAGCTCATGCGCGGGAACGGAGTCTTCACGGCTTCCAGCTTCGTGACGTCGCGTTCCAGGACGGCCAATTCCGCGCGCCGATTCGCCAGTACACGCTGCACCACGAACACCACCAACTCTTCGGCGACGTGCTTCACGTCGTCCAGTGTGGCGTAGGCCATCTCGGGCTCCACCATCCAGAACTCCGTCAGGTGCCGGCGCGTCTTCGATTTCTCCGCGCGGAACGTCGGGCCGAAACAGTACACCTTGCCGAACGCCATTGCATTGGCTTCGTTGTAGAGCTGGCCGGACTGCGTCAGGTAGACTTTTTCATCTTCGAAGTAATCCACTTCGAAGAGGGTGCTGGTGCCCTCACAGGCGGCCGGCGTGAAGATGGGGCAATCCACTAGTACGAAACCGTTGGAATCGAAGTAATCGCGGATTGCCTTAATCACTTCATGCCGCACATGGATGATGGCGTTCTGGCGGCGGCTGCGCAGCCAGAGATGGCGGCGATCCATGAGGAAGTCCGTCCCGTGTTCCTTGGGCGTGATGGGATAGGGATCAGCTTCGGAGACGCGCTGCACAATTTCAACGTCCAGCACATCGAGTTCATAACCGCCCTGGGCGCGCTGTTCGGCGCGTACCGTGCCTGTGACGATTAGCGAACTTTCCTGTGTCAAGCCCTTCAGCGTTTCAAACAGAGCTTCCGGGACGTCCGCTTTTACCGCTACACACTGGATGATGCCGGTGCCATCGCGCAACTGCGGAAACACGATCTTACCCGACTTGCGGAG
>JBDUEM010000201.1:0-14159 GCA_040002435.1 Bryobacteraceae bacterium
GAAAGTATTTCGCGTGTAGCCCGCATCGTCAAGGAAGAAGAGCATCGCTATGCGACCACTTTTCTGGTTGCCGAAAAGGTGTTTCACGACGAGGCGAAGTCGGCCGCCGGCGGCGTGCTGCCCGGTGCGGCAGCATTCAAGCTCTACGATACGTACGGCCTCGCTCTGGATGAGCAGCAGGAGATGGCGCGCGAGTTCGGTCTGTCCATCGATCTGGAAGATTTTGAAACGCACATGGAGCGGCAGCGTGTGCAGGCCCGCGCTAGCTGGAAGGGGGCGGAAAAGACGCAGGTCGACCCCATCTATCAGGAACTCCGCGCGTCGCATCCCACGGAGTTTCTGGGCTACGACACATTGACCGCGGAAGCCACCGTGGTGGCCATGCCGAAAGACGGCGAGCTGGTGTTGGACCGAACGCCGTTCTACGCGGAAGCAGGCGGACAAGTGGGCGATCAGGGCTCTCTGTTCAACGCGGAAAGCGGGGAAATGGTTGCCGGTGTCATCACCGCCTATGCGCCGGTGAAGGGATTGACTGTCCATCGCATCAAGGCTGTGGCGCCCATTCATGTTGGCGACAAATTGCGCGCGGACGTCGACCGTTCGGCACGCACTCCAACCATGCGCAATCATACGGCGACGCATCTGCTGCAGGCCTCCCTGCGGAAAGTACTGGGACCGCATGTGAAGCAGGCGGGTAGCGTAGTGGAGCCATCGAGGCTGCGGTTCGATTTTTCTCACTATGCGCCGTTGAATGCCGTGGAACTGCAGGAAGTGGAGCGCCTGGTGAATGAAGAAATCCTGACGAACGCGGAAGTGGGCACCGAGGTGATGGATATCGACAAGGCGCTCACCACCGGAGCCATGGCTTTGTTCGGGGAAAAATATGGGGACCGCGTACGCGTGGTGGCGGTGCCGGATTTCAGCCGGGAATTGTGTGGCGGCACCCACGTAAAGCGCACAGGTGACATCGGGCTTTGCAAGATTATTTACGAAGGCGGAATCTCGGCAGGCGTGCGCCGCATTGAAGCGGTAACGGGAGAAGCGGTCGTACACAAGCTCGAGGAGAAGAACGCCTCTTTGCTGGAACAGATCGACCGCCTCAATGCGTCGCAGAAGTCTCTTGAGAAGCAGGTGGACCAACTGAAGAACAAGGTCGCTCAGGCGCAGGTCGGCGAGCTTGAGAGCTCCGCCCGCATCGTCAAAGGCGTGAAGGTCCTGGCCGCGAAAGTGGATGGGCTCGACCGGGCGCAAATGCGGGCGCTTGCCGATTCTTTGCGCAACAAATGGCAAACGGGAATCGTGGTCTTGGGCTCCACCGAAGGCTCCACGGTGTCTCTGATTTCGGCAGTCACCAAGGATCTTACGGCAAAAGTTCATGCGGGCAAGCTGATCGGCTCAGTTGCGCAAGCCGTGGGCGGCAAGGGCGGCGGACGTCCGGACATGGCAGAAGCCGGCGGCAGTAACCCGGCAGCTCTACCAGCGGCATTGCAGGATGTTTACTCCGCGGTGGAGTCGATGCTTTGAAGCATTTCGATGTCATTGTGGTAGGCGCGGGACCTACCGGCCTGGCCTGCGGCATCGAGTTGTCTCGACGCGGCATCAACACGCTGTTGATCGAAAAGGGCTGCGTGGTGAACTCGCTTTATCACTACCCCACCAACATGGTGTTCTTCACCACTCCGGAACTCCTGGAGATCGGCGACATCCCGATGACGTCGTTGAATGAAAAGCCGGGCCGGACTGAGGCGTTGAAATACTACCGGCGCGTCGCCGATCACTACAAGCTGAATATTCACCAGTACGAAACAGTGCTCGGTGTTGATGGAGAAGACGGCGGCTTTGTGGTGCCCACCGAAGACGCCAAAGGTTGCCGCCACGGATACCGCGCGAAGAAGATCATCCTGGCTATCGGCTACTACGATGTCCCAAACCGCTTGAACGTGCCCGGTGAGGACAGCGCCAAAGTGATTCACTATTACAAAGAGGCCCACCCCTATTACAACCACGATGTAGCCGTGATTGGCGCGAAGAACTCGGCGGCAATAGCGGCGCTCGAACTCTACTGGACAGGGGCGCGAGTGACGTTGATCCACCGCGGCGCGGCCATCTCGGATTCCGTGAAGTATTGGATCAAGCCGAACATCGAAAATCGCATCAAGAACGGGGAGATCAAGGGCTACTTTCGTTCCCATGTGACGGAGATTGGACCGGATGCCATAACCGTCGAGACGCCCGACGGCACCGTAACCCTGAAGAACGATTTTGTCTTTGCGATGACGGGCTATCGGCCGGACCTGGTATTTCTCGGCGACCTCGGAATCACCCTGCAGCCGGATACCCTGCGGCCCTGTACGAATCCGGAGACGCTGGAGAGCGAACGCCCCGGTATCTTTCTGGCGGGCGTCATCGTCGCCGGTATGCATACCAACGAGATATTCATTGAGAACGGCCGGTTCCACGGAAAGTTGATCGCTGACGCGATTGCGCGGCAAATCGCCTAACTACCGGCCCGCGGTTGCTAGGGCATTGCGGCGATCACATCAATCGCGAACGCAGCGTCCAGACCCGGCAATCCTTCAAATAACAACAGCGTACTAGCCGGCGGCATCGCCGGGTCGCAGAACTCGAACCGGATCTTCCGTATCCTGTCGGCTGTCCCCCGGTTCAGCGGATAAACGTGAGTCATGGCCACGTACTTGAAACTGGCGCCGACGCTGTCCAGCGCCTTACCCAGACGCCCGTAAGCCAGCCTCACATCCTCATCCTGAAACCGGAAGCCTACCTGAGTACCCGTTAGCGCCACCTTTCCGGGGCCTACAAACGCCACTTGAGAATACTTCCCCGCTTGCGGCTCAAAAAAGGAAACAGCCTGCGCGGGAGCACGGCTCAGTGACGCCACTGCTTCACACTCGGCGAGATCTTCGAGCGTCGACCGCTGCAGTTGCACAAAGTCCAGCGCGGCATTCGGGTACGCGGCCTGCGCCTGACCGCGCAGCGCCGTCACGTTGTCCAGGTCGCTCAGGAAGCAGGTCACGCGCTTGACGGAAGGCGCCGAAAATCCGGCCTTCTCGGTCATTCTCTTGAGAGGCCCCAGGACGTCCTTCATGGTTGAAGGCTGGCCGGAGAGGAAACCCAGCCCGTATTCATTCTGAACTTTGCGGTCCGTCGAAGTGGCTTCCAGGACTACCTGTGCCCCGGCCAGCGGAAGCCCGCCCACCTGGACCACGCTGAGAACCGGGAGGTTCATCTTCTTGTCAGTGAACACCTCGCTCACAATGGTCTGCACCCGCCGCAAATCTCCCGAGCCCGCCACAAATGCCCGCAGCTTGACGATCTGCGCTCCCTTAGTCTGCTGCAGCAGATTCTTGAGCGCGTCGCGCGTCTGCTGGGACAGCAGTCCCTTGCCGGAGAGTGGAGAGACATGGAAGACCATCCGGGGCACGTCGGCAACAATGGCCGACGGGGGATCCTTCGGCAGCGCCAGCACCTGCGTCAGTTCTTCCTCCGTCTTCTTCTTTTTCTTAGCAAGGCAGAGGAGCGGGTTCGTGGAGAGAGTAATCGTGAGTAAGAAGGCAACTCGCCGCACGAGGTGATTGTATCAGGATTGCAGCGAAAGAAAATGGCTTGCAACAGCCAGTCCAATGTGATATCTTTTGGGCATATTGGCATGGTAGACATCAGCCAACTCGACGAAGGCTCCGAAACACCGTTATACCGGCAACTCTATGATCGGATTGCGGAAAGCATCCACAAAGGGCAGCTGAGAGACGGAGAGCGCCTTCCCGCTACCCGTGAATTGGCCCTCCAACTTGGACTGAATCGAACCACCGTTTCCGCAGCCTATACGTTATTGGAAGAAGATGGCCTGTTGAAGGGCCATGTCGGACGCGGCAGCTTTGTGAATTTCACGATGCCTTCCGCAGATCTGATCAGCTTTGCATCGTCACGGCCTGCCGAAGATCATTTCCCCCTGACCGAATTTCAAGAGACCTGCCGCGAAGTCATCTCAAGCCCGGAGGCCTCCGCCATTCTGCAATTGGGATCGCCCAGCGGCTATGGCCCCTTGCGCCAATACCTGCTGGACCAGGCCCGGGAGGCCGGTGAAGCCGGACCTGATGACGATGTTCTGATTACGAACGGCTGCCAGCAGGCACTTGATTTGTTGCAGCGCGCGCTGGTTTCCGCCGGGGACGGCGTGGCCGTAGAAGACCCCGTGTATCACGGCCTGAAGAACGTCTTCATTCGCGGGGGCGCGCGCCTGTTTGGCGTCCCCATGAATAGTGACGGCCTGGATCTGGAACAGTTGGGCCGGGTATTGGTGCGGGAGCGTCCCAAGGTTCTGCTGGTGACTTCTAATTTTCAGAATCCCACCGGCGCGACGCTGCCGCTGGAAGCCCGCGAAGCCATCCTGCGTATGACGCGCGAATTCGGCGTTCTGCTGGTGGAAAACAACATCTACGGGGATCTCCGCTATGAGGGTGCGCCATTGCCTTCCATCAAGCAATTGGATGGGTCCGGTAGCACGGTGCTGCTGCGCAGTTTCTCGAAGATCGCGTTTCCGGGCCTGCGCGTCGGTTGGGTAATCGCACCACGCGCTCTGATTGCCCAATTGGCCGAGGCGAAGCAGTGGTGTGACCTCCACACCGACCAGCTATCGCAGGCCATTCTTCTGCGTTTTGCCGTTTCCGGACGTCTCGCGGAGCATGCCCGGAATGTCCGCGCCGCCGGCGCCGCCCGATTGCGCGCGGTACTTGCGGGTTGTGAAAAGTATCTGCCGGCCGGAACGCAGTTTACCCGGCCGTCCGGCGGCATGAGCATGTGGGTGAAACTCCCCGATCCGCTGGATGCATCCGAACTGCTGTCCCGCGCGGAGCAGGAAAAAGTAACTTACTTGCCTGGCCGGTACTTCTCGGTCGCGCAATTCGATCCCGGTACACTCCGCTTGAGTTTCGGCGGTCTGCCGCCTGCTCAGATCGAAGCGGGTCTGGCGGCGTTAGGCAAGGTTTTCACAAACGAGTTGGCGCGGGTGCGCAAGGCGAATCGATTCGAAGCCGCCCCGGCTATGGTCTAGGCAGATAAATCAAGGAGAGCAAGAAATGTTTTTGAATGAACAGTTTAGATTGAAAGTCGGCTTGGCCGAGATGCTCAAGGGCGGTGTGATCATGGATGTCGTCAATGCCGAGCAGGCATTGATTGCGGAGAAGGCCGGCGCTACCGCAGTCATGGCTTTGGAGAGGGTTCCCTCCGATATCCGCAAAGAGGGCGGTGTGGCCCGTATGTCGCCCATCCGCATCATCCGCGAAATCATGCACACGGTCAGCATCCCGGTGATGGCAAAGGCGCGGATCGGACATTTCACGGAAGCGCGTATTTTGGAAGCCCTGGAAGTGGATTACATCGATGAGAGTGAAGTGTTGACTCCAGCCGATGAGGAGCACCACATCGACAAGCGTGATTTCAAAGTGCCATTTGTCTGCGGAGCGCGAAATCTGGGTGAGGCCCTGCGGCGCATTGCCGAAGGCGCAGCGATGATCCGTACCAAGGGCGAGGCGGGATCTGGCAACGTCGTCGAAGCGGTGCGCCATATCCGTACCATCGTCCGGGAAATGAAGCAGCTCACGGTGATGTCGAAGGACGAACTGTTCGCCGAAGCCAAGCGCTTGCAGGCGCCGCTGGAACTGGTGGAGTGGGTGGCCGAGCATGGCAAACTCCCCGTGCCGAATTTCTCGGCCGGTGGCATCGCCACCCCGGCAGACGCGGCACTGGTGATGCAACTGGGCGCCGAAGCGGTCTTCGTGGGCTCCGGCATTTACAAGTCGTCGGATCCAGAGGCAAGAGCGCGCGCCATCGTCAAGGCAGCCACTTATTACAACGACCCCGTCAAATTGCTGGAAGCCAGCGAAGACTTGGGCGCGGCGATGCCTGGTTTGGATATCTCGAAGATGCACGAATCGGAACTGATGTCCACCCGAGGCTGGTAGGGCATGGCGAAGCGAGTAGGCGTCCTGGCCCTGCAGGGTGATTTTGAAGCGCATCAGAAGGCCCTGCAGCGTGCCGGGGCCGAAGCCGTGCAGGTGCGCACACCAGACGAATTGAGCCAGGTGCAGGGCCTGGTAATTCCAGGAGGCGAGAGCACCACCATGCTCCGCCTTCTGCACGCCGCAAATCTGATGCAGCCGCTGAAAGAGTTTGGCGAAACGAAGCCAATCTACGGCAGCTGTGCGGGCGCCATTCTGCTCGCCGCCGATGTCGTCAACCCGTCCCAGGAATCGCTGCAGCTGATGGATATTGGGGTCCAGCGTAATGGCTACGGGCGTCAACTCGATAGCCGTGTGGTGCAGATCCCGACGGAGAGCGGTGACATGGAAGCGGTGTTTATCCGCGCTCCCATTATTCTCCGCGTCGGGAAGGGTGCGAAGGTGCTCGCGAGCTATAACGGCGACCCTGTGTTAGTTGAGGAAGGAAGACACCTGGTGTCTACGTTTCACCCCGAATTGACGAACGACACGCGCGTCCACAAGATGTTCCTCGATAAGATAACCTGATGAGCCGCTTCAGCCCCGGGGTATCCAGAAAGCCGCCCGCGCCGCCGGCTGTTCCCCGTAAGAGAGTCCTGTTTGTCTGCCTGGGAAATATTTGCCGCAGTCCCATGGGAGAGGCGCTCGCCCGCAAGTATGGCTCCGACGTGTTGATTGCGGACAGTGCCGGGCTGACGCCAGCCGTGGTGACCACGCCGCTCACACGGCTGGTTCTCAGCCAGCGGAACGTCGATCTTGGCGACCACCTGCCCAAGGGTTTAGACGAAGTAGATCTCACAAAATGCGATCTCATCATCAACATGAGCGGCACAAAACTGCCTGCCAACCTCGGCATTCCGGTGGAAGACTGGCCGGTGAAAGATCCCTATGGCTCTTTAGAGCCCGCCTACCGCACTGCCTGCGACGACATTGAGAGCCGCGTGATGCGCCTGATCCTCAGGGCGCGCACGGGCAAGCTTTAGACGTTAGGCCGGTTTGTTGTCGTACATCAGCAAGGTGGCGCCGCCCAAGGCGAAGTTCGGCAAGTCTGCGGCCGCCGCTTGGCCCTCGACGGAAGCCAAAGCCGTTTGAATGTCCAACATCGAATCGAATTCCAAGACCGCGACTAGATAGGGCGCGCTCCCCGCCAAGCTTGCACCGCCCCGTCGCTGACAGAAAGAGATCGTAACCCCGGAATTTTGAGAGCAATCGGAACGTGCGTGTCCTGATAGTACCGGAGTTAACTTATAGCCTAAGGTCTTTTCGGAAAGCTCCCCGGTAAAAATCACAAGCCCGTCTCCCCCGCCCGGCAAAAACCTACCGGTAGAACTCGCGAGCCGCCAGCCGCCGGACGAAATCGATGTCGCCATCCAGAAAGTCGTAGGTGGGCAGTTTCTCAGGCGATTCCCATAGGATGCGCTCAAACGCAAGACTCTCCGGCACGCCCGAAAATTCCGTAACGCTATAAAAAATAAGTAGGATGGACGTCCGCCGCGGATATCTGTGCTCGTATCGTACGAGTTCCTGCCCAATAGTGGCCACAATGCCGAGCTCTTCTTTTAGTTCGCGCGCCAAGCCGGACGCCGGCGATTCGCCGCGCTCCACTTTTCCGCCGGGAAATTCCCACTTCAAACCGTGGGAATCGCCGCGTTTCCGCTGGCCAATCAAGATCTTGGCGTCCCGTTCGATGACGGCGGCAGCTACCTTTATGACGGCCCGATTCATGTATATGAGCTAAACTGGCGAGGACACTCACATTGTGCCATGTACAGCGACCGGCTGCTAGACCACTTCCAGAATCCCCGTAACGTAGGGGACTTACAACCGCCCGCAGTCACTGTGGAAGTGACAAATCCGGCCTGTGGCGATATCCTGCGCCTCTCGGCATTGCTAGAGAATAGCCGAATCACATCAGTAGCTTATAAAGTGCGCGGCTGCACGGCCTCCATCGCTGCCGGGTCCGCGCTTACTACGTTGATGGAACAAAAGCCTTTAAGCGAGATAGCTCTCCTCAAGCCGGCCGACGTGGAAGCTGCGCTCGGCGGCCTCCCAGCCGAGTCCCGGCACGCTGCGGTACTCTGCACCGATGCATTGAAGAAGCTTCTTCGCCTACTTGGCCCCTGAATTGCTCTGCAAGGTGTGATGATGACGATAAACACACGCTGCGCTGCTTTATTCCTATCTTTAGTGGTTTTTGCTGTTGCAGGAACCCCTTCACAAGGCATCGAGGGAAAATGGGTGCTCGACAAGAAAAAGAGCGGCGATATCCCACAGGCCCCGCAGGATCTCGTCCAGCAGATCAAGATGGACGGAAACAGCATGATCATCAAGTCGAAATTCGCTCAGCCCAAGAATGGTATTTATCCGATTCTATGGGTAGGTCTCATGAGCGAGGAATTACGACTCAACACTGATGGCACGGAAGCCGCTAAATCGATCGGTCCTTTTGAGTTTCGCGCGAAGACTGACCAGAATGGCAGTGCCTGGGTCACCAACTTCACCGCTAACATGGAAAACGGCATGGCTCCGGGCCAGGAAGCGGGATCGGTGGAAGGCCAGTGGCTGCGCACCATATCAGAAGACGGCCGGGGCATGACACTGCAGATCAAAACGAAATGCTCAGACGGCCGCTCGCTGGATAAAACTCTCTATTTCAACCGTAAGTAAGGCTAAAGTGACTAACCGGGCGGCCAATGATGCCGGATCGTCGCTGAGGCGAATTTGTGGACAAGGCCGGGTGGCAACGTCGCGCCTTCACTCATTCCGAACACGATGATCCCCTGAAATGTGGCGAAACGGTTTTCGGCCCAACGTGACGGCCGTATTTCCGTGCGTTCGCCGAAAAGTGAGTCTGCCTCATCGAAAAACAACAGGAGGTCTCTATGTTCCGCCTCGCCAAAGATACGACTGAGATTCTTTTCCGTCTCGCCAATATACTTGCTAACCAGACGCGAAAGATCCACCCGGTAGAGCCGCAGCTTCAACCGTTCAGCCAGTTCCTGCGCCGCCCGCAATCGCTCGGCAGAAGAGCCGGTTAGCACGGCGCCCGACTGTAATCCTTGTTTCAATTGCTCCGTCGTCTTCGAAAACCAGGTCATCCGGCCAAAGTTTACCAAACCTACAGTCGTATCCGCTTTTGGCCGATCTTGCAATAATATTCAAGAGAGCCCATGTCCACCCTCTGGTACTATGCCGCCGAAGATCGGCAAATGGGTCCCGTTCCCGAGGCGGAACTGAACCACTTGGTATCCAGCGGGGTGATCCTGCCGTATACGTTGGTCTGGCACGAAGGCATGGACCAGTGGAAGACCTACTCCAGCGTTCACTCCGCGGCGAATGGTAATCCGGCCATTCCGGAAACCGGCTTACCCGGAGTAGTTGGCATCTGCAGCCAGTGCGAGGCTGTGGAGCTGCACTCGGAAATGGTCCGCTTCGGTGAGCACTGGGTCTGCGCGAAATGCAAAGAGGTCTACGTACAGCGCCTGCGGGAAGGAACGCTTGCCGGTCCGCTGGTTTACGCGGGCTTTTGGACCCGGGCCGGAGCCCTGATGATTGACGGCATTATCCTGTTTCTCGTGCAACTTCTGATTCAGGCCGTGTACGCAGGTTCCAGCGGACTCAAGACTCTGAATCCCTACCTTTTTGCGGGCCAGATCCTTGCCCTCCAGCTTTTGCAGTTGGTTACGCAAGGCACCTATTATTCCTCCTTTGTGTATTACCTTGGCGGAACCCCGGGGAAGCTGCTTCTGGGATGCCGGGTAGTTACGGCGGAGGGTCAAAAGCTCACCTGGAAACGCTCCATCGGCCGGTATCTCGCCACCTTGATCAGTCTTTGCACCTTCGGAATCGGTTACCTCATGGCGGCATTCGATGAAGAGCATCGTACCCTTCACGACCGCATCTGCGATACTCGTGTGATAACCAAGACCGGTCGTTTTGCGTGACAGCTTCTTGCAGCCAGTGCGGTTCTATCCTGCCCCACAGTGATGCTGGAACAGGCGAATGGCGTGAATGTTCCGGTTGCGGCAGCCGCATCCGGACTCGCCTGTTTCCGGCCTATTACCGCATCTCGTCACCTGCCAGAACGGAAGCCACGATGGAAGGCGACTCCAGTTGCTTTTTCCACCCTCACAAGCGGGCGCTGGTCCCATGCGATGAATGTGGACGATTTCTCTGCGGCTTGTGCCGCGTGGAATTCGGCGCGCGCAACATTTGCCCGGAATGTATCGGCAGCGGCATGAAAAAGGGTAAACTCCCTGCCCTGGAGATGACGCGGCGCCGCTTCGACTCCATCGCCCTCGCTATTGCCACCCTTCCAGCTCTTTTGATTTGGCCGACGATAGTCACCGGTCCCGTGGCAATCTACCTGTGTTTCACCCATTGGAACGATCCGCCCGGTATTCTTCGCCGAAGCCGCTGGCGGTTAATCGCCGCCTTTTGTATCGGAATCGTGCAAGTGGCATCCTGGGCAGGGTTGGGCATCTACTTGTTTACATCGCGTGACAGGCTAATGCTATGACGCACCGGCGCCTGCCAGGGAAGCGCCGCACGCTTGGCGGCAACTCCACGCTGTGGCTGGCGGACGATCATCTTTTGCTTGTGAAATCGACGCGTTTCGCGGAACAATATAAGCGATTCTATTTCCGCGATATTCAGGCGTTTCTCATCCGCGAAAAGAAATATTCGGCGAGTCGTAATTTATGGGACGTGTTCTTCTGGCTCGCAGTTGTCGCGATTTATTTGGCGCACGCGCCGCTAACGGCATTATTCGGTGCGGCGCTCCTGCTGTATAAGCGGTTCTCAGGACCGCACAGTGTGTGCCACATTCAAACGGCGGTGCAGGTGGAACCGCTGCCGTCGCTGTACCGCCTGCGTGTGGCGGAAGAAGTTTTAAATCAACTCGTACCGCTGGTGGAAGCGGCGCAAATGGAGGAGAGTTCGCCATCGGAACCGCAGGTCCAGCAAAGCTAAGTGCGCAGCGGTGCTTCCATCACGACGGGCGCGAAGCGGTCGCGCGCTGTCCGGGATGCGCGCGCTTCTACTGCCGCGAATGCGTCGTGGAACACGACGGTAAACTCTTTTGCACCGCGTGCCTGAAGCCGCAGGCGGCTCCGGCGAAAGTGCATCGCGGCTTCGGCCGTCTCTGGCAGCCCGCCGCGGGGTTTCTCACCGGATGGCTGGTGCTGTACTGGCTGGCGCAGTTGCTGTTAATGCTGCCCGCGGCGGTGCACGATAAATGAGTGACAAGGGCAAACCCGCGCTGGAAATATTAGAAGAGGCGGTGCATCTGCTGCGATCGATGCCGGCCGCAGCCCTGTGCCTGTACTTCATTGGAGCGCTGCCGTTTCTGTTGGGAGCGCTCTATTTTTGGGCGGACATGAGTGAAGGCGCGTTTGCCCAGGACAAAGCGGGCCTGGAATCGCTGTTGCTGGTCCTCCTGTTCACCTGGATGAACTGTTGGCAGACGGCGTTTGTGGCGGAACTGCGAGGCAGGCTTTCCGGTAGCGGGGTTAAACCCTGGACGCTGCGGCGCATCGGCCAAATGGCCATACTGCAGGCTGGAATCCAACCCACAAGCTTCCTTATGCTCCCTCTGGCGGCGTTGGTCACATTACCGCTGGCCAGGGTCTACGCGTTCTACCAATGCGTGAATTACGATTCGAGCGGCGCGGGTTTCGGCGAGACAGTCGAAGCCGCGTGGAAGCAATCCGCCCGCTGGCCTCGCCAGAACTGGATCATCCTCTGCCTCATCTCGCTATCCGGTCTTGTCTGCTTTGTAAACCTGACGCTCTTGATCTTTAACGGAGCGTACCTGCTGAAAAGCCTGTTTGGCGTCGAGAGCCCGATCACGCGGAGCGTCTGGAGCATGGTGAACAGTACATTTTTCTGTACCGTCGCCGCACTGACATACCTGGCTGTGGATCCTTTGGCGAAGGCCGTTTACGCACTGCGCTGCTTCTATGGGGATGCGCTAAGCAGCGGTGAAGACTTGCGTGCGCGGCTGCGGAGAGTGCCGGCCGCCAAGGCGACGATAGCAGCAGTATTCGCGCTTGTGATGCTGGCGCCCCTCAGCGCGGAAACGGTCCCTACGGCGGAGCTGGACAGGGCAATGGATTCGGTGATCCAGCGCCCGGAGTTCAGTTGGCGTCTTCCGCGGCAGGCTGCGCCGCCCGGCCAAAACACCGGAGTCCTTCTCTTGGCCGAACGAATGATCGACGCACTCCAGAAAATGGCCGCCGGAATCAAGCAGGGGATCACGGACCTGATGGACTGGTATCAAAGAATCTTCGGCGGGGATAACCGCAAGCTCGACCTTCCAGACATGGGTGGAACGGCCACAGGCATGCGATTTTTCACTATCTTCCTGACAGTCTCGTTGCTGTTACTCGGCGCCTTCGCCATTTATCGCGCCTTTAGCCAGCGTGCCAAGCCCGCGCCGGCGGTGGAGAGCCGGGCTGCGGCGGCCGTCGACATTACCAGTGAAGCTGCCTCCGCCGATCAGCTTCCAGAAGACGACTGGCTGCGCATGGGCCGCGACTTCCTGGCCGCCGGCGATTTACGGCTGGGCGTTCGCGCGCTGTATCTCGGTGCGCTCGCCAACCTGGCCAGGCGGGAGCTGATCAGCCTGACAAGGTCGAAAACAAACAGGGACTACCTGCGGGAATTGGAACGGCGTGCCCGCGCGGCGCCTCATGTGCTGCCCGCGTTCGTGGTTGGCGTCGGCATCTATGAGCGCACCTGGTATGGCCGTCACGCGGCGGATGGCGCGGCTGTGCAGGAGTTGCTAAGCGCTCTCGAACGGATGAGGTCCGATGGATAACGTCGCCCCCTCCGAGCCGCGGCGCAGTAGTCCCGTGATCGTCCTGACGTTTGCAGTGCTGATGGTGGCCTTCCTGGTGGGCGCGCTGCAGATCTTCGAACTGCGCACCGGCCACGGGGATGTGTTTCCGCCCTATTCCACTTTTCGCGCGGATGCCCTTGGGGCCAAGGCGTTGTACGAAAGCCTGGAACAGATAGGCGGTCTCCATGTATCCCGGAATTTCGCCGCAATGGACCGGATTCGCGGTCCCGAGGGACTGCTTCTGTTCCTGGGTCTCGACGCGAAATCGTTTTTGGTGTCGCCCAAGGAAACTCTGCAACACTTTCCGCTCTGGGCCTCCCGCGGCAACCGCGTCATCATCAGCTTTCTTCCCTTGCGTCGCGATAACGACATTAAGAATGCGGGAGAGGCCGGCAAAGCGCTGCAGTTCGATGTGGGCTATGAGCGGGCGCGGCTCTATTTCACGAATCTGAGCCCCGAGTGGCGCGTCCTAATCTCAACCGGCGGCCATCCCACAATCATCGGTCGCGATTTCGGGAAGGGGACCATCATCCTGTGCGGGGACTCTTATCTCTTCAGTAATGAGGCCATCCTGAAGGACCGCGAGACAAGGCTGATCGCCCAGTTGATTGGGGATGCCCGGAACATCGTCTTCGACGAAGCCCACAATGGCATGCACGAAGAGGCAAGCCTGGGAACTCTCGCCCGCCGTTACCGCTTGCATGGATTCGCCGCGGCATTATTGTTGCTGGCCGGCTTGTTCGTATGGCAAAGTTCCGCACGTTTCCTGCCCGCTCTCGAAGAACAGGAACGCCTCGATTCGGTCTCGGGGAAAGACGCCGCGTCCGGCCTCGTGAATCTGATCAAGCGCAGCGTGCCGCGGACTGAGCTGGCCGCGGTGTGCCTCGCGGAATGGAAGAAATCACCCCAATTGCAACAGCGCTGCGGGAAGCAGAAGCTCGAACGGATTGAGACTGCCGTAAAGACGCAGAACGACCCCGTGCAAATCTACCGCACGATCCAACAAATTCTGGCGGAAAAATGACCGAAAACGTAACTCAGTTGAACGCAGTGCTGGAAGGCATCCGGGCCGAAGTAAGAAAAGTGATCATCGGACAGGAACAGGTATTGGATCGCTGTCTGGTCGCGATTCTGACAGGTCATCACGCCTTGATAGAGGGAACACCCGGAACAGGCAAGACACTCCTGGTGAAAACGCTGGCCCGGGTGTTGGGTTGCGATTTTGCGCGCATCCAGTTCACCCCGGATCTGATGCCGGCCGATATCACCGGCACCAGCGTCTTTAATCTGCAGCGGAACGA
>JBDUEM010000202.1:0-14107 GCA_040002435.1 Bryobacteraceae bacterium
TAGTTGATGACGGTGGCCCAGAAGGCCAGCGAGATCATCAGCCAGCGGGTTTTCTTCACAAGATGACCTGGCGGGTTTGCAAGCGTAACCATTATTTGCAATTCTCATAGTTCTGTCAAAGCGAATGGATACCGACACAAGAATCGGCAGCGGTGATGGCAGGTTCCCGGAAACCCGGCACTCGGCGATTGCGGCTGCGCGCAGCGGCACTCCGGCCGATCGTGCGGTAGCGCACGAATCCATCGTGGCGGCTTACTGGAAGCCGGTATACAAATACATTCGCATTAAGTGGAAGTCGTCCAACGAAGATGCGAAGGATCTTACGCAGGGCTTTTTTCTGCGTGCCCTGGAAAAGGACTTCTTCGATGGATACCGTCCGGAAAAGGGGACCTTCCGCACTTATCTTCGCGTGTGCCTGGACGCTTTCCTGGCCAATGAGCGGCAAGCCTCGCAGCGGCTCAAGCGTGGGGGCGGAACAATTCTGCTGCCGCTGGACTTCACAACCGCAGAAGGCGAACTGCAGCAGATCGAGATTGCGCAGGACGATTCACCCGACCGGTTCTTTGCGCGGGAATGGACCCGCAGCATTTTTGAGAACGCTTTGCTTGCCCTACGCGAGGAGTGCGCGGCCCAGGGAAAACAGATTCATTACGATTTGTTTGAGCGCTACGATCTTGCGGCGAGCGATGCGCGTGCCACTTACGCGTCGCTCGCCGCCGAGTTCGGACTGTCCAGCGTCACCGTGAACAACTATCTGGCGTCCGTGCGTCGCGGGTTCCGGCGCATTGTGATCAGGATACTGCGCGAACTCACTTCCAGCGAAGAGGAATTTCGCAGCGAGGCGCGGGCACTGTTAGGGGCGGAACTCTAGATGGAGTGGCTCTCCAACAACGTTCTCAAACATCTTCGCGAAGTATCCGAGATGCCCGATCTGCCGGGCGTCCGCTACCGGCTCGGCGAAGTGCTGGGCCGGGGCGGCATGGGCGTGGTCTATCGCGCGCACGACCTGGAACTCCAGCGCGATGTCGCGCTGAAGGTGCTCGCCATTGGCGACACGGACTCGGAGCGGATGCAGCGGGAAGCGCAGGTTCTGGCCAGGATTGAGCATCCCGGCATCGTGCCGGTTCATGATGTGGGGACGCTTGAGGACGGGCGCGTGTTCTACACCATGAAACTGGTGCGGGGCTCACGGCTGGATGAGTATTGCCGGCAGCCGCATCCGGTACCGGACCTTCTGCGCCTGTTTCAACGGATCTGCGAACCCATTGCCTTCGCGCATTCGCAAGGCATTGTGCATCGGGATCTCAAACCGGCGAATATCATGGTGGGACAGTTCGGCGAGGTGCTGGTGCTGGACTGGGGCGTCGCCCGCGTGCTGAGTGAACCGGAACCCGATGGCGAGGTGATCGGCACCCAGAATTATATGTCGCCGGAGCAGTCAGCCGGCTTGAACACCGACATCGATGCCCGCAGCGATGTATATGCCATGGGGTGCATTCTGCAAGGTCTTGTGCAAAAGCCCGCCAAGCCTTTGCGATCGATCGCTCGCAAAGCGACAGCGCCGGAAAGAGACAGACGATATTCGAGCACAGTGGAACTGGCCGACGATATCGGGCGCTATTTGGATGGTCTGCCTGTCTCCGCCCATCCGGAATCGATATTGGACCGCGCGCGACGGCTGCTCAGCAACAATAGGACGCTGGTGGCTCTCATCCTCGCGTACCTGATGATGAGAATTTTGTTATTTTGGTTCGCCAGGACTTAAAGGATTCTTCGCAAACCTGTAACAGAGAGCCAGGAGGCCCGGAACATGAATAAAGTTGTCTACGGATTGCTACTGGGTGCTGTGTTGGGTGCGTTTGATGGAATGACGGCCTGGTTCACTCCGGCGGTTCGCGATCAGATGATGGGGATCGTAATCGGATCCACCTTCAAGGGGCTGGTAGTAGGCGTCTGTAGCGGCTACTTCGCCAGGAAGGTCAATTCGCTGCCGTTGGGTATTCTATTTGGCCTCGTTATGGGGCTGTTCTTCGCCTACCTCGTGGCGGCAATGCCGGATCCCTCCGGCAAGCATTACTACTTCGAGATCATGCTGCCGGGAAGCATCGTCGGCGCAATTGTCGGCTTTGCGACGCAGCGATTTCAACCGGCCACGCAACGAGTGGCTCATTAACTCCAGGAGACGCACATGCCAAGACCAATACATTTTGAACTGCCGGCCGACGACCCGGATCGCGCAGTGAAATTCTACGCAGACACGTTCGGATGGAAGATCCAGAAGTGGGATGGACCCATGGACTATTGGATGGTGGATACCGGCGCCGGGCCTGGAATCAACGGCGGCATCCTGCGCCGGCCGCAGCCTGGGGCGACGACGGTGAATACCCTGGGGGTTGAATCCCTCGACCCCATGGTGGAGAAAGTGGTGGCGGCCGGAGGGAAGGTAGCCCTGCCTCGAATGGCGGTACCAGGCGTTGGCTATCTGGCGTATTGCATGGATCCGGAAGGCAATCTGTTCGGCATGATGGAAAACGATCCCAGCGCGAAGTGACGTCTTAGAATCGGAGGGATGCCAATTTCAACTGTCGCGGGAGTGATCTGCTGCGGCAACATCTCTCTGGATATCCCGGTTTGGCCCGTGGATCGCTTCCAATGGGGCACGACGCTGTGGGTGGACAAAATAGAGGAAACGGTTGGGGGCAACGGCGGCAGTACTGCCTATACCCTGGCAAAGTTGGGAGCGCCCGTGCGGCTGCTCGGCGTGGTTGGACGGGATGCGCCTGGCGACAAGATCCTGGCGAAACTCGAAGAGACCGGCGTCGATGTCAGCCGCGTGGGACGTTCCGATCTGCCCACCAATAGTTCCATTTGTGTCGTCCATCCCACGGGGGACCGGTTGTTCTTTCATCAGCGTGGCGCCAGTTCCGCGGTATCTCCAGACATGCTCGATTTCACACCTCAGAACAACGCAGGCTTTTCGCATTTTCATCTGGCGAATCTTTACACCGTACCGGCCATCCGCGCCAGCGCGCCTGACGTGCTGCGCCGCGCACGAGCGAACGGATTGACGACGTCGCTCGACACCGGTTGGGACGCTGACGGGCGGTGGATGCAGGATTTGCGTCCCTGTCTTCCGCTGGTCGATCTGCTGTTCGTCAACGAGACGGAGGGCAAGATGCTGACCGGTGAAGACGAACCGCGCCGTGTTGCGGAGGCATTGCGCGACCTGGGCGCCACCGATATATTGGTGAAGCTGGGCGGCAAGGGGTGCGTCATCTTCGCGGGCGGCGAAGAATTGGAGGCTCCTGGATTCGCGGTGAAGGCGATTGATACTACCGGCGCCGGCGATTGCTTCGGAGGCGGCTTTTTGGCGGCCCTGCATCACGGCAAGAACAGGAAGGAAGCCGCACGTTTCGCAAATGCGGTCGGCGCGTTGAAGGTATCGCAATTGGGTGCGGTGAAGGGCGTTCGGAATTTCGCCGACACCGAACTTTGGATGGCCGCCGGGACTACACTATAGAGAGCAAATCATGACCCCACTCGAATTTTGTAAACAACTGAAAGGTGTGTTCGGGTTCCCCATCACTCCGTTCAAGAAAGACCTCTCCCTCGACCTCGACGGTCTGGCGCGCAACGTGGAGGAGATGGTGCAGTATCCGTTCTGCGCCCTGGTTGCCGCTGGGGGCACGGGAGAGCTCTACTCCATGAATGCCGAAGAGGTGGAGCAGGTGGTAAAGGTCACCGTGCAGGCCACCAAGGGCAAGATGCCGGTTGTGGCGGGCACAGGCTTTAACGTTCCCATTGGCCGCGACATGGCCCAGCGCGTGGAGAAAGCCGGGGCGGAATGCCTGCTGGTTTTGCCGCCCTATTATTCCGATTCACCGGAAGCGGGGTTATTTGATTTCTACAAAGCGATCGGGGAAGCGTCCTCGCTACCGATGATGGTCTATAGCCGTGGTTGGGCCAGCTTCACACCGGAACAGGTTGCTCGTCTGGCGGATCACGTACCGACACTCGCGGCCTGGAAAGATGGCCAGGGTGACGTCAAGAAATACCAGCGCATCATGAACTACAACGGCGACCGGCTGGCGTGGTTCGGCGGACTCGGTGACGATTGTGTCCCGGGATACTTCGCCATCGGCGTGCAGGCCTACACATCCAGCATTTCTAATATCGCCCCGAAGGTTTCGCTGGCGCTGGCCGAAGCCGGAATGGCTCGTGATTTCGCAACACTGGATGTGCTGATGAAGAAGTACGTGCATCCGCTATATGCGCTCCGTGAGCGTGGACGCGGTTACGAAGTATCGGCGATGAAGGTGGCTATGGAAGCCCTGGGGATGGCGGCCGGTCCGGTTCGCCCGCCACTGAGCGAATGCAAACCTCAGGATGCAGCCGAGATCCGCGAACTGATGAAAGTCTACGCAGATATGCTTGATACGAAAGCCGCGGCAGTCTAGGCGCGGCCGAGCCGGAAACGGTACACATACGACCAGCAGCGGAAGCATTTTCCGCTGCTGGTCGTTGCCTTCAGAAGCGTCCTGCGATAAGCAGGACCCTCGTACTCGTCGAGCACCGCCAACAGCCGCTCGGGATCTCGAAGTCGAAAGAGTTCTCCGTCAACCGTCTCTTCTTTGCATAAGACCATTGCAAAAAATCCGCCGACGCGGCGCTTCCGCGCGTTTACCCTGGCTTCGCCCACAAACCTGCTCTGGCGATGCAGTGCCCGCGCGAACCGATTTCTCGCCGACCTGCGGAGTGTTCCGTAGACGAAGAGATGCGGAACCAAGTTAGCCTTCGACTTTGCCGACGACGATCATTGCGATTCCGAGGTCGCCGAGTTTGGTGTGCAGCACCCAATCCGTCTCGCCGTCTTTTGACAGGCCTGCCGTGCCGTCGGCCTTCCAGAAGCTGAACACGCCGGGGTGCGGGATTCCCATGGCTTTCTCGCTCGTGGCCACAAGCTCTTTAAAGCTCGGTGTCGCCTTGGGGTCCTTGTCGTCGGCGGCTTTCGAGATCAGCATAAAGTCGCGCTGTGGAGCTACGCCCTGGTGATCTCCATTCTGCGGGAAGTTGCTGTAGCGCAGCGTGTACACACCAGCGGCTATCTGGTTACCGCGGCGATCCTTTCCTTTCTCCGGAAAACGGATGGCGCCCAGAAGCGATCCCTGCGGGATGTTAGGCAGGCTGACACTGTCCTCGGCGGACTTCGGTCCGTTCGGGGCTGTCGTCCTGAGCCAGATCTCACAGAATACTTTGTCGCCATCCAGGATCTTGATGCCCTCCTTCTGCAACATCGCCGTGACGGCAGGGCTGAGTTCGGACGGTGGAGCCCCGGCGGGTCCGGAAGTGTATTGGCCGAAAGCTGCGCTGGCGGCGAGGATGAGGGAGAGGACAATCTTGGTCATATGGGTTTATAGGAGCGGCAAGAGCACTTCATCCAGATTTTCGTCTGTAAAATCCGGAATGTCTATACGGTTGTTCAGGGTCCAATGCTCGACGTGTTCCACGCCGTCTCCCTGTTGGATGCTGCGGAGTGGTCCAAGGGTTTCAAGTTCCAGAACTTCGGCATTTGTGAAGGTTTCGTAAGAACAGTGAAAGTCGGGGTAGCGCTGTTCGGGATCGGCGGTGTAGCGCTTGATAAACAAAGTGCCGTTCCGCAGATAGGCTCCCCATGTAGCGGCGTTGAAAAGGCCCGTTTTGGTGGGCGCGGATACTTTCGGATCGTTGTGCAATAACAGATATTTTTTGGCGAACTGCCAGCGCTTGTCACTGAAATCGGTGAAAGCCCACATGACCAGGGGATTGGTGGGCAGTAGGATTTCCGGGTGCGTGCCGCGCGGCGGGAATCCCGTGATGCCGGTTCCGCCTGGGGCCATCAGCGTCAGTGCCCACGCGGCGATCTCGACTGTTTGAGGCAGCGTGTTGATGATGCTATGCGTTACCTTGACCGCACTGCCCGTGGCGGCGAGTTCGATGAAGATTCGCTTCTGTAGCCCGGTCTCGGGCTCCACCGGCGCAATCAGTTCCACTCCATCCCCAGCCGGCTTCACCTCCACCGGAAAATTATCGGCGACGTACGTTCGCTCCCGGTGCTCCGGTGCGACCCAGATGCGGTGGCCGCCGCGCGGCATCCAACGGTCTTCGCCGCTCTTACCCAGTTCGGCTTCGAATTCCTTGAAGACATTTTCGCCGCCAACAAAGCCGTAACGGATGATGCGCGGGCCAACGTCGCTGGTGGCAATTAATTCAACTTCGCCGTTGCTAACGCGGTAGCAGTTCCGCCAGCCCTTGTATTCGACGAGTTCGACTTTGAGGGTAGTGGTCATCGGAAATGATCGTAACCGGCCGGCTTCAGCAGCTTGCCTTCCAACTTAACGACTCCGGGTTTTCCTTTTCGAATCGTTCCGATCCGTCTGACGCCCGCAAATCGCAGCGGCGTCTTGGAAGTGAAGAGCAGTTCGTAGTCCTCGCCCCCATGAAGAGCCTGATCCATTGTCGCGCCGCTAGCTACGGGAATAGTGTCCAGGTCTGCCGTAACACCGGAGGCAACGCAGAGGCGATGCAGATCAAGAGAAAGCCCATCGCTGATGTCCATGCAGGCAGTTGCCTTGCCGATCAACTTGCGGCCAAGTGCCAGGCGCGGCTCCGGTGTCCGCTTGAAATGATCGCGCGCATTTGCGCCGAGATCGCCAGAGACGTAGATGTGGTCGCCGGGCTTTGCACCATCCCGCCGCAGGGCTTTCCCTTTTGGAACCTGCCCGCAGACCATGATGTCGCAGACCAGTTCAGAGGCGTGCGAGAGGTCGCCGCCGGTGAGCGGCACGTTGTGTTTCAGGAGTCCCTTGTAGAATCGCTTTACCCAGGAATCGTCAGCCCATGCGGGAACAGCGAGGGAAAGCAGGCAGAAGCGCGGTGATGCTCCCATCGCCGCGATATCGCTGAGGCCGCGGGCTAGCGTCTTGTACCCGACTGCTTCCGGTTCATCCGGTTTTTCGAAGTGAACGCCTTCCACCATCATGTCCGTTGTGAAGACGAGATCGGAATAGATGAAGCAGTCGTCCCCGATGCCTTTGGTTCCGGGTTGGCGTTGCAGCCAGTCGATGAGCTTCCGCTCAGTCACCGGCCGCCTCCGCGAATACCAGGCCGCCCGGCAGTTCTTCGCCAAACATCCGGCCCATCGTGCGCAGATCCCGCGTCTCCTGGCCTTCGACCACGGCCAGCAGTTCGGGATGATTGTGCAGCCTGGCGCGCACGGCGCTCAGGGCCGGTGCGGGCAGATCGCGCGTCGCATCGCCGGTATGCTGGGCGATGGATGCCAAGGCCTCTTCGGTCTTAGACAGCTTCAGGAGTGCGTCTACCCAGCGCGAAGCCGTGGTGGGCGAGACAACTTGATTGTTGGGGCCGTAGAACAGTTGACGCGCTCCGATTCGCGACAGGCACCAGATCTCGCTTGGGCCGCCGTCGCCGGTTTTGATGCGTTTGACGAGAGCTTCGCCCAGATCTGTTTTCGTCTGCATCGGCAGCAGTTCCATGCTTGCCGCCGTGCGCCACATTTCCCGCAGCAGGCTGGTATTTACTCGCGGCTTCTTCATTCCGCGCGGCAGAAGCGTGGGTGAGAGGCGCTGGAAAATGTCGCTCTGCTGATTTCGATTCAGACCACCTGCCAGGCGCCCGCAGAAAATCCACCAATCGACCTCGCACTGCATTTGATTGGGGAACTTCATGCCGGCGGCGTAGACGCGTCGCGCCTGTTCAATACGATAGTCGTCGCCGGGAAAACCGAAGCCGGGCCGCAGACACCAGCCGCACAAATTCAGCCAGCGCGATTCGTAGGATGGCCCACGGCCCCTGCCTTCGGCCAGTTCCAGGAACCGGTCTGACAATTGGCGAATGGTTGCCAGCGGCCAGGAGTTCTTTCCCAGCGCCAGGGCTTGCTCCAGTTTCCCAGGCAGCTCTTCGGGAGTAACGGTTGGACTCGGACCGAAGGTAGACTGCAGCAGTTGGGATGCGTTGGTGAGAGACTCTTCGCTTACCACAGCGGCGGGGCGCATGGGCTCGGCGGTTTTGGCCGCCTTGCGCAGCTCAAACTGCAAACGCCAGCGGTGCTCGCTGACTTTCGAATCGGCCCAGATTTCCAGCGTTCCCACTTCGGTAAGCCTCGCGCCCAGCTTCACGGGGATCATCCGCTCTTCCGCTTTCTTGCCGAAACGGATCACGGCGTTCAGCGGGGCATGGGTATGAAGGTTCGATTCCAGGTCGGAGGTTGGAAATTCAACCGTGTCGCCAAGTTGATCGTCAGTGCGGCTGAGCGAGCTGTACAACCGAAAGCTCACTGGCTTGTTGGCCACCAGTTGCAGATCGTCTCTGTCGACTTCCAGTGTGGCGCCTTCTTCGGTGCCTCGTGGAGCCAGGCAGAGTGTCCGCAGGGTGTCGCCCTCCGACTGAATGCCGATGTAATAGGCCCTCGGAAGGCCGCCGCGCACCAGCAATCCCGCGCCGGTGCTTCGGACGTAGGCATAATAGGCCGCTCCGACCGACACGGCGAGGTCCAAGTCGTGATTTTCCAGAAGCAGCGGCCGCTTGCCGTACCATCGCTCCATCACATCCGCCACACGCTGGCGGCAGATACCTGGGATAAAGAATCCGCCGTTGAAAAGAATCGCGTCGGGCGTCCCCTCCGCTGTGCTTAAGAAGGCAGCCAGATGGCGCGTCACCGCCGGATCGGAGACGTACGGCAAACCCAGTTCCCGGAAGAGGCTGCGTTTTTCCTCTTTCGGCTTATCGTTCAAGTCGCAGAAAGGAAGAAACCCCTCCAGCGTCAATTCCAGGGCCTCTTCGCGGGTAATTTCCGTCTTCAGAGTGCCGCCGACAAGGCCGGTTCCGGCGCCCAGGACTGTGATCTCCACCTTTTCCAATTTTGGATCTGCCAGCAGCCGCTCTTTCGCGGAGGCGCACTGGCGGCGCAGTCCGCTGCGCTGCCGCAGCGATAATTGCACACCCAGCTTCGATTCCACCAGCCACGTGAAGGTCAGGTCCAGATTGTCGCCGCCTAACAGCAGGTGCTTGCCTACCGCCGTACGGGTGAATTCGACTTTGTCGCCTTCGCGATTCACGCGAATCAGCGTGAAGTCGCTGGTGCCGCCGCCCACATCGCAGACCAGAACCGTTTGCCCGTCGAAGAGGCTCTTCTGGGAGGCAGTGAGATGGTTGGCGATCCATGAATAGAACGCCGCCACGGGCTCCTCAATCAGGGTGACCTTGGGGAGGCCGGCCTCCTGCGCCGCCATTACGGTCAGCTCACGCGCTTCCTCATCGAACGACGCGGGCACCGTGAGCACCACGTTCTGATCGGCCAGCGGTGGATGGCTGCGATCCCACGCCTCGCGGAGATGGGCGATATAGCGGGCGGATACCTCTACCGGCGACAGGATGCGGCCCGCCTCCTGCGCATCCCACGGCAGGATCTTCGCCGTGCGGTCTACGTCCGGGTTCGAGAGCCAGGATTTGGCCGAATGCACGGACTTGGTCGGGACCAGCGCGCCCTGCTCACGGGCATACACGCCCGTGTGGATTTCCTCTCCCACGTACAGAAATGACGGTAAGGTACGCCGCACCTCCGTGGCTGCCTGGGATATTTGCTGGGGAATCTCGAGCGTATGAATCGGCGGAAAGTCCGCTTCCGCGGCCTCAGCTGGATCGATATAGGCGAGAGCGGAATTCGTGGTGCCGAGATCGATGCCAATGTTCATGCGGCTACTTTCTCCCGCACGTTGAACTCAAGCTTCCAGCGCCGGCCGTCTTTGGCGACGCACCAGAGTTGCAGGACGCCGGTTTCCGTGACTTCCGTCTCCAGGCTGACCCGCACGATCTGGCCCGCGTTCCCGTCGGCCGGGAGCGTTACTTCCACGGGAGAAATCTCCTCCAGATCGTCTCCTACCTCTTCCAGCATGTCACCCGGGTTGTCATTCTTGCGTGTCGGGGAGCAAAAGAAGCGAAACTCAGCTGGTTCGCCAATGATCAGGCCGAATTCGCGGTTCGGAAAGTCCACTTTCGTGCCTTCTTCCATGCCGAAGTTGGCCACAGTGAGAGCTTTCAAAGGCGTGGGAAGGCCCGGCACCGCAGGGAGGGAGGATTCGATCCCTACATAATAAGTTCGCGATACGCCGCCGCGGATCCTGACACCTTTTCCCTGGCGAGCCTGGCCGTAGTAGGCGGCGCCGCGGGAGACGGCGTGCATGAGGTCCTCGCCCTGCAGGGATATTACCGGAGTCGATTGCCAGCTGTTAATGGTTTCCAGGATCCGCTCCCGGATGAGGCTCGCCCGGAGCACGCCGCCGTTGAACAGGATGTGCGTTGGTCTGGCGTTGGATTCCGACTTCAAAAATTTAGCCAGATGGCGGGTGATGGCGGCATCGGCGGCATATGGCAGGCCCACTTCCTGCAACGCAACACGCTTTCGCGCCAGGGGCATTTCCTCGGCAGAAACCTTGGGGAAGAAGCCATCTCGCAGAACCTGCTCCAGATTGGCGCGGGTGAGCTTGGTCTTGATGGTGCCGCCAACGAGCCCTGTTCCGCGGCCGAGGATGGTGATGGGGTGCTCGTCTTTCTTGTTCGTGGGATCAAGCAGCCTTTCTTTGGCGATGCGGCACTGCTGCCACAGGGCATTGAGCTGCATTGCGTCCAGCTTGGTATTTTTTGTGGCGAGGTCGAGTTCGACCGTCCTTGCCAGGGCGAGATCCATGTTGTCGCCGCCCAGCAGGATATGCTCTCCAACGGCTGAACGCTCGAGCTTGAGTTCGCCTGCTTCCTCTTTCACGGCGATCAAAGTAAAGTCTGTCGTTCCGCCGCCGATGTCGACCACTAGGATCAGGTCGCCAACCTTCACTTTCTCGCGCCAGTCCGGATTGCGCTCAATCCAGGCATAGAAAGCGGCTTGCGGCTCCTCCAGCAGGATGATGTTCGTATATCCTGCCAGTTCGGCGGCCTGCTGGGTGAGTTCGCGTGCTACCGCATCGAAGGACGCCGGAACCGTAATCAGCACCGTCTGCTTATTGAACAGGGCATCCGGCATTTTCTGGTTCCAGGAGTTCCGAAGATGTTCCAGATAAGCCTTGGACGCCGCTAGCGGGGAGATTTTTGGGACGCCTTCAGGCCCAGCCACGGGCAGGAGAGGCGAGGTGCGATCCACTCCCGAATGGGATAGCCACGATTTGGCGGACGAGACCAGACGCCCCGCGTTTTCCGCGCCGCGCTTTTGGGCGAGGATACCCACAATCAAATCCTGTTTCTGATGCCAGGGCAGGGTAAGAGAGCCGGCCGGGAAATCCGTGTGGCTTGGAAGATACAGAAAGGACGGCAGTAACGGCTCATCCGAAACTTCCCCGGGATTCACCAGCTGCGGAATATTGAACAGCTTCACGGGGGCGGTACGCAGCGAATCCGGGGCATTCGAGTCGGCGTATGCCAAGCCGCAGTTGGTGGTGCCTAAGTCGATTCCAATGATGTAGGGCACGGGTGTTTACTCGATTTCAATTTCCGCTGGGGCAAGGATGGTTACCTGCGAGGGAACCAGCTTTGGCAACTCAATTTTTTCCACGCGCCAGCCTTTGTGGCGCAGGATCCCCTGGGAGGCCTTGCCGTCGGCCGGGACATTCCCCAACAGTTTAATGGCGGCGGGTTCGTTCCCGGGCACCCGGGTATTGGTGCCCTCCACTCCATCGATAATGGGGCGCAGGCTCACGTACTTGGAAAGCGTCTGTTGGCTTTGATCGTGCAAAGTGCGCACGGCGGCACCAACCTGGTCGTCTGAGTAAGCAGCGATGTCCTCCATCAGAAAATCGATCAGCCGAGAATCTCGCTGGAGCAGGGACAGAATCTGTACGGCGCCGTCGGAGGCGCGGATTTCCACGGCCGGTTTGGGCACGGGCTTCGGAGCGGCGGCTTCTTTGGAATAACCGAAGGCTTTGGCTATCTCTTCAGGCAGGCCGTCCCCGAACAAAATAGCGAAGAAGCTCTTAAAAGCAAGCGAGATGCGTGACAATGTTTCCTCCCTATTAGTGTACTTCGGACGCCGCGGTTCCCGGGGTCAAGTTTCCTTCACCGAAGCAGAGTTCGGGGCCGATGAGAATAAGGTGAAGTACCCGATGCTCAGACTCACGGGACCAGTCCCCTTAGTAGCCGCCACAATACTATGGGCCTCGGCGGTCTGCTTCGGAGTCAACCTGTTGATGCGCTATTCCACGACGCCCGGGCAAGCCGCCGTTCCACCGGCCGCTTTGCTGGCCGATTTGGGGGTTTTCCCGGCGCAGGGACGTTCGACCCTACTTATCTTCGCTCATCCGCAGTGTCCGTGTTCCCGGGCAACTCTCGGTGAGCTGGCTGTGATTATGGCCCATCGGCGCGGTACAGTTGACGCCTACGTTCTCTTCTATTCCCCGGAATCGAAAGGACGGGATTGGGTCAAGGGCGATCTGTGGCGCGTTGCCTCTCACATTCCTGGCGTACGGTTGATGGAGGATCCCGAAGGATCTTACGCAATCCGCTTTGGGGCGCAAACGTCAGGCCAAACCATGCTCTATGACCCAAAGGGCCGCCTTCTGTTCAGCGGAGGCATCACGGTCTCACGCGGTCACGCGGGAGCCAATGATGGACGCGACATCGTTGAATCCCTGCTTGCCGGCGGCATAGGCGGTCCAGGGTCCACCGCGGTCTTCGGATGCAGCCTGAGAGGCGGAAGCTAGCGGGGTGCGGAAGACTGACCCCAATTCGCGGGCTTCTGCGCTCGTCCTCGATCATCAAAATCTCATCTACTCGCAAACCAGTCGTATGTTCGCCATTCTTATGGTGATCCAGTGGATTGCGGGAATTGGAACGGCGATCTGGATCTCGCCGCGCGCCTGGGCCGGAACGTCGGCTTCCATTCACCTGCACGTGTGGCTGGCCATTTTTCTGGGAGGTGCGATTACCAGCCTGCCGGTATTCCTGGCGCTCACGAGGCCTACTCAAGCTTTCACTCGCCACGCGGTTGCGGTGAGCCAGATGCTGATGTCTGCCCTCTTGATCCACCTCACCGAAGGTCGAATTGAGACACATTTCCACATTTTCGGATCGTTGGCTTTCCTCGCTCTCTATCGCGACTGGACCGTTCTGATACCGGCGACTCTTACCATCGCGGCCGATCACGCCATTCGTGGCCTGTACTTCCAGTTGTCGGTGTTCGGCGTTCTCAATGCCAGCCCCTGGCGTTGGGTGGAGCATTCTGCCTGGGTTTTGTTTGAGGATATTATCTTGGTGAAATCCTGCCAACGTGGGATCGAGGAAATGCGGGAGATCGCCACGCGACAAGCCTCGGTCGAGGAAATCAGTAGCAATCTTGAGCATCAGGTGCTGCAGCGCACCGCCGAATTGGAGAAGGCCAAAGTAGCTGCGGAATCCGCGAACACGGCAAAGAGCGATTTACTGGCCAACATGAGTCATGAGCTTCGAACTCCAATGAACGGCATCATCGGGATGACCGAACTGACCCTGGACACCCCTTTGACAGTAGAGCAGGCCGAGAATCTGAAGATGGTGAAGGATTCGGCTGACGGCTTGATGACTCTGTTGAACGATATCCTGGACTTCTCCAAGATAGAGGCGGGCAAGATGGAGTTGAGCCCCATCGCATTCGACTTGCAGGATTGCGTCGGGGATTGCCTGCGAGCGCTAGACATCCGCGCCCAGCAGAAAGGAATCGAGCTTGTCTGCGATATCCGGCCCAATGTGCCGAACGGCCTAGTGGGCGATCCGGGCCGTCTACGGCAGGTCTTGATCAACCTGGCGGGAAATGCACTCAAATTTACGGAGAAGGGCGTGGTATTGGTGCGAGTGGACATAGAGGACGGCGACGCCGAACTTCCCACATTCCATTTCCGCGTCGCTGATAGCGGGATCGGAATCCCGGAGGCGCAGCAGGATCGTATCTTCCAGGTATTCGAGCAGGCAGACAGCTCGACCACACGCCGCTTCGGAGGTACCGGCCTTGGGCTGGCCATCTCCGTACGACTCGTCAAGCTGATGCGTGGGCGGATATGGGTGGAGAGTCCGTGGATCGGCTCTACTTCAACTG
>JBDUEM010000203.1:0-14041 GCA_040002435.1 Bryobacteraceae bacterium
TCGCAGCCCGTTCTGTCTTACCAATTTTCAGTTTCGCGTCGATATCGGAAATCTTATAGTCGGCTTTCTGTTTCCGCCCTACATTGGGCGCAACCGACGTCACGCGGATATCGTAATCTCCGGGAACAGCCTCGGCCGACGCTTCGCAGGAAACAACGAAAGCTGTCTGGTCTGCGGCGAGATCCGCGGCACCGCACTTTACATTATCCGGCAGATCTTCGGCCTTTACACGTACGGTAGATCCTTCAAACGTCGGCTCCCGCCGCACCGTGCCGTGGAATTCCATCTTCTTACCAGGCATTACGGCAAAAGCTGTCGATTCCAGCCCTACCGTATACCCCGGCACAATCTCCACTGAGACCGCGGGTGACGTAATCGGAACCATACGGCCGTCCACCTCCGTCTGGCTCTCGAACACCATGTCAAAGGTCGTGATGGGGCTGGAGAAATTCGTCGCTACCAGAACAGATCCGCTATCGGGATTCTTCCCCGGAGGCCCGGCTAAAATTCGCATGTTCCCGATCGCCCCCACCATCTGGTTATTCACCTTGCCCATCAGCTTGCCGCCCGGCTTCACCGCGGCCGTATATTGCATTGGATATTCGAAACCCTGTGCCAGGCGCACGGCCGGCACCGGCACCGTCAGATTTACGGGCAGCGCTCTCGCTACCGCCATCGGCAATTGCATTCCCAACCATTGGGCGGATTGCGGCTTCTGTTTGTCGCCGCGCACCGGCGTCACCATTCCCAGTCCTGCCGCGGACCGCTCAATTCCGCCCCCGTCCGCCACAACCTGCAGCTCCAGATTCTGCGCCTTGGCATCCGGCGGCGCCGTGATGGTAAGGATCGTCCGCGCGCCGCGGAACCCCGCTCCTTCTGTAAAAGGACTCTGCGCCGCCGCCTCGGACGGAACGTGCCCGCCGGCCACTACAAACCCTGGAGGCAGGTTCGGAATGCCCAGGCGAATCGGCCCGTCGTAGCCGCGGCGCTGAATCTGCACAGCCACGGATGCCGTCCCGCCCACTGGAACATTCACGAAAGGGGTGACAATCTCCGCCACGAAATCCGGAGCGTGGCGCCGCGCCTCCAATCGATATCCGAAGGAAGGCCCGCCGCGGCCCAGTACATCTTCGACGGCAACGGTAACCTCTTGCACGCCTTCGGGCACGGTAAAGGGCAGCGTCGGATCCGGCGTATTAATATCGTCGCGAGTGAACAGCTTCTTGCCCTTCGCATCCAGAACGGTCAGAATCGCGTCCAGTTGGGAGGTGCCCAGCACCGCTGCTGTCAGTTCCAGCACCCACTGCTCGCCCGGCTTTACGGCCAGAGTAAATTTGTCGATCTCGCCGGGCTTCGAAATGCGTCCGTTCATGATGACATCGGGCTTCAACATTGCGCTGCCCGCCTGCTCCATCTCTTCCGGCTTGTCGCCAATGGCTAATACCATCGGCAGTGCCGCGGACCCGGGAAGCGCTACTTCCTGAAACAAGCCAGAGCCCGACAACTTCTCGGAAACCTTCACCGGAGCACTCAAATTCCCGCCGCCAAAGCTAACCTCGACGGCTTCTCCGCGCCGTCCGCCCAGCGGGAAGATTCCATCCGCAAACGCGAACGAGCCAATCTTCAAACGGTAGAAATTCTGCACCTGGTCGCTATAGCGTGAATCCCGCACACGAACACGATAGCTGCCGGCTTTGGCGAACTTTACTTCCACCCGGGAATCCACACCCAGCCCCGCCGCATCATCGTTCTGCGCCATCATCTTTCCGGCCGCATCCAGCACTTCTACGTGCGGGTCGATGGCCGACCCGGCCCGGCGCGCCTCCACTTCAAACACCAGCTTCTCGCCCGCTTTCGCGTTGAAGCTGTAGATGTCAATGTCCGCCGCGGTGAGCGTTCCATTCACGATCACCGGAACAGGTATGGCCTCGGCGGTTTCCAAAGTGCCGTTGCCCGGCTTCGGATGTTCCACTTCCTTTTCTTCCACCTCGGTGAACATCCCCACGGCAAACAGCATTACGTTCGAAAGGCCGTCTTCATTGATCACGCGCAGCGGATACAGCCCTGGGCGCGCATCTTTGCTGATCTCCACCAGCACGGCCATCTCGCCCGCGGTCTTCGTGACGAGGCGGGAAACAACGCCGGGGATCGAAGTTTGCACCTTCGAGTCCGCCTTCAACCCGTCGCCGCGCAGCGACAGTTCCACCACGGAGCCTTTCTGCGCGCCATGCGGATGGATCTCGCGAATCAGGGGCGCGCTGAACAGCAGCGCCGAACAAAAGAACGAACCCGCCAGGACTTTAACGCGCACCGGCCACCTCCCGCTTCTCAATCGGAACCGGAACGAAAGACTTCGCCATCTTGCCGTCCAGATCGTACATGCGCACCGTTCCGTCGTATCCCGCCGTCACCAGACCCTTGCCGCCAGGCCGAAACACGATCGAGTAGATGCCGCCGGAGTGTCCGCCACAGGATCCGGTACGTTCCCCGGTCTCCAGATTGTAAACGTGCACATCGCCCGTCTCGCTCCCCACTGCGCCGTACTGTCCATCCGGGCTGATGGCAACGGCCAGAATCGGCCCGTCCTGCTTTTCAAACTTGCGGATGAGCGTGGAATCGTCCGCAATGCGCATCGCGCGCGGCCGGTCCATGCGATACAGATAAGGTATCCGTTCCTGCCCGCCGATCAGCACCCAGTCTTTCTTCGGATGCCGCGCAATCGCCGTCAGCGGTTCCTTCAGCAGATTGACATTCTCAATAAACTGCCCGTTGCTGGCGTCGATCAGCTTTGCCGCACGGTCACGCCCGACGGACACAATCCGCTTCCCATCGATTCCGAACACCGCCGCATAAACCCAGTCCTCGTGATGGTCCATCTTGCGGATCTCTTTGCCCGTCCCTACATCCAGCATGCGAACGGATTTGTCCGCCGCGCAGAATACAATCTGCGTACCATCAGGCGAAAACGCCGCACCGGACAACGTGTCGTTCGTCAGCATGATCGACTGCTTCTGTTTGCGCGACGCTACATCCCAAATCTGAACCTCGCCGAAGCGTCCGGGATCTCCGCCGACCCCGACGAGTGTCTTTCCATCCGGTGAAAAGGCCAGCGTATGGATGCGTTGCGAAAGTCCCTGCAACCGCGCCTGCAAGCCACCCGCAGGGTCATGCAGCAGAATTTCGCGGTAGCCGGAAATCGCCAGAATCTTTCCGTCGGGAGAGTATGCCAGAGCCGTGATCAAAGGTGGCTCATGATATACCGCCGGCTTCAACTTGGTGAGATCCAGATTCTCTGCCGGGGAATCATTCTTCGCGCCCTCGCTGATCCACCGCTTGAAAAGTTCGATTTGTTCCGCGGCAAGAGGCTTGCCCCCAAACGGCATCTGCGGCGACGTCTTGCCGGTAAGATAGCCGATCACCACGCTCTCCTCCGGCTTGCCGGCGACGAAGGCCGCGCCCTTGCGGCCACCTTTGAGAAACCCGTCGTACGAAGTAAGCAGGAGTTCGGACTGTTTGCTGGCCGGTTGATGACAAGCTGCACATTGGCGCGCTAGAACCGGCCGGATCTGTTTTTGAAAGCTAACCGGATCTTCTGCCATTAAAGGCAACGCCAGCAGAACCACCCAGAATTTTGACATGATATCCCTCGACACTGAACAGTCAAAAGTATATCGAATCTGTGCCAGAAGCTACTATGCCCGGAATGACAAAAAACCATGCCACCGCAGTTGTCATCGGAGCGGCCTTTCTTGCCTTTCTTCCCGCTTATCTCGAAGGCTTCACCATTTGGGGGCCCTCAGACGCGCCGACACTACTTTTTGGCGACCGCGTTGTCGGGAATCACGCGGCCTATGAGCTCCATCTGCCATACACGAAAATTCGAATCTCTTCCACCGGAAAGCCGCAGCGGGGGCGCCCTCCCCGGCGAGACCATTGAGCTGCGCGAGAATCTAGTGACCATCAACCGGGACGCCACTGGAATATCGGCCACTCAACCCTGCGGACTTTGCCTGGGTGCCCCCCGCTCACGGGCTGGGCCTCCATCACTTTGTTGCTTATTCGCCGAACACAGCAACGATTCCCGCACCTTCGGCCCTGCGCCTTCGAAGCTGATTCTCGGCAAAGTGATTCTGTCTCTCAATCCAAAACCGAAGCCATAGCCATTCCCACAAACGCGTTGCGTTCATCGCTGCCGCCCTCACGCTGAATCATGAAGACGCCAATCACATCCTTCTTCGGATCAATAAAGCAGTAGGTTCCATACCGACCGCCGTGCCCATATGTGCCCAGGGAGACGCCGGGCAAAGTCGCTGCCGCATCCCGCACTACGGCCCAGGCAAGCCCATAACCCATGCCCGGTCCACCGGCAGCCAGATTACCCGTATGTACCTGCGTCATCGTTTCCACGGACGCCGGGGAGAGGATCCGCACGCCCTGATATTGCCCCCGGTTCAGCATCATCTGGTACAGCACGAATAAATCGTAAGCCGTCGAATAGAGGCCGCCCTCCGGCAGCGGATATTTGGCGCCGATCCGGTACTTCATCGCCCCTTCGCCCAACGGGTCCGATGTGTACTTCAGCGTCTTCCCATCCTTCAAGATGTAGGCCGTCGGAATCCGGGAATATTTCTCTTTCGGAGGATAGATGTAAGTATCCTTCATGCCCAGCGGATCGAACACACGCACCTGCAGGAACTTCTCGAAAGGCATTCCGGAGACGACTTCCAGAATGCGTCCCAAGGCCGCGATGCCACCGTTGCTGTAGAGCCATTTCGTCCCCGGCTCAAATTCCAGAGGCTGCTGCGAGATCACAAGAACAGCTTCCGCCAGCGTCTTGTGCAGCGCGCCATGCAGCTCCCCAATTCCTGGAGGTGGATTGGTGCTCATGCCCGACGTGTGGGTCATCAGATCCCGCACGGTGATCGGCCGCAGGGGCCGCCGCAGCACGCGGGTCTTTTCGCCGTCATGCGATTCAATCACCCACATGCTGCGGAATTCCGGCAGGTATTTCTCCACCGGGTCCGTCAGCGCCAGCCGCCCTTCTTCCACCAGTGTCATGGCTGCAATGGCCACCACGGGTTTGGTCATGGAGTGAATCTGAAAGATCGCATCCGTCTTCATGGGCGTGTCTTTCTTGTCCAGATCAGTAAACCCCGCGGCGTCGAGCGCGGCGACAACTCCATGGCGGGCAACCAGGGTGACACTGCCGGCGATGGTCCCCTGATCGGCGAAGGCCTTCATACGGGCCGGAATCCGCGCGAGCCGCTGCGGATCCAGCGCCGCCTTGGCAGGATCGATCACAACAGGGGGAGCGCCGATCAGCGCGGAAACACAGCAGAGGGCCACAAGCAACGCAGAAATTCGCATGCGGCTATTCTACATTCATTGCCTGTTGGCGCAATAGCGGGAGCACGAATCAGAAGCTACACACGAATCAGAAGCTACAGACGATGGGGTTGTGTTCCTCGTCATAGGTGCTCTCGTAGGCGGACTTCGGGGCCGCCAACTCAATCGATGCGAGCCAGCCTTCGAGCAGCGTATCAAGTAGCTTGCCTGCCTCGATGAGCGGCGGCTCGATCTGCTCGATATTGGCGCGGATGATGAGGCGCTGGAGATAGTCGTAGAGTTCCGTCAGATTCTTGGCAATGCTTTCGCCCTTTTCATGGTCGAGCGATTGAGCCAGTTCACTCAAGATAGCGCTCGCCTTGGAGATGGCATCGGACCGTTCGCGGATGGCACCTGCCGCCAGGTGGCGGCGTGCCCCTTCGATGGAGGCGATGGCCGCGCGGTAGAGAATAACGACCAACTCGAGCGGGCGGGCGTTCAAAATCTCGTTGTCCCGGTTGTCTTGATACGCATCCAATGGGTTCATTGATTTCTAAGTAACATATCGCGGAAAGAACACAAAATATGTGTGATTATTTAACGGCCAGGTCGCTGGCCAGATACTGGAGATATTCCGTAGGAATCTGGCGCACCAGCTCCCGTGTTTCCTTGTTCACAATGCGAACCAGCATTTTGTGCGACCTGCGGTCGAGAACAAACGTCAATTCGTTGTCTTGTCCAAACAGCTCCGCCTTGTTTACGGCTCTCACAGCTTCTATCAGCTCCTTCTTCTCGGGCTGACGCAACAGGGGTTCTACCGCTGGAACGTTGTTCACTTGGCTATCATTTGTCAAACTCAGGGGCGCGATACCCATAAAATCTCCTTCACGAGGGTTTCCCGTTGTCTAAGGGGCTTATCGGACACGTTCTCAGAAGTTTTAATAAATTGATCCGGAGGTTTTTGACGAAAAGAGTATCCCCGCGCGGATTGAGAGGGTGTAGGATTCGCCGCCTTGACCGCTCCAGCTTCGGAAGTTGAAGGTGCCTCCGGCAGCGACGCGATAGACCGTCACATCCTCAAAGGTAACCTTCCGGCCGGCCGCGCAAATCGCTGGGGCCTTGCCCGCGCGCAGGAAATACGCCGAGCCCTCCCCGGAGATCGTAGCTGAGCCATCGGATTCGAGCAGGACCGCCGTGCGCTCATCAATGCCGACCCCTTTCGCGGTTCCACGGCTCTGAGAGATACGTGCCAGAAAGGTCATCAGCCGGCCCATCCGGTCCCGTTTCGAGAAGTGGCTGTCCGTGATCACCCCGGCAAGATCGGGTAGTTTCAGGAAAGAGGGCTCCAGGGTAAGATGCGGGTCGAACGGATCGGCCAGCGCTTGCGCCGAAGTGATGGTGTCCATCTCAGCGGAGAACGAGTATTCTCCTTGGATGGCCAGGCCGGCGCTGGTTCCTCCGAAGGGAATACCCCGTTTTACAGCTTCCTGAATCGCAGCTTCCAGCGGCGTGCCTTTCCAATATCGGATGTAATTCCACTGGTCGCCGCCAGCAACGAAAATGGCCTCGGCCCCTCGCACTTTGCCCAGAACAAACGGATCGCTCGCCGCAGCGCGGCTCCGGGTTACGATCGATTCCACAGAATCCACCGCGCCCAGGCCGCGGATATATTCGTTGTAGCCATCTCCACCGGAAGCACGCAGCACGACGACATCGCCGCCGCCCGACTTCCGGATCAGCCAGCGAAAAGCGTCATCGACGTCCTTGCCTCCGCCTGCCATGACCAGACCGCCGGTGGTGGGACGATGCACATCGGCGGGATTTCCGGTCACGTAGTATTTGTAGGCAGGTGCCCTTGTCGCCGCCGGGACTGCATGAAGGTTGCGCCCGCGAAGAAACTGCACCAGCTCGCCCGGCTTGTCTGTCTGTATGCCTGCGGCACCGCGCGCGACGGCGTCCTGCCAGGCTTCGGCGTTGTCATCATCCCCAAGCCGGTCCACGTAGATTCCCGCGCCGGCCCCCTTTGCAGCGGCGATCGTTTTCTCCATGAAGTCCCGCCGGTCAAATGCGAATACAGACGGGTGCAGCTCCGATACTAGCGTCTTGAGCATCTCCGGGCTTGTGGCCTCCGGCATGACCCGAATCTCCGGACGCAGGGAAAGCACGGATTTCAGAAACGCCGGTGGACCATAGACAACACACTCCGTGCGCATGTCGTGAGTCTCGAGCGCGTGCACCAGGGCCGCCGGCGTGATGCTCTTCGCATCCACGTAAACTCCAATTCTTCCGTGGGCGGCCTGCAGCGCCTCCTCGAACGTGGGCACCTGCTCGGAGCCGAGCTTGAAGGAGCGGATGCGGTCGAAGGTCAGCTCGGCGACTGCGCCCTTGCCGTCCGTCGTGCGGTCGATGGTAGCGTCGTGCATCAGAACCAGCCTGCCGTCTAGCGTGGTGCGCACGTCCAGCTCGACATAGTCTGCGCCAAGGGCGATGGCGGACCGGATTCCGGAGAGGCTGTTCTCCGGGTGGCGTATGTGTTCTCCGCGATGGGCAATCACGGCCACGCGGGCCGGTTGCTCGGCGGCCAGGACCGGAATGCAAAGCAGCAGCCAGAAGCGGAGCACCTAGAGCCACCTCTTTCGATGCAGCCGCGCTACGTCGGCAGGACGCAAGCCGCGCACGTCTTTGCGGTCTGTGTCGGCGCCCAAAGCGACCAGGCGCCGGGCCGCCTTTATGTAACCGCAGGCTGCCGCCTTGTGCAAGGCGGTCTGGCCGCCTTCGCCGGCGCGATTGGGATCGGCGCCGTGGGAAATCAGCCACGCCAGACCCTCCACAAGGAACTCAAAATGAAACGTTGCAGCGGAGTGTAACAGGGAGATTCCATCGTGCGGATCTGCGCCGCGGTCCAACAGCAATTGCGCCAGGGCATGGTGTCTGGCGTGAGCCACCGCGAAGTATAGCGGTGGTCCTCCTTTGGCCAGGAGATGTACGGCGCTGCCGCCGTCCAACAGCAGGCGTGCACATTCGAGAACAGCAGATGGCGCCGCACGGGAGGCAGCGCAATACGAGAGGGCGTTGCAGCCGGCTTCATCAACCGCGCTTGCCAGAGACGAATCCTTTCGCAAGAGGTGCTGCAGCCGTCCCGCGTCTCCGATCGCGGCGGCGTCGAAGATGTCGAGCTCGGGTTGTCCGGCCGTTAGTTCCTTGAGGAACCGCGCATCGCCTCCCATGGCAGCCAGGGCGATCGCCGTCATCGGAGGCTTAGTGGCCCGCCGCAGCGGGTCCGCGCCGTGCTCCATGAGGATTTTGACAGTTCTGTGGTGGCCTTCCTGCTTGGGCGTAGCGATTTTATGTTCCACCACCCGATGAAGGGGCCGGTGCGCCCAGTTTGAGCCGGAGAGAATGTTGGGATCGGCGCCCCATTCAAGCAGGAGCTTCACCATTTCGTGCCGTCCTTCGAAGCAGGCGTCCATCATGGGCTCCCAGGCCTGCACAAGGTTGCGGTTCGCAGCCAGCAGAGCGGCCGCGGCTGCAAGATCGCCTGTCCGCGAGGCGTGCGCCAGCTCCCGTTTCTGTTGCGTGGCCGTCAAGATCCGCCGCTTCCCGCATCCTTACCAGACCGGCAAGCATCCAGTGTAAGCGAAGAATGCCGCCCAACAGCGTTATGCTCTAAGCATGACGGACGAAACGGAATTGATGACGGTGTACCGGTCGGCAGACAGCAACGCCAGCGAAGACGCGAAGGCGATTCAGGAACTCTTGCTGAAAGGCGGCTTCGGTGCCCAGCTGTTTGGCGACGACGCGCCGGGAGTGGTGGAGGGAGCCTATGAGGTGCGCGTGCCGCGTGCAGAGGCGCAATCCGCGGAAGCACTTATCGGGGACAGAGCAGTATCCGACGATCCGGTGATACCCGTGGATCCCTCGCACGATCTGGATCTGGTGACGGTCGCTATGACCGACGGCACTACCGGCGAAATGGAGGCGATGTCCATCCAAGCCGTGCTGGATGCGAACGAAATTGATTCAGTGATTGTTGGCAACTCCACGTTGCCGAACATGGGTTTTGAAGTTCGGGTTGCCGAAGAAGAGAGGGTTGTTGCCGAGGCGGCGATCGAGGAAGCGAAGGCCGCCGGTCCGGAAGCGGCACTGGAAGCGGAACAGGCAGGCGAAAGGCATTCCTAATAGCGCCGTCGGAAGCCGTCCGAGGGCAAGTGGGTTATGCGCCTGCCCCCGGGCCCCTATATTTCGACGGAAGCGAGAGCGCCTGGTCCACTTCATCCACACTCAGTAGCGGGGTAGTCCTCAGGTTCACCAGTCCAGTGGATCCGGCAGCTAACGATAGCGCGGCCGCGGCGATGTTGTCCGGCGCGTCCACAACGAGCACAACATCGTCGGCGCCAAAGGCGAAGTAGAAACTCTCCACCTTACCTTTCACTTGTTTCATGGCGGCTTGTACAGCCGCCTTGCGGCCTGCAGCCTTGTCTTTTGCCAATCCCTTGAGTCCCTCGGCGGTGTAGCTCGCCTGTATCAGATACTTCGGCATTGGAGTCTCCCTCAGAGCTTCGGTCTCACTGCACCGGGCGATCCCGATTGTACGGAGGCGCAATGGGAAATGCAATAGAAAAATGGCCGCCGCCCAACGGAGTTATGCTCAAAGTCTAAGCAGGACTGCCGGAGACGATTTCGTGCCGCTGCGGAATAAAGCGGTTCCGGAATGTCATACACGGGCGGAGGGTCGATGGGCGAAGTCAGACTGGAGCACAAGCATCCGCGAGCCATCCGGTGGTTCCACTGGATTAATTTCCCGGTGCTGGCGCTGATGATCTGGAGCGGGCTGCTGATCTACTGGGCGAACGATGTTTACCGCGTGGGAATCGGAAGCTGGACGGTGTTTCATTTCTTCCCGGCTTGGTTTTATGACACGCTGACGGTGAGCGGGCGCCTGGCCGAGGGAATGGCCTGGCATTTTCTGTTCATGTGGCTCTTCCTGGTCAACGGGCTGCTGTACGTGGCTTACACCCTGATTTCAGGCGAATGGCGATATCTGGTTCCGAACCGGAACTCGTTTCGTGAGGCGCTGCAGGTAATGATGTACGACCTGCACTTGAGTAAGGTACATCCGCCGCGCAGGAAGTTCAACGGGGCGCAGCAGATCGCCTATTCAAGCATCATTCTGATGGGCGCGGGATCCGTGCTTACCGGCCTTGCGATTTACAAGCCGGTCCAGTTTTCCTGGCTCGCATCCCTGTTGGGTGGCTATCCGGCGGCGCGCTGGGAACACTTCTGGCTGGCCATTGGCTACGTGCTCTTCTTCTTCGTTCATGTAGGACAGGTGATCAAGACGGGCTGGAATAACTTCCGCGCCATGGTGACCGGCTATGAAGTGGTGGAGGTGACTGATGAGCCCGCAAGCTGAGATGGCGCGCAAGACGCGGCGCAGTTTCCTGGTTGGCGGCTTGGCGACCGCGGCCGGTTACACCGCTTACCGCTGGGTTGGAGGCAGTGAACCAGTCATGGGGACGCCGGGCCCGCTGCGGGAAACTCTGCGCGTCAACGAAAAACTGGCGCGCGTGTATTACGGCAGCGGACGGCGAATGGCCCCGGAGTTGGCCGTCGCCGACGCACGCATGCCGAAGGTGAACGGAGTGGTTGGTATTGATGACGACGGTTTCGACCCCGCGGCGTGGAAGTTGATGTTGAATGGGAAAACGTCTCTGACGATAGATGACATCCGGAGTCTGCCAAAAGTGGACAGCGTCACCGAACTCAAATGCATTGAGGGATGGAGCGAGATCTGCCACTGGGCGGGCGCCCGGTTTTCCGATTTCGCGGCGAAGTTCGCGCCGGGTGTGCGCGCCAAGTACGTGAGCCTGGTGACTCCAAACCAGGACTACTTCGTGGGGCTTGATATGGAAAGCGCGATGCATCCGCAAACTTTGCTCTGCTACGAGATGAACGGCGCGGCGCTGACCAGCGGACATGGCGCCCCGCTGCGGCTGGCCATCCCGGTAAAGTACGGCATCAAGAACATCAAGCGCATCGGGTCGATTCAATTTACCGACCAGCGGCCTGAGGATTACTGGGCGAATGAGGGATACGACTGGTATGCGGGTTTGTGAAGTGCTCCGGCACCACCTCCAGCTTCTTTCCGTCGGACCGGATGCTGACCAGTCCTGACTGATCGGTGCGGAAGATTTGCGCGTGCGCCTGGTTTAATCTTTCCAGAACCTCCGGCGTCGGGTGGTGGTAGGAGTTGCCTTCACCGACGCTGATCAGGGCGAACGTGGGATGTGATTTCTCGATGAAGGGCTCGATGGACGACGAGCGGCTGCCGTGATGAGCAACCTTTAGAACGTCTACGTGCCCGACCCGGTTTTCTTCGAGAAGACGGGCTTCCACCTGCTTTTCCATGTCGCCCGTGAATAAGAACCGGTGGACGCCGTAAGTGACACGGAAGACCAGCGAGTCGTTGTTCTTGGGAGAACTGGCCGGTTCGTAGTCTCGCTCTGGCGCCAGAACATCGATTCGTGCGCCGCCGAATTCAAAAGTATCGCCGGTACGCAGAGGAACGATTTTCGCTCCGAAGACGGCAGCCTTTTGGGAGATGGCAAGCCAGGGTGGACTTTCGGGTGGATTGGCTCCGGTCCAGACTTGAGCAGGCTGGAAATTTTCAATGAGTGCCGCAACGCCCCCCACGTGATCTTCGTGCGCGTGAGTGCAGACAATCACATCGATATGCCGGATGGCGCGGCTCCAAAGGTAGGGCGAAACGACATCTTCCCCGATGTCCATCTTCGCCTTCGACTTCACAGTGCCGAAGGAAGGAAACCCTCCGCCGTCAATCAGCATGGTTTTCGCATTGGGAAGCGTCAGCAACAGACTGTCGCCCTGGCCAACGTCGATCAACGTCAGTTCGAGTTTGCCCTGTGGAATATGCGGAGGGAACGGTTGCCAGTTGAGCAGGATAAATAACGCGGTGAGCGTAACGATCGCCAGCGCCCTCGGCAGACGACCGGCGTTTACCAGGAAAGCCGCAGACAGCAGCGCAGCCACAAAAGACAGCGCCAGCCACAGGGGCGGGTCCGGCATACGCCAGTACGGCTCAAAGCGGACATGCCAGTCCACGACGTGTTGTGATGCCGTCAGCAGGCTGTTCGCGATGGCTGCGGGCCAATGCCATCCGGTGAAGATGGAGAGAAATCCCGCGGGTATCGCCGCCGAGAGCAGCGGAACCACCAGAATATTTGCAGACAGGCCCGAAAACGACATGCGATGGAAATATTCAATCATCGGCAAGGTCAGGCCGATTTGCACCACCAAAGAGATCGCAGCCATTTCGTAGACGTAGAGCACGGCGCGCAACAACAGGCCGATGGCTTGAGTGACCCAGTTCAGTGGGATGCGCGTCCAGATGGCGATAGCTTCTGCAACCAGGCGCAGTTCCACCCGGAACTGGGCGATGCGCGGTTCCAGGAACAGATCCACGCCGTCGCTGGTGATCTTCCGGAGCCCGGCCATATAGGGGCCGGAGGTTTTCTCCACCAACGGGACCGCGAGCGCACCAATGGCGGCCACGGAGAGGAAGGAGAGCTGGAAGCTGGGATCGTAGAGCTGGTCAGGATCGAAAACCAGAAAGGTGATGGCGACAGCCGCCAGCAGGTTCAGAAGCCGGCCGCGGCGGTAGAAGAGCTTGGCGATGAGGAACAGTGTGAAGCCGCCGGCGGAGCGGACCACCGGTGCCTGCCAGCCCGAGACGAGTGCATAGAGCCAGGCGCCTGCCGCGGCGATGAGCAAAGCGTAATCCTTCGGGATGAAGCAGATTCGCAGCAGGAAGAGTAGCGCCGCAGCCAGAACCGAAACGTGGAGCCCGGAGATGACCAGCGCGTGGTAGGTGCCGGTGCGGCGGAAGTGACCGGTCCATTCCTTTTCAAGCTTCGAAGACTCGCCCAGCAGCATCGCCTCCATCATTCCGGTGGCGTACGCATCGCCTTTGTACAGCAGTTCTAGCCGGTCCAGCGCGGCCACGCGGATCCGATAGATTGCGGCCCAGAATCGATTGCCGCATCGGCCGGGCAGAATTTTGAGCTCGGACGATGCGCGTGCGGAGGCCGTCCAATAAATATCCTGGCGCGCGAGATAGCCCATAAAATCGAACGAACCGGGGTTCTGGAAGTTTCGGGGGAGACGGATCTTCCCGTCGATCTCGATCTTCTGCCCATAGTGGAGCGGCGGAGCGATCTCTCCTTCCTTGAGATTGAAGTTCACCCGGATGCGGGCATGAGGCGCCAGTTCCACCACGAACTGTTCGCGATTTTCCGTGAAAGCCGGCGGCTCGACAATACAACCGGCGAGGGTAAGGGTCTCGCCGTTTTCCGCGTTGAGCTGCGGAGGGGCGCCGGGGCGATGGCGTTCGGCGGTTGCCGAGCCGAGGAAGAGGATGCCGGTCAGCGCGCAGAGAAGCGCCGATCTCCTCGTGCTGTAGAGTGCGGCGAAGACTGTCAGGATTGCGAAGATGCAGAGGATGTACGCCAGTTCGCGCGCATCGAAATGCACGAAGCGGCAGAGTAGAATGCCGAGGCCCAGGGCCGCCATCGGCGCCAGCAATGGATCTCGCATCGGGGCCTAATATAAAGAGTGCGCCGCGGGAGCGGGAGTTCTCAGATGGATGCTAGAATGAAAGCTCCCCGATTCGAAGGGGACTAAGAAGTCACAACTACAG
>JBDUEM010000204.1:0-13992 GCA_040002435.1 Bryobacteraceae bacterium
CGCGACCGCCTCGCTCTGGTCGTCGTTCTCGGCGCGCCCCCTCCGCCGGACATCCATTTCTACCGAGGACCGTGGGAGCTAATCTTTCGGCTGAATCCGCCCGCTGGCCATATGGCCGGTCCCAGGGCATTGCTGGCGCAGCCCTACGGACCCGACTGAAGGTGTTTCTTTCTCCGTTATGTTGAAGCTTGGAGGCGGACACAGCTCTTGGCTGGTTCTCACCCTCCGCTATCGCGTTCACCGCCGCCGGCGTAACCTACCGCCTGCCAACGCTCGCGTGATCATCAACGCAAGTAAGCGCTCTCACCGCTTCGAGCCGCGCGAAGTGATCCGGCCCGACGTCGACGAGAACGCGCGACAAGCCGCAGCACGTAGCTTCCGAGTGGCGCGTAACCCAGGAGAGGTCCCTGGAGCGCCACTTCACCGGGCTATCGTCCCGCTTAAAGGCGGCGGAGGCGCATCAACGGTGCCGGTGCCGATCCTGGAACAGTTGAGACAGGGCAACCAATTGCAGCGCTCCTACTCCGCGAGGTCTGACTGATTCAAGCCAGGCCGTTTGCATCGTACGCTTCTCCGGCAACGATCGGTTGACGTTAAACGTGAAGCTCTGCGGGCCGATTCCTGTCACCGAAGAAGTGCGCCATTGCCTGTTCCCCGCTGGATCGATAAATAGTTTACAGCGCCGTCGCGGCCACTTAGGTCGCCTGAGATGGTCTCATTGAGTAAGCGGTACGCGGCGTCGTAGGCGAACGTGGCCGACGGGCCGCTCAGTTCACTCACGCTTGAGATGTGCCCGGCGGGGCCGAGTTCACAGTTATAGCTTGCCAAGGAACCAGACTTTGCAATCGTCTTGCCAGTCAGCCGATCCAACACATCGTAGGTGAAGGTGTTGAACCCCATTCAGACAGAGGACAGTCGCGACGTTGCTTACCGGATCGTAGCTTCAAGAGGAACGGCTTGCTTGTTTGTCTCTAGCCACTGCCGAAAGTTTTGCAGCTTAGGATTCAGCTGACGGGATTCGTCCACACTTCTCGCCGCGTTGAACTCGTTCGCGAAATCCCGATAGAACTGGAACATGTTGCCCAGATCGTCCGCGCCGGGGAAACCGAAGCTGCGGTAGATCTCCGGCGTGATGGCGTTGTACACCACCTCAACACCTAGCACTTCTGTGAAAGTTCGAGCTATCTCGTCCCCCGTCAGGTGGTCACTGGCGATGCCCACCGTCTTGCCAGCATAATCTGAGCCGGCTTGGAAGATGCCGAACCCGCATCGCCCGATATCTTCCGCAGCGATTCCAGACATCCGCGAGTTACCCATTGGTAACGTGATGGCGTAGCGGCCATCTGGTCCTTTTTTAGGACCCATTCCCAAGTTGATGAAGTTGTCCCAATAGAACGACGTCAACAGGTTAGTAGTCGGCACGCCGGAATCCGCGAAGAACTTATCGCACTCACCTTTGACATCAAAGTGCGGAACCTTGTACTTGTCCATCAGAGTCGGCATCCGGGGATCGCTTAGCGCCATGAACTTCCGCGTGTCTTCCAGAGTCGACCAGACAACGTGACTAACGCTTGCGGCCTTTGCAGCGCTGGCCAGGTTGGCGGCTTCGATGCGCTCCTTGTCAGGCGACATGTGCGCCCAGTAGAAAGTGACGCAGTATGCACCATGCGCACCTTCAAACGCCTTCCTCAGACTCGCGGCGTCATCCACATCTCCTGCTACCACTTCGGCACCCAATGCGGCGAGTGCTTGTGCTTTATCAGATTTGGGATCTCGCGCAATGGCGCGCGCCCTAAAGCCAGCGCGGGGGTTTGCCTGAATGGCGCGGACAAGCCCGCCTCCTTGCGATCCAGTAGCGCCTACGACGGTTATGATCTTCGTTTCACTCATTTGTTAACGCTCCTTTTTGTCTGCACTTCATACCATTGCCTCTTTTACAACTTGTTTCAAGCCTGCCTGAGATTACCCATCTCACCGGCAAGGTAACGTACATACGCTTGTGCGATCTGGTCCTCTGTGTTCATGATGAACGGCCCGTACGAGACGACTGGTACTTTCGAAATTTGACAGCGAGTGGCTTGCTCACTCAGTGACAAGGATCGCGAGCGTGACAGCGTCCCATTCTATGGCTCCAAACAATAATAGCCGCAAGAATCGTCAGCATTCGCTGAGGGAGGTGCGCGTCAGGCCGTTACGTGCCGACAGACGAAGGCCGGAAGCTCGACATCAAGATTGCCGCAGTCTCGAGGGAACTCACCATGGCCGCACCCGTACATCCGGGGGCCCCGTTGCTTCGTATTCATCGGTAGCGGGCGAGTCGTTAAAACCTGCGTTCCGTGCTCCGCTGGGCTGTCGTCGTCACTCCCCAATCAAGGGCACGGATGGCTAAAATAACGGGCGTCCTTACGTTTTTGAACCAGGAGGTTCCATGGGTGATTCGTTTGACATCAATTTCAAGCCGCTTCCTCCAAGCCTTCAGATGCATCTCTGGCTCTTGGCCCTCGATGCCGACACCAGCCGGGTGAATCTGGCTTATAGCCCGGGCAACTGGATGACCGGCCTGGCGTACAACTATGGTGGGAACGCTGAGGCGTTTTTGAGTATCCGGCGGTTTTCCACTACGCTTGGCATTAACCCAAGCAACGGGAATATGAACCTGGGGCTGGTCTATCGCGGGTTCCGGTTCGGGGCATCCGGCAACATTTCACAGCAATCCGCGGGCTTGAACTTTGGCTATGGGGCGGCTCTTCTTCCCATGCCTGCCGAGCTTGCGAGCACGTTCAACACCGGTGCCGCCAGTCTTCGTAACGTGGTCGGCGACATCGGTTCTGCTCCAGGCAATCCGCTCGCCTGGTACGGACTTCACAGCAACGATCTGAGCGCAATCGGTCGCGCTGTCGGCTTGGGGCGTCAAATCTCCGAAGCCGGCCGCGGGGATCGGTTTGGAGTCGGCCTACGCCTCAACTACACTCCGCAGTCTGGACTTCTTATCTACGGCGGCGCGCAGTTTCTCTTTTAAGGGCGTCTGTTTTACACGGCAAGCATTCCGCCCGTGGCGAGTCGGTTGCTTTCGGCGCGCCATAGAATGCGGCCGCGAGAAGGTGCCCGGCAGGCGCGGCCCGTTCGGCGTGTCGCGCTCGTGGCCGAGCAAAGAACGCGAACTTCGACGTCGAGCCGGGATCACCTCAGCGTGGGGCTGCGAGGCGAGGACTGGAAGTACGCTGGTCACGCCTCTTCGTGGGAAAGTCGCTTTCAGCTGCGGACCGGGTGGAATTTCTGCTCAACTGCCGGATTAAAACATTGTCAAGTACCGCAAGCGCTTTGAATTCGAGTATGATGTGCCAAGCCATGAATCGTGACTCCATTTCTTCCCAGTCTCCCCTGCCCTCGCGGCGCAGTCTCCTGAAAAGGTTGGCCGCGACCGGAGCAGGAATGCTCACGGCACCGGCCGTGCAGGCTTTTGCATTGCCGGAAGACAGGATCAAGGTCGTCCGCTACTTCACGAATCCCGGTGACGCAAATGGCCGACAGGGCCAGCCGATGGTCAACCAGTCGACAAATGTCGTCATGATTGAGACGGAGCGAGGACTCACCGGCATAGGCGAGGGCGGAGAGCCGAGAACGATGGAAGAGTGCGCAAGCATGCTGATCGGCCTCGACCCGTTCCGCATCGACAATCACTGGCAGAGGATGATGCGGGGCTACTTCTATCCCGCGGGACGCGAAAAGCTGCATTCCCTGGGCGCGCTTGATCTGGCCCTTTGGGACCTGAAGGGAAAGGCTCTTGATGTGCCCGTCTGGCAGTTGCTGGGTGGCAAGTCCCGGGAGCATATTGAACTGTATTCCACGGTGTTCCCGAACCCACGAGGCGGAACACTCGAAGACGCCGCTCGCGCGTGCATGGATGCCGGCTTCCGAACCTATCGCTATGCGACTGACAATCCGCGCCAGCGGACAGTGGACCGCTTCAAGCTGGTGCGCAAGATGTACGATGATTGCGTTCTGCTCCATAAGGGAGCGGGCGACGGCGGATGGGCGATCGATTTTCACACGGAACTCGATCTGCCGGACGCGATCAATTTAGCCACACTGCTGGAGCCGCTGCATCCCTATTTCTGTGAGGACCTGATCCGCAGTGAAAATGTCCTCGCGTATGAGACGATTCGCCAGCGCACCAAGGTGCCCATCGCCGTTGGTGAGCAGTTCGGGTATAAGTGGGACGTCAGCACGCTGATCGAGAAGCAATTGATTGACTACACTCGGGTCACGCTCCCGAACGTCGGGGGCATCTCTGAGTTCATGAAGATCGTTGCAATGGCCGAAACTCACTATATCGGGATGATTCCGCATTTCACGGGTCCGATTGCAGAGGCGGCCCTGGTCCATTGCCTCTCGGCGACGTCGGTGATCTCGTTGATGGAGATGCTGGGAAATGGTTCCCGGACTTGGCTTTATCTGCCAAAGATCTACGATTTCAAAGAGGGTAAGCTCTGGCCCAACGACCGCCCCGGTTTGGGTGTTCAGGTGGACGTCAGCAAACTGACCATGCTAGGCGAGTATAAAACCTACCGCGCCGGGATGCTCCTAAACGTGCGGCCCGACGGATCTTTCACCAACTGGTAAAGCTCGCTTTCACGCAGGATCGAGCCGATTCGCCCGCATATGCATTTAGCAACACCGCTTAGCGAGTGGAAACATCCGCTGATGCATCACGCGAGCGCTGGCAGGTGGTAGGTTAATGCGGTGTCGCTGAAAGCGGTCGGGGGCTGTCTTCGAAGTAGACGTCCGGATTGATCCGGGCAGGAGTGCCGCCGTCACGCTGGAGGTCTGGCGACCAGGCTCGATCCACGGCGTCCTGGTCAGCCCGGACCGAGGTGCCTGGAGCTCTCCCGGCTGCGCCTGCAACCGACGGGACGATATACGACGACTGGAAGGTGTTGCGGAGCAACACCCCAAGGCACGAAGCGATGTGGTCGTACCCGCCATAAGATTCGAACTGCGGGCCATCGGGACGCTCAAGCCCATACGGAAAATCGCGCTGCGGCCTGAGGGATAGGGGTGACGAAACATCAGCTCTATTAGCGCCGTAGTTGCCGCCTTTGCTGGCGCCTGTTTTCGCGCCCGTCTGCAAGCCAGGGATTCTGCCGTGAAGAACCGGGAGGACGAGCTGTTTTGCTGCAGCGTGAAGTTGAGGCGGAAGCTAAGCCGAAGGGGAGAGAATCTGATCTTCGAGTGGAAATTTTCAAGGCATGTGGATCTACCGATCCGATTAGCTGTTTGCCGAAGCGAGCGGCAACATACGTGGAATCCGGGCATTGGATGCTGGCTGGAGGGCCACCCTCAAATGCTCCCACCCAAACATTGGACCGGCGGATACCTGCCGCCTTAGAATACGGCAAGACTCAGATCACGTCCCGCGCACAGTTGGAGCACGATAGAGCGATCCACGCGGTCAGGTAATCTACTTGACGCGAGAACCGTAAGCAACCTTCGTTTCACTTTGGCGTCTCGGAGCTACTTGATCGCTTCCATCCTGTCGACCTTGAGGACCCCCGTTTTCGGATAAAGCGTACCAGTGACCTTCACTTTTTGTGCCGCAAACTGCTCTGGCGTTTTCTGGTCGCTTAGCTTGTATGTATTCTTCCCATCGTGCAGCACGTACTTCACGTCTTTGTTGTTCCTTACGCATTCGCGGGCACATTTTGAATCCGGCTTGATGTTCATCGGTTTGTGATTCATCAAGCACATAGAATCCGTAATTGTGCCGGTGTAGGATTCAGGCGCGCCGGCGGCCAGGGCAGCGCTGACGAAAGAAACGATTACAATTGCCAGTTTATTCATTGGGTTTCTCCTTTACTTCCGTGCTCATCAAAGAATGCGTAAGGCGGGACTTGCTCAGCCGGCGCCAAAGTGTGTTGTACCGCTCTTCCAGCAACTCTGTTTTAAGCTGGAACCGAAAGTCGCGCCGGTCAGCGAAACGGGAACCGTCACGTTCAAACGTAGTAATCGTCAGATCAAAAGGACCCGAACTGCTGATGTTTTCAATCTGAGCGAAGTGCCACGTTCTCGACGCATTCCGTTCCTCGCTGTTATAGACGATGGAATCGACGCCCACGAGTACGATCCCTTCCGAGCCGCCCCGACCATCGACCAGTTTGGCTTTGACTTGCCAGAGAGGGATGATCGAATGATCGGGAAGGGCTGCCACAAGCCGCCGCTCATCGATGTGTCCCCGGATTGCATCGAGCACCTTTTGTGCGGCACCCTCCGGAAGTTGATCGAACTCGTAACGGCGATCGCGCCCAAGCTGCCAATCGACATCTTCATACGTAAGGATGCGAAGAGAATCCGCGGCGATCAGTAGTTGCTGTATATCCTCATACGCCCACTCGCGGGAATGTTTCGGCTTCTTGCCGCCTTCCTGAAATGAGATGGCAGACTCGCCAACGCGAATTTCCCCCATCGTCCCCTGCCGCAGGTGACGGTGACGAACGGGGATAGTTATCTGTTCCCCGTTCGCCAGAGACACGCAGACCAGGAGAATTACAAGTGCGCCAATTGTTTTTTGACTTCGAAATGCCATTTCCAAACCTCGTAAATTGCCGGATAGACCACCAGTTCGAGTAAGAACGACGTGAAGATACCGCCGATCATGGGAGCAGCAATGCGTTTCATGACGTCCGCACCGGCCCCGGTGGACCACATAATAGGTACCAGGCCAAGGAACATGACAGCGACAGTCATGAACTTTGGCCGTATCCGTTTTACCGCCCCCTCAAGAATCGCCTCCTGTAAATCGCGGAGACTTTTCATCCTGCCTTCACTCTTTGCCTTTTCATAAGCAATGTCGAGATAGAGCAGCATAAAAACAGCCGTTTCCGCATCGACTCCGAGCAGGGCAATCAAACCCACCCACACGCCAATGCTCATGTTGTAGCCAAGAAGGTAAAGCAGCCAGATTGCCCCGACCGCCGAAAACGGCACCGCCAGGATAATCATCATCGTCTTCACCAGGGAGTTGGTATTGAGGTAGAGCAGCATCAGAATGAGGAACAGCGTCACCGGTACAACCACAAGCAGACGTTCTCTTACGCGCTCCATCGCTTCGTATTGCCCGCTCCACTGGATGGTGTATCCGGCCGGAAGCTGGAGCCCCCGCGCCACGGCTTGTTTAGCTTCCGCGACATAGCTACCGATATCCCGTCCGGCGATGTCCACGTAAACGTAGCCGCTGAGCAGACCGTTTTCGTCCCGATACATTGACGGGCCCGATACGAGCTTCACATCGGCAAGCTGTGAAATCGGAATCTGCATCTGACCCTTCATGACCGGAACAAGCACACGGCTCAAGGAATCAATGTCGCTGCGATAGCCTCGCTGGTAGCGAACGTTCACCGGGTACCTTTCCCGGCCCTCCACCGTGGTCGTAACGTTTTCACCGCCGATGGCGCTCATCACAACCGCTTGCACGTCATCAATATTCAGACCATAGCGGGCAAGTTGCTCCCGCTTCCAGTTGAAATCGAGGAAAAAGCCGCCGCCAGTCCGTTCCGCGAATACGCTCCTTGTGCCAGGCACAGAAGTGAGAAGTTTCTCGATGTCCAGCCCGATTTTCCCGATCTTTTTGAGATCCGCGCCGAACACTTTCACCCCGACCGGAGTTCTAACGCCCGTGGTAAGCATGTCGATGCGATTGCGAATGGGCATTGTCCACGCGTTTGACACGCCCGGAATTTGTAACGCCTGGTTCATCTGATCCACCAGGTCCTCGTGCGAGATATGGTCCGGTGTAATTCGACTGAACACGGCTATTGCCCAGGGAGGCGCCCAATCGGAATACCAGGTATCGACCTTCCGCCACTCAGAAACCGGCTTCAATGTGACGACGGTTTCGAACATAGACAGAGGCGCCGGGTCCGTTGACGTCTCCGCTCTACCTGCCTTTCCGAACACTCGCTCCACTTCGGGAAACCGTTTGAGGATACGATCCTGCAATTGGAGTAATTTCTGAGCTTGGGCAATGGACAGCCCCGGGATTGTGGTGGGCATGTACAGCAACACGCCCTCATCGAGCGGTGGCATGAATTCGGAACCAAGTCTCTGGTAAATCGGTATCGTCACGGCAACCATGGCAATGGCAATCAGAATGACGGCCCATTTCCATCTCAGAGCCGCTTCGGCAACAGGGTGATACAGACGTATCAGAACGCGACTTATGGGGTGTTTTTCTTCCGCATGGATCTTCCCAACGAGGACTGCATTTGTGACCCGTGCCAACCAGCGCGGCTGAAAGTCGAAGTTCTTCCGATGCGTGAACAGCAGGCGCATAGCCGGGTCCAATGTAATGGCCAGTATCGCCGCGACGACCATCGAGAAAGTTTTCGTATAGGCCAGGGGCTTAAACAGCCTGCCTTCCTGCGCTTCCAGTGCGAGCACTGGAAGAAAAGCGACGGCGATTACGAGTAGTGCAAAAAAGCTGGGTCCACCAACCTCCTTGACCGCGTCGATAACGACCCGGTGGTAATCCTCTTTCCGGCCTGTGCGCTCCCATTCCTCCAGTTTTTTGTGTGTCTGCTCGACGACAACAATAGCGGCATCCACCATTGCTCCTACTGCGATCGCGATCCCCCCGAGGGACATGATGTTCGAAGTCACTCCCATCAAGCGCATGGGAATGAAGGAAATCAGGATTGCGATGGGGATGGTGACCGCGGGAATGATGGCGCTCGGAAAATGCCAGAGAAATATAAAGATCACAATTGAGACGATGACCAGCTCTTCAATTAACGTATGCCGCAAGTTATCGATTGAGCGCAGTATCAACTCGGAACGGTCATAAACTGGCAGCACCTTGACGCCGGGTGGAAGGCCGGGCTGAATCTCCTGCAACTTGGCCTTCACACGCTCGATGACACTCAGCGCATTTTCGCCTTGCCTCATGACGACGGTTCCCGATACCACGTCACCGGTGCCATCTAAATCCGCTACCCCACGGCGCATGTCCGGACCAAGTTCCACCGTTCCGACGTCTCGAATCCGAACAGGAACCCCGGTCTCGGAAGTGGTCAGGACGATGTCCGCCAAATCAGAGGTGGACTGGGCGTAGCCGCGGCCGCGCACCATGTACTCGGCACCGCTCAGTTCAACAAGCCGGCCACCCACATCGTTGTTGCCACGCCGCACTGCCTCGACGACACGGTCAATCGGTACCCTGTAGGCACGCAGCCGGTTTGGATCGACGTTGACCTGATATTGCCGAACCAAACCGCCAAGCGGCGCCACCTCTGCAACACCCGGAACCGACTGCAGCTGATACCTGAGAAACCAGTCCTGCAGGGAGCGCAACTGGGCCAAGTCATGCTTTCCGGATACGTCATAGAGAACGTATTGAAAGACCCACCCGATGCCTGTCGCGTCAGGCCCGAGTTCGGTATTCACACCTTGCGGCAGTTTCGGCAGAACAGCCGAGAGATACTCCAGCGTGCGCGATCTGGCCCAGTAAATATCGGTGTTTTCGTTGAAGATGATGTAGACGTAGGAGTACCCGAAGTCAGAGAAGCCGCGTACCGTGCGCACTCCGGGAGCCGCGAGCATCGCGGTGACGATAGGATAGGTGACCTGGTCCTCCATAATGTCCGGGCTGCGATCCCAACGCGAATATACGATCACCTGAGTTTCGCTGAGATCTGGAATTGCGTCGAGCGGCAATGACATCATCGACCACCAGCCGGCTGCACTCAGAACAGCGACCATGAGGAAGACGATGAACTTATTGCGGCCCGAGAACTCAATGATTTGGTTGATCATGAGCTGCCCCTTTTTTCCTGCTTGCATCCGGCGAGGGCGAACCCGAATCCGGGCTCATGCCAACCATGGCCGACTTCAGCTGGCTTTCGGAATTCAACAGGAATGCACCGGAGACTACAATTCGCTCCCCCGGAGTGAGTCCGCGGAGAATCTCGATACGATCACCGAAACGCTGCCCTATCTCGACGCGGCGTGGCTGAAGCAGACCATTCCCGCGATCGACGAACACCGTCTGTGTGGTGCCGGCGTCCAAGACCGCTTCGGACGGCACAGAAAGACGCTTCGAACCGCCGACGCGAAATGCCACGTCAACGAACATCTCGGGCTTGAGCCTGTAGCCCGGATTGTTTACTTCGAGCCGCACTTTGAGAGTCCGCGTGACGGGATCTACTTGAGGCTGGATGTAGCTGACTCGCGCCGGAAGATGAAGGGCGGGGTCATTCGATGAGGTCACATACGCTTGTAACCCGAGGCTGACCAGCGGCGCGTCGGATTCGAATACATCCGCCATGATCCAGACTTTGCTCAGGTCGGCGATTGCATAAAGCTCGGTTTCGGGTGCAATCTTCTGGCCGGGAAATGCGTTTCGCGCCGTGATGAAGCCCCCGGCGGGAGCGAATATGGTTACCGAAGGGATCGGCTTTCCCGTTTTCTCGACGCTTTCAATCTGGCTGCGGTCAAAGTTCCAGAGTTCGAGCCTGCGCCGTGTTGCTTCGACTAAAGAATCGCTATTGCTGCGAGCCTCATGCATGCTGCTCTTACTCATGATGGTTCGTGCTTCCAGGGCCACCAGAAGCTCTTGTTGGGTTGCCAATAGCTCGGGACTATAAAGCGTAAGCAACGGCTGCCCCTTGGTAATCAGCTGGCCAACAAAATCGGCCTGCACCCGTTCGATCCAGCCTTCGACGCGGGCATGAACGCGAGTAGTGCGGGTTTCGTCGGCGGTTACCCGCCCTACGGAACGGAATTCCTGGACCGATAATTCGTACTTCGCTTCACCGTAGCGAAGACCGATCAGTTGCTGCCTTTCCGGACTCACCTTAAGAGCGCCTTCGGGGATAGTGGTTGCGTCCTCTGCGTAGACCGGCTCCAGATCGTTACCGGTTTCTGGATTGAGGCCCGGGTTCTGCGACGTGTATTGCGGCTGCTTGGGATCGCGGTAGTGGAGGATCTTGCGCTCGGATTGCTCAGGGGCAGGCGCGGCGCCATCCGCATAAACTGCCTGCAGCTTCATTCCGCAATCAGGAGCAACTCCAGGCTTGTCGGATTTGTACCAGGGATGCATGGCATCGACGTAGTACAGAATCCTGCGGCCGCCTTTCTCCGTGCCGCCCGGCGGCACCTTTGCGTACCAGCGCCCGTAGCCGTGCCCTGCCAAAAAGGCTAGAACCAAGCCGAATACGATCAGGATGATACCAGAACTCTTCTTCATTTCCAGTCCCTCCTCAATTCAAAAGCTGTGAACCGCTCAATTCTTCGAGCCGGATCACGGCCAGCCAAAAGGAGAGCATCTCCTCGTGGTAACGTTCTTCGTAGTCGATTGTGCTCGCCAGATTCGTAAGCACAGACAGAAAATCAGCGGCTCCGGTCTGGTAGGTGGCAAGGGAGGAGTCGGCGGTAAGTCGCGCCTGCGGAATTATGGTGTCCCGATACAGCGTGAGCAACTGGAAGGAAGTTTCAGCCTGCGAATAGGCTTCACGAATCCGGAACTGGAGGTCTTGTCGGGCAGCGTCATAGTTGCTCCGTGATTCGTTCAGACGGTGCGTTTGTTCGTGTATCGCGGGGATCTGCTTACGGCCTGAATAGATTGGCAACGGAATGTCTAAGCGGAACTGAAACATGTCCGGCATGCGGCCCATGTTGAAGTAACCCGCCGCGACGGTGTAATCGGGGCGAAGTCCCTTTCGCGCAAGATTGATGCCGAGTTCATTTCTCTGAATGATCTGTTCGTCGCGGCGGATTGTAGGTGACCGGGCGAGCGCCATTTCGACGATTTCTTCTACCGTTGCGGTAAGGGGCTGGACGGAATCTCGCACGGGAACACCGAGTGGCGAGCCGGGCCGGCGGTTGAGCAGGCTATTTAGTTCCGCCTGGGCCGCCCGCTGATCTTGCTGCATGCGCAGGATTTTTGTCTGTATCAGCGAGAGCTGCGTTTGGGCACGGAAGACGTCGGCCTGCATCGCCTTGCCAGTGGAGTAGCGTGATTCTGAAATCCGCAAAAAGGTCGTGAAGATGTCTTTACCCTTGCGCAGAATGTCCAGTGCCATATAGGTGTGGTGCAAGCGGTGGAAAACCTGCTTTACGCGGGAAGTCACGCTCAGCCGGACCGCCTCGTATTGTTGAAACTCCGCGTCCGCCTCTTTTGCGGCAATTTCACCACGCAGACGACGTTTGCCTGGAGCGGGGAACGCCTGGGAAATCATGAAGCCGATGTTGCTCGTCGGTTCCGTCCCCAGGCGTGCGCCGGGCCAAGGAGCGCCATTACTCGTGTAACCCGGTGAAAACGTCGGGTCAGGCAAACTGCTCTCCTGGTTTGGGCGCTGTCTTGCCGCTTCATACTTTTTTTGAGCGGCGAAGATCTCCGGATTGCTGTTGAGAGCTTCTGTTAAAAGTTGGTCAAGATGCAACGGCTCCTGCGCGAGAGACGGGGTAACGGTAGCGCAAAGCAGCGCGACAAATAGTGCAATCAATGAATACACGCGGGGTTCACTCCTGAACGGATCAATCACCGACACAGATAGAGCGTCTGTCAGACGCAGGGTTGGGGTGTTAGGAGCGAAGGATCAGATTATCAGGGCGAGATTGAGGAGGAAGAGCGTAGGTGGAGAAGAATCAATATGGCTGGGAACCGGGACGCTGGCCGCAACATACGACGGCCATTCCAGGATGGTAACCTGCCCGGCGGAATTGGCGACGTTCCCTTCGATGAGGCCGTCACATTGCGGGCGCGGTTCGGACTGTAAGTCGGTAAATTGAAGATTGCAGGTCTTCTTTGCTGGACTTTCGGATCCTGGTCTTTGGCATTCGCCCCTCGAATTGCAGCAGCTTCTCTTTGTTTGTTCGCCTGCGAAAAGTTTCTGACACGGCAAACAGCCGCCGGCGGCAAGGACGAAAGTGACCAGGGGGATCAGAACCGATTTTTGCGCTATCCAATTCACTACTGTTCTTACTTTAGCGCGAATCGAGCTTTAGAATGAATATGGCCGCGCTTCCTTTAGCGACCGGATCCCGCAAATTCAGGTCGGGAGGTTCTTGGGCGAAAGCAGAGACGCCCGCCTGGGGGAGGGCGAGCGTCTCATAAAACAGGATTTTCAGAGCGCGTGAAAGTCACTCTGCCGGCCGTCAGGCCCGTACTGCGGCTTTGCGAATGACCAGTCCCAAGAGGACTACGGGCGCTACGAGCGCGAATGGGGAAGGTTCCGGCACGCTGGTTCCTCCGAAAATCGTGAAATTATCGATTCCTACTTTCTCGGTATCGGAATTCCTATCCGCTTCCAAGATCAACGTGATGGAGGTTACGTTGCTCATTACCGCCGAGTACGTCGCCGCGCTTACTCCGAACGCCGCGGCGTTGAGGGCGGTGGAATAGTTTGTCCAGACGGTGGATGGGGTACCTAGGTCCACAGCGACAGACAGAGCCGCGGCGCTATTTAAAAAAGTCAGAGTCCCAAACGCCGCCGTGACAGAGCCGGGCGTAGCCGACACTCTAATGTCGACTGATAAGTTGGTGGCCCAGGTGAGGTCCCCAAGAAATTTAGCGGGGGCAGTGACATGCATGTTACCGGTCGAGGAAGCGTCGGTTTCCTCCAAATATCCACCGGGGTTTCCATCCGTGCTCACAAACGCGATTGTGCCCTGCGGATTTGTGGTCCACCCTTCCAGGTTCGTATCAAAAGTGCTGGTAATGGTTGTGGCTGTCGCGGTTCCGGAAAACAGCATGATTAAAGAAATTAGTAGGATTATGGCGTACGGTGACATTAATTACTCCTGTTGTTTGCAATACAAACGTATCATCGGAAGGGAATTCTGAACAGGCCCAGACGTACTGGCACTATATCCCCCCGCTTGTGTGGAAGGAGAGGGTATTTTGCGGCCTATTGATGCATATCCGGCTGCCACATCCTTGCGGTGGACAGGGTGGTCCGCGCAACTTTGTGTGCGAGCCGGCGACCAATAAATTCTAGC
>JBDUEM010000205.1:0-13985 GCA_040002435.1 Bryobacteraceae bacterium
GCACGCACTATCTGGCAGTACTTTCTCCATCAATGCTTCCGCCGGCGGGATGCGGCAACGGTTGGAACGCGACGGGGTGGAGGGCGAATTCCCGGTCGACTATGTGATCGGGTCGGGCAATAACGCCTTTGGATATCTGGTGCGCATCGGGAATTATCTTTTCCAATCGCCCGTGGCCTACTACTCGAAAAAGAAACTTTGGGATCTCGCGCCGGGTTATGAGGGGGATCGCAATCCGGACTTCACGCGCCCGGTCACAATGGAGTGCCTGCTGTGCCACTCTGGAAAACCCTCACCACTGCCGGAGACCCTGAATGGTTACAAGCAGCCTGCCATTGAAACCGAAGGGATCTCCTGTGAGAGATGCCACGGCGCGGTTGATGCCCATCTGCGTACTCCCTCCGCACGCAACATTTTGAATCCGAAAAAACTGGATGCCCGCGCGCGCGATAGCGTTTGTGAACAATGCCACCTCGGGGGGGAAGCCCGCATCCCGAACCCTGGACGTCGAATTGCCGAATTTACCGCGGGACAGAGACTGGAGGAGGTCTTCTCGGTTTACGTTTTCAATAATCCGACCGGTGGATTGAAGGTGGTGAGTCACGCCGAACAGCTTGCGCTGAGCAACTGCGCCCGCAAGAGCGGCGACAAAATGTGGTGCGGCACGTGTCACAACCCACACGACAAGCCCGAAAACGTTGCCTCTTACTATCGTGCCAAGTGCCTCAATTGTCATGGCGACGATCTGGTGAAGCGGCATCCTGCGCCGAGTGAAGACTGCGTGGGCTGCCACATGCAGCGGCAGACAGCGAGAGACGGCGGCCATACAGCGTTTACCGATCATCGCATCCGGCGGCCCGGCACCATGCTGCCCTCCGCGGAGGGCGGGCGAACACTGGCTGCCTGGCGGGAGCCCGCCGCGGAGTTTGCCAGGCGCAACCTGGGTCTAGCCAACATTACCGTTGGAGAACGCGATCAGTCCGCGTCGGACATGGATACCGGATACCGCCTTCTAAGCGATGTTTACGAGCGGTCCAAAAAAGATGCTGCGGTGCTTACGGCCCTGGGATTGGTTCTGCTGCGGAAAGGACAGCCCGTGGAAGCGGCCCATCTGTATGAAGAAGCCTTGCGCCTCCAGCACGCATATGCGCCTTACCACATCAACGTCGCCGTCGCCTGGAATCAGGCGGGCGACTCCGCCAAGGCCATCGCCCACCTGGAGAAAGCGATAGAGATGGATCCTTCCTTAGAGGCTGCGTACCGCCGGCTCGCAGATATCTACTCAAACGATAAGCAGCCCGACAAGGTGCGCGATACTCTTCGGCGCTATTTGAAATTCAACCCGAACAATGTTACAGTCCGGATCGTCCTGGACCAGCAATAGCGATCGGATAGTCCGATGTTCTAACGTTCTGATAATGCGGCTTGACTTCGAGTACTAACTAAAATACATTAGGTCCCAACTAATGTAACGGAGGATTTCAGTGAAACTCTACGCTGAGGCATTACGAATTCTTCTCTTGATATCTATAGCGCATGCGGTTTTTGCGCAAACAGATCGCGGGACAATTCGAGGAACGGTGGAAGATCAGAGCGGCGCGACAGTTCCAGGCGCCAATGTCACCGCCACAAACACAGAAACCGGTATTCGGAGCACGACCCAATCGACCGAATCCGGCAACTATAACCTACCCAGCCTTCCGGCGGGAAACTATGATGTTGTAGCGGAGAAAGCAGGCTTTAAGAAACTTCTCCGTGGAAATGTACGTGTGGAAGTTGCAGCTACCTTGGGCCTCGATTTGCAAATGGCCGTCGGTGAGGTCACCGAAACCGTAACAGTCAGCGAATCCGCGCCTCAGCTCAAGACCGAATCGAGCAATGTGAGTACTGGCGTAAACCCCAAGAGCTTCATCGATCTGCCCTTGAATGCGTCGGGGGGCCGCGCGCCGGAGTCGTTCATCTTTCTTGCTCCGGGCACCAGCGGAAGCACTTTTGATGCTCACATCAATGGCAGCCAGACCCTTTCCAAAGAGATCCAGATTGACGGCCTCAGTGCGACCACAGCGGAAGTCGGCGGCGACCCTCGCGTTCTGACGCTCCCTCCGGAAGCCATCCAGGAGTTCGCCCTCGTCACCTCAAACTTCTCGGCGGAGTTTGGAAATACAGGCGGCGGCGTGGAACAATTCACCATCCGGTCCGGAACCAATAAATTCCACGGAGTTGGATACGAGTTTCTCCGCAACGACAAGCTGGACGCCAGAGGATTCTTTAACAGCACGCGCAGTATTAACCGGCAAAACGAATACGGTGGCAGTTTTGGCGGTCCGATTTGGATTCCAAAGATTTACAACGGGACCAATAAGAGTTTCTTCTTTTTCAACATGAACTATTTCAAGTACCGGTCCGGTCCGGTGAACCAGATTGCTTCGGTTCCCACGGCTGCGTTCCGGAATGGTGACTTGTCGCAACTCAGAGATACCAATGGATTAGTGCAGCTTTACGATCCGGCAACTACGGCGCCAGATGGCCGGGGCGGATCCACGCGCGCTCCTTTCCCAGGTAATATCATCCCGCCCAGCCGGATCAGTCCGATTTCAACGAAGATCTTATCTTTCGTTCCTGCTCCTGCACTGGCCGGGATTTTAAACAACTATCCCGCGACCGGGAACAACCGCACGGACAACCGAAACTACACGATGAAGTTCGATCACCTGTTCAACAGTGCTCACCGCGTCAGCGGAAGCTGGAACAATGGTCACAATACCGACTCCGGACCCTTCGCGCCGCTGCCTCGTCCCGTGGCGAACAATCGCTACGGCGTCCTCGGACCTGGACAGGACACTGTTCGTCTTTCTGAAGACTGGGTGATCAGTCCGACACTGCTCAATCACTTTTCTGCCGGTCTCACACGCCAACATCAGTTGCTGGCGGCTCCTGAACAGGGCCAGGGATGGGCAGACAAGATTGGGCTCAAAGGCGTGAACAACGGACCGTTTCCTATCGTATTCACCGATCCGTTTACGCCATGGGGCCAGAACCAGGATTACTTGCAGACGATTTCGGCCACCTTTCTTTTTACTGACAGCCTGACTTGGGTGAAGGGAAAGCATAACCTGAAGTTCGGCGTGGACTTCCGCAAGCTGCAGAACAACCTGCTCCAGGGAGCGCAAAGCGGATCGTTCACTTTTAGCCGCAATGAGACGGCGTTCCCGTCGGGGGCGCTACGGGGTTCTACTGGCAACGCATTTGCCAGCTTCCTGCTGGGGGAAGTAGACAGCGGAAGTTTGTCAATCAACGAAGTAACGCGTGGTATGCGGCTCACCTACTTCGCCGGTTATGTCCAGGATGACTTCAAACTAACTCCAAATATCACGTTGAACTTGGGTCTCCGCTGGGACCTGTACACTCCCATGAAGGAGGTGAACAATGCTTATTCCATCATGGACGCATCTGTTCCGAACCCCGCCGCTAACGGACGTTTGGGGGCGCTGGTCTTTGCCGGCACAGGGCCTAACCGTTCAGGAAAGGAGCGCCTCACTGACGGCACGGCGTACGCGAATTTTGGTCCCCGCCTGGGACTCGCCTGGTCGGTTACAAAGCGCATTGTCTTCCGAACTGCCTACGGAATCAGTTACTATCCCACGGGCGCGGAGGGAGGTGGCAATGCGAAACCGCCAGCCACGGGCTTCATCGCGAATCCCACATTCTTCTCACAGGACCAGGGCTTGACGTCCGGGTTCAACTGGAACAACGGTTTTCCGCAGAATTACACGCGGCCTCCGTTCATAGATGCGGGCTTTGGCGTGATTCCGGGCACCGCGCCGGGTACCACAACCTGGCTCTCCAGCGCCAAGCTGCCTCAATACACACAGGCCTTCAATGCCGGAGTGCAGTGGCAGCTCAAATCTAACTGGCTGTTGGATACCGGCTGGGTCGGCCAAAAGTCGACTAGGCTTTCAACTGGCGTGTACAACGTCAACCAGGTAAACCCGATCTACCTGAAATACGGAGAGCTTCTAACGAAACCGATAGACGACCCGGCCGTGATCGCTGCCGGCTTCTCCCGTCCGTATAGCAGTTTCCAAGGTAGCTTGGCGCAATCCTTGCGGCCGTTTCCGCAGTATGGCGGCGTAGGCACAAACAACTCGGCGAACGTTGGAAATTCCATCTATCACTCGCTGCAGGTGAAAATTGAAAAACAATTTTCGAATGGCTTGTTCCTGCTCTCCTCTTATACTTGGGGCAAGACACTGACGGACGCCTCCTCGGCTCTCTCGGGCTTCTTCTCCACCAGCGCGCGTGACCAATACAACCGCCGTGTGGAAAAGGCACTCGCACAGTTCGATATTCCGCACCGTGCCGTGATTGCGTTCAACTATGAACTGCCAATCGGGCCCGGGAAACCGGTCGCCAACGTTGCCGGACCGGTGGGTAAGATCATCGGTGGGTGGCAGATCAACGGCATCATGTCCTACCAATCCGGTGAACCCATCGGTGTGGGAATCAATAATACGCTGCCACTGTTCAATAGCCGGAACCTTCCTGACAGCGTGCCGGGTGTAAATCCGGTGCTCTCCACCAGCAATTTTGATCCTGCCACCAGTCTCTATCTGAACGCGGCCGCGTTTAAGAATCCGGCTCCTTTTACTTACGGCAACGCAGGTTCCATTTTGCCGAATGCGAGAGTGTTTCCGAACTTCAACGAGGACTTCGGGCTGATGAAACGGACCACCATCCACGAATCGATGAACTTGGAGTTTCGATTCGAGATGTTCAACGCCTTCAACCGAACACGGTTTGGAGGGCCCGCTACGAACTTCAGCGATCTGTTTAACTTTGGCAAGGTGACGTCACAGGCCAATACTCCAAGGACAGGACAATTCGCCTTGAAGTTTAACTTTTGAATCAGGGGGCAGGCCTCCGGGCCTGCCCCTTTCCTCACGGCTTAGCGGCCGCCGGTTCTTCCACTGTCAGTATCCGATCTACCTTCACCTGCTCCATCCTCTGTATCGTTCCGCTCGGCCAAACAATCTCCAGCAACTTCAAGGATCTTGCGGCTCCCAACCCAAAGTGTGCGCGAGCATCATTGGAAGACATATAACTGCCCGAGCCGGTAATGTACGCTCGTTGTTCCGCCCCATCATCCGCCACAACCCTAACCGCCGCGCCAATGCCGTCGCGATTGGAGGTCCGTCCCACTGCTCGTACAGTCAGCCAGTGATTGGCGCCCCCCTGGTTGTGAAGCAGCACCGCCGGGCCGTCTTTCACATTGATCACAACATCAATCCATCCGTCGTTATCCAGGTCGCCGAACGCGGCTCCCCGAGCTGCGATCGGCTTCGAAAATACCTCGCCGCTCTGCGCGGAAACGTCGGAGAACTTGCCGCGATTATTTCGCATCAACAGGGGTGCCTCTTTATATCGAATGGCCGGTTGGGTCAGCTCGATGTTATCCATCACGTGGCCCTGCGCGACGAACAGATCCAGCCATCCGTCGTTGTCATAGTCGATAAACTTTGCTCCCCAGCCGGAGTGCATCTGGGTCGCGGCAGCCACGCCGCTCGCTCCCGATGAATACTCGAACGCGCCGCGGATATTGTGGAATAGAGCATACCTCTGGTTGGCCAGCGCGTTGATGAAAACATCCGGCCAGCCGTCCCGATCATAATCCCCGGCATCGGCGCCCATTCCAGCAAACGGCTTGCCGTCTTCGTCGTACCCCAGTCCTGCAACCAGACCAGTTTCTTCGAATGTGCCGTCGTGGCGGTTGCGAAACAACTGCTGTGCGGACGAATCGTTGGCGACCAGAATATCCGGCCACCCATCGCGGTCGAAGTCGTTGATTACCAGCCCAAGCCCCTTTCCGGGCCGCTCCGCCAGACCTGCCTTCGCAGACACATCCGTGAAGGTGCCATCGCCGTTGTTGTGATAAAGAAGATGCGAAATCGGCTTAAAGTGATCCGGATGGCAATACGCGCGATAGTTTTCCCTCTTCTCACCGCAATAGGGATTGTCGGCAAAACTCCAATGAAGATAGCGTGTGACCATGAGGTCCAGCTTTCCGTCGCGATCATAATCCAGGAAGGCAGCGCTGGCGGACCATCCTCCCCCCGCCACTCCAGCGCGATCAGTCACGTCACTGAAAGTGCCATCCCCGTTGTTGTGATACAGAATATTGCGGCCAAGGGCGGTGACGTAAAGATCAGTTCGGCCGTCGCTGTCGAAGTCGCCGGCCGCCACGCCCATCCCGTAGGAGCCACCGGCTACCTTCGCCTGCTCGGTCACATCCGTGAATGTTCCATCGGCATTGTTGCGATACAGACGGTTCCAATAACGGCGGTCTGATTTGTCAGGCTGCTTACCCGCAGGCATTGGATCGTCCAGCGCCGCACCGTTTACAAAGTACAAATCCAGCCGGCCGTCGCCATCATAGTCCAGCATGGCGACTCCTCCAACCATCGACTCCGGAAGATATTTTTGAGAAGTAGCACTGGACATAGTTTGATATCGAATTCGGGAATTTGCCGTGATATCGACGAAAGCCGCAGGACCTGGGGCGCTGTAAGTCATGGCCGCCCAGAGTGCTGTTATTCCGACGCCCGCCATTGCACTGATTCGATTCAAACCGTCCTCCGTGCCTGAGTATAACCGCAGTTCCGCGATATAATCATCGCGGGGAATGCAGGCATATTATTTACTGACGAGAGCCACCGCCGGATGGCTTCTCTTTTACACCGCGTTACTGCCTGCGCAGCCGCGTGACGGCGCCGATTTCTTCGAGTCCAAAGTTCGGCCAATCCTGATCAGTCGCTGCGGATCCTGCCATGGTGACAAGACGCAGATGGGCGGCAAGCGCCTGACATCCAAAGATGGCATGCATCGCGCAGGCGTAGTAATGGCTGGAAATCCGGATGAGAGCCCATTGATCAAAGCCATCCGGTACGACGGCAAGGCCAAGATGCCGCCCACTGGGAAGCTCGCTGAGGCTGAGATTAGTGTCCTCGAAAAGTGGGTGGCCGGAGGAGCGGTGTGGCCTGACACCGATACGGGGGCGAAGCCGCTGGCTACTGGAGTGCATTGGGCTTTCCAACCGGTGCAGAACCCGCCCGCGCCCACAGTGCGGGACAACACTTGGCCGCGCTCGGACATCGACCGCTTCATCCTGGCAAAGCTGGAAGAGAAGGGCATCAAGCCGGTGCGGGATGCGGATAAGTACGCGCTGCTCCGCCGCGTAACACTTGATCTCACAGGGTTGCTGCCAGCCGAGAAGGAGATGGAAGAGTTCGTGAACGATTCGTCCAGCGATGCCTTTGCCAAGGCCGTAGATCGTCTGCTGGCTTCGCCCGGCTTCGGAGATCGCTGGGGGCGGCATTGGCTGGACATCACCTACTTTGCGGAGACCACAGGATACGGACGGCGGATTCCCCTGCCGGAGGCGTGGCGGTATCGGGATTACGTCATCGACTCGTTCAATCAGGACAAGCCATACGACCAGTTCGTGCGCGAACAATTGGCCGGGCCGAAAGAGGGGCACAAGGGCAAGCCGGATGAGTCAGCTCTAGCTGCAACCGGTTTCCTGGTCCTGGGGCCCTGGTCGTGGGGTTCGTATGATCGCGCACAGACCCTGCTTGACGCGGCCGATCTCCAAGTGGATCTCGTCGGGCGATCCATGTTGGGGCTAACGCTAGGGTGCGCGCGGTGCCACGATCACAAGTTCGATCCGATTCCGAACAAGGAATATTACGGGCTGATTGGAATCTTCCTCAGCACCAAGACGCTCTCCCTGAATCATTTCGGAGACGGTGGAGTGAACATGGTTCGCTTGCCGGAAACCACTGAGCTGGTCAAGCATTACGCGGAAGATCTCGAGAAGTACGATAAGCGACTGGCTGAGGCAGAAGCCGCCGAGAAGGTTTTCAAGAAGGAACGCGAAGAGGTGGAGAAGCGCATCACGGCGCTGAAAGCCAACCCGGCCGGCAAGGAGAATGACGCGGCAATCAAGGCCGCAGAGGAAGAACTGGCGGCGCTCAAGAAGAAGAGTGAATTCGCCGGGGACAAGCAAATCCTGGAGTTTGTTCGCTACCGGAAGCCGAGGCTGCCGTCCGTTTACGCCGCCGAAGATCTGGATCAACCCATGGATACCCGCATCGCTTCCCGCGGGGACGCGCATCAGTTGGGAGAGTTTGCGCCGCGAGGCTTTTTAAGTGCCGTCAACTACGGGAAGCCGCCGGAGATAGAGCCCGTTTCCAGCGGACGCCGCGAACTGGCGGAGTGGATCGCCAACGAGAAGAATCCGCTCACAGCGCGAGTCTATGTGAATCGCCTCTGGCACCACCTCTTTGGCGATGGAATCGTGGCCAGCACGGAAAACTTCGGCGCGCGGGGCGATGCGCCCACTCATCCCGAGTTGTTGGATTATCTTGCGACGCGCCTGGTGGCGAATAAATGGTCAACCAAGAAAACCATCCGCGAAATTGTGTTGAGCCGCGTGTATCAGCTCGCAAGTACCAGTGATTCGAAAGCGGCTCAAGTGGATCCCGATAACAAGCTTCTGTGGAGATCGAACCGGCGGCGCATGGAAGTGGAAACCATTCGCGACGCCATGCTGCAAGCGGGCGGCAACCTGGATGCTGGAAGGGGGGGCCCTTCCCTGCCGTTTTCGCCGCGCAACATTCATACGATTGCTCCCTTCTTTTTTGAAGACGATAGCGTCATCGGCGATGCCATCAAAAACCGGCGCACCGTTTATCAGCCGGTGATGCGAAATAGCCAGATGACGCCGGTGGATATTTTGAATCTATTCGACTTCAAAGATCCGGACCAGGTGATTGGGACCCGCATTCCAACGGTTGTGCCGACGCAAACGCTTTACCTTTTGAATTCGCCTTTCGTGAAGGAGGAAGCCAGACTGCTGGCCTCCGGCGTTCTGGGGGACGGTAAACTGGATGAAGCAGGCCGCGTTTCGAAGATAATACTTCGCGCCCTCAACCGTCCGGCCACAGAGCGGGATGTCCAGCAGGCGCGCGAGTTTATCGCCAAGGCCGGAGGCGAACCGGCAGAAGCCTGGACCAGATACTGTCACGCGATCCTGGTTTCCAGCGAGTTTCTTTACAGGAGATAAACAATGCCAAGTGGACGACGTCAGTTTTTGAGCACTCTTGGCGGCGGTTTCGGCTCGATGGCTTTCGCCGCGATGGCCGCGCAGCGGGACAATCCTCTAGCCCCCAAGCAGCCCCATTTTCCGCCGAAGGCCAAGCGGGTGATCCTGCTTTGGATGCAAGGCGGGCCCTCGCAGATGGACCTGTTCGATCACAAACCTCGCTTGAAGGCCGAGGCCGGGAAGCCTATTCCCTTTTCGGTGAACGCCAGTAGTATCCGGTTCGCGAAAGACGCCAAGCTCATGCCTGCCATCGAGGAGATGAAGCAGAGAGGCGACTGCGGGATGTGGATGTCAAACCTGCTTCCGAATCTGGCGCAGAAAGCCGATGAGTTGTGCTGGCTTCGGGCGATGACCACCGACAGCGCGATCCACGCCGGCGCCATCCGGATCTTCCAGACCGGTTCGCTGCAGTTTGTCCGGCCCTCCATGGGTTCGTGGATCCTCTACGGACTGGGCACCGAGAATCAGAACATGCCCGGATTCGTCGTGATCAGTCCCGTGTTGTACGGCGACGACGGCAGCCCGCTGCATTATTCGAACGTCTTCCTTCCGTCCATTTACCAGGGGACGCGTATCGGGGATTCGCGTACGCCCGTAAAGCAATCCAAAATCGGTTACCTCGGCGATCCAAGCCTCTCGTCAAGCCAGCAGCGCCTCGACCTGGATTTGATTCAAGCCCGGAACCGCATGGACATGGACGCTAGTGGCGAGGATCGAAACATCGAAGGGCTCATCCAGTCCTACGAGCTCTCCTTCCGCATGCAGGTAACGGCGCCCGATGTATTCGACTTCTCCAAGGAATCGAAGGCGACGCTGGATCTGTATGGCGTAGGGCAGGACGACACCGACAATTTCGGAAGAAAATGTTTGATGGCCCGGCGGCTCGCCGAGGCCGGCGTGCGGTACATCCAGGTTACCGACGGCGGGTGGGACCACCACGACAAAATCAACACCCTGCTACGAAAGAGCGCCAAAGGGATAGATAAGCCCGTGGCCGGCCTGTTGACCGATCTGAAAGCGCGCGGCCTGCTGGATGACACGCTGGTTATCTGGACAGGCGAGTTCGGGCGCACGCCTTTTGACCAGACGCTATCCCCGGCGAGCGCCAACAATGGTGGCCGCGATCACAACCCGTATTGCTGGACAATGTTCATGGCCGGCGCGGGAGTGAAGCAAGGGACCATCTACGGCGAGACCGATGAGTATGCCTGGAAAGGTGTCTCCGACCAGGTCCACGTTCACGATCTTCACGCGACGATTCTGCACTTGTTGGGCCTGAATCATGAGAAGCTCACCTACCGATACAGCGGCCGGGATTTCCGTTTGACGGACGTCTACGGCAATGTGGTGAAACAGATTCTGGCGTGAGTTCTGTTCCCCTCGGTTCCTAAAATGCAAACCGCAGGGCAAACTGAATCTGCCGGTTGGACCTCTGAGTCGCCGTAATCGTTCCAGCGCCGCCAACGCCAACCGTGGCATTCGGCAGACTGAACTGCGGATGATTCAATCCGTTGAAAAACTCCGAACGGAATTGCAGCTCCTTCGACTCCTGGAACCGGAATTTCTTGGCCAGCGAAAGGTCCAGATTCCCGAGTACAGGTGCATTCAGCGTGTTCCGTCCAAGCGTTCCCCACGTGAAAGCCGCCGGCACCGCAAACGCCGCAGGATCGAACCATTGGCTGATCGACTGGCTGGCCGGAATCGGATTGACGCCGGCTACCGGATTTGCGCGGCTGCCGTTCCCGGTGTTTGAAGGCGAGCCGGGCACCGTGATGGTGTACGGCAGCCCGCTCTGCAACACGGCTAACCCGCCGAGTTCCCAGCCGCCGATCACATGCCTAAGCGGCCCTCCGCCGGCAGCGAACTTCTGGCCGGGCCCGAAGGGTAACTGGTAACTTCCGGCAATGTTGAACCGGTGCCGGATGTCGCTGTTGGAACTTGCCCAATCGGCGCGGCGGTTCCTCGGATCCTGCGGAATGGGCCCATTGGATCCTCCGTCTCCCCCGACGTTGTCGAGGCCATGCGACCACGTCCAGTTCGACAACAGATAGACACCATGGCTGAATCGTTTTTCGAAGGTCGTCTGCATCGACGCAAAGGCAGAATTGCCCGAGCTTTCGAGCCAGCTAATGCCAGTGACGCCCTGATACAAATTGTAGTAGGGCCGCCGTGGATCAACCGCGCCCGGGCCGGGGTCAGGCAGATTGATGTTCCGCGCCCAGTACAGCTTGGCGCCGAGCGATCCCACAAAACCGACAGTCAGGACCGTATCCTTCGTGATCTCCCGCTGAACACTCACATTGAATTGCTGCTGCTGGCCGTTCCGGAAATCTGGCGTGACTCCTTTCAAGGCGAAAAGCGCCGGCCCTTTGGTTAGATCCGGCGATGTAGTCACAATGGGAAACCCCTGCGACGTTGTCGTCGTGGGAATGTCATTTCCCGAAAAGGGTTGGTTCACAACGAAGTCGAAGGGCGGCTGGCGGAACTGGCGAATGTTGGTTCCCGCGTTTCCCTGCGGAAAGTAGAAAACACCATAACCGGCGCGCATCACCGTCTTCTTGTTCCACTGGTAAGCCAGGCTGATGCGCGGACTCCAGGCCAGGTAATCCGTATTGATGTTACCCGTCCGGCTAACACCATTCTTCCCGGCAATGAGCTGCGCGCCGGTAGCCGGATCGAAATTCACCCACTGATCTTTGGCTTCAGTAAATGGAGTGTTGATCTCATAATGAATCCCGATGTTAACGGTGAGCTTGTTGGTAAGGCGCCACTCGTCCCGGATATAGAAGTTCAGCTCGTTGGTGCGAAGCGTTGCCGTTCCCGGCAGGAAGACGTCGCGCCGCAGGGCGATCGGATAACCCAGCAGCATGGTGGCAATGGTCTCGCCCGTTCCGCCTGGGCTCGCCGGATTGCGAGTATACGTAGGATCGAAGACCCATCGGCCAAATGCGCTTTCTCCGGGAGGGCTGGCCGTCTCACCGGTGGTGCGGAATCGGAAGTCAACTCCGTACTTCAGACTATGTCCGCCCTTGAGCATCGTGAGATTCGCATTGATCTCGTGCGTTTTCTGATTGCGGATCAGCGGCGTCGACCGGGCATTCCCCAGGCCTGCGTATCCGGTTGTTCCAACAATCGGCGCGGAGGGCTGGAATGGATCGTTAGTCTGACGTCCCGGAATGGTCTTCCAAATTGGATTGGTAAGTTGTGTAGGTATCAGCGAGCTGTTGAACTGCGTGTAACCGTAACGAAAATCACCCACCGTGCTCGGGCTGAAGGTTCGAGTCCAGGCCCCCACCAGGTTCCGTCCATGCACGTCATCAGTGCCCGCGAAGCTGGCTTCATTCCCGCCAATATCGGTGTTGAACGTGTCCGGAATGATCATGCCGCTCCAGTCGGCCGAGAAGCGGAAGAAGAGAGTATCTTTTGGGGAAAGCTGATGATCCACGCGGCCATCCGCACGGTGCAGGCTGGAACGCTTGATCGGATAAGCGACGAAATTGTTCGCCAGACCCGCCACCTGGGGAAGTGGCCACAGGTTCACCAACGCGGCGCCGATCTTATCGAACCGGTTCGCCGGAATCGTATCGTTGGGAAAACGGTCTCGGATCGCAGCGCCGCCCGCGGGGTTGGCGCGGGTCGTCAGCGGGTCATATATCCCGTTCGCAACGACACCGCGAAAATCGCCAGTCCGGATTTGGGCGACTGGCACGGTCTGCACTTGCGTATCACCGAAAATCTCGCGGTAGCCCTCGTAATCCGCAAAGAAGAAGGTTTTATTCCGCCGGATCGGTCCGCCAAGACTCGCCCCGTACTGGTTGAGTTTGAACGGAGGCTTGCCAACATCGGATCTGGCGAAGAAGTTCTTGGCATCCAACTTCTCGTTGCGCAGGAACTCGAAGAGACTGCCGTGGAACTGATTCCCTCCGGACTTGGTGGTGACCACCACGATGGCACCCACGCTGCGCCCGTATTCCGCGCCCGCGTTATTCGTCAGGACTTTGAATTCCTGAATTCCCTCCACGGATGGCCGAACGATAAAGGTCTGCGAAATCATCTCGGTATTGTCAACACCGTCCAACAGCACTTGATTGGACTGGCTGAGCGCTCCGTTGGCTTGTAGCGCCGTCCCACCGGGCCGAAGCTCGTCCGGCCGTTTACCTGTGTTGATAGTTGAAGGCTGTGCATAGTCGAGCCCGGACACACCTGGCGCCAGGATGGCCAACTGCACAAAGTTGCGGCCATTTAATGGAAGGGAATTGACGGCGGCTTCCGGAATCACCTGGCCAACAGACGCGTTCTCCGTCTGCAGCAGCGGCAATGCGCCCGTCACCTCGATAGACTGATCCACACTTCCGACTTCGAGCGTAATATCCAGCCGTGCGTTCTGGCTGACCTGGAGCACGAAGTTGCGGAACGTTACCGGGCGGAAGCCCGGATGCGTCACCGCGACGGTATAACTGCCGGGAATCAGGTTCGGCACGATGTAGGCGCCGGAACTGTCGGTCGTCAGTTTAATGCTGGTGTTGGTGGCTTCGTTGGTGACCGACAATTCGATACCGGCCATGGCGGCGCCGGTCTTGTCGGTTATACTCCCAACGATGGAAGCGCGTTCCACTTGTGCCACCAGCGGAAGGCCGATGCTAAAACACAAGGAGACGAAAAACGGTAACGCGGATTTCATTGACATGGAAACCCCTTACGAGAAAGCGCTGAGCACCACAGCTAGCGCCCGAGTGAGGATTAGAATACACGAGACAACTTTTCGTAGCAAGGGGTACCCACAGTGGTAGTGTCGCAGTGCGCGTCACAACCGTCCTGAAGCGGG
>JBDUEM010000206.1:0-13926 GCA_040002435.1 Bryobacteraceae bacterium
CTCCGCGGTACTTCATGTGGGCCAAGCATTTCAAAGCGTTCAGGCGTAGGTCTGAAAGGTTAAACACTGTGAGTGAACAAATGGAAGAAGAAGTGAATTCCGGCGATGTCGCGTCGGTAGCTGAGTCCTCTGAACAACTCGCCGCCGTGACGGCGGAGCGCGACCAGTTGCAGGATCTGGTGCTGCGGCGGCAAGCCGAGTTTGAAAATTTCCGCAAACGTGCGCAACGGGAACAAATGGAGTTTGCCGAATATTCCAGTATGGAAGCGGTTCGCGCATTACTTCCGAGTCTGGACGATTTCGAGCGGGCGTTAAAATCGGCTCCGGCAAGCCCGGAGTCCGGTGAATTTGTGAAGGGCGTCGAGCTGATCTATCAACGGCTGTTGGATTCCGTCAAGAAACTTGGACTGGAGCCCATTGAAACCGTGAATCAGAAGTTCGATCCACACTCTCATCACGCGGTGGATAAAGTGGAGAACTCCGAGATCGAAGACCATACAATTCTCGACGAGTATCAGCGGGGATACACCTTTAAAGGACGGTTGCTAAGACCGGCGATGGTGAAGGTGTCGGTGCAGAAGTGACCAAACGCGACTACTATGACGTGCTTGGCGTGGAGAAGGGCGCCGACGACGGCGTGTTGAAGGCGGCGTATCGCAAGCTTGCGCTGCAATTTCATCCGGACCGCAATCCCAATAACCACGAAGCGGAAGAGAAGTTCAAGGAAGCGGCCGAGGCTTATGGCGTTCTGAGCGACTCCCAGAAGCGGGCGGTCTACGACCGGTATGGCCATCAGGGCTTGTCACAAACCGGCGGAGGCGGCGGAGGGTTCAATCCCGAGGCATTCACCGACTTCAGCGACATTTTGGGCGATTTTTTCGGGCTCAACGATCTGTTCGGCGGCGCGCGCGGCGGCAATCAGAGTCGTGCGCAGCGCGGGCAGGATGTCCGCTACGATCTGGAAATCGGCTTCGAGGATTCAATGCGCGGCATGAGTGCCGATATCCAGGTGCCGCGGATGGAGGCCTGTTCGCGCTGCAAAGCCTCCGGCGCTGAGCCACAGGACGGGCTTACGGTTTGCCCCATGTGCCGCGGCAAGGGCGAAGTAATTTATCAGCAGAGTTTCCTCTCGGTGCGGCGCACCTGCAGCCAGTGCAACGGCAGGGGGCAACTGATCCGGCGTCCCTGTATTCAGTGCAAGGGCGAAGCCTATATCCGGAGCGACCGCAAGCTGAAGGTGAACATCCCGGCCGGGGTCGACAGCGGCACGCGCTTGCGATTGACGGGCGAAGGCCAGCCCGGGGCGAACGGCGGTCCGCACGGCGACCTGTTCGTGGTGCTGAAAGTGGAAGAGCATCCGGTCTTCGATCGCGAAGGGAGCGATTTGCACTGCACGGTCCCGGTGAACGTGGCTCAGGCTGCGCTGGGAACCGAGGTGGACATTTTGACCTTCGATGGGCTGAAGACGGTGAAAATTCCAGATGGCAGCCAGACCGGCGCGAAGATTCGCATGCGGTCGCTGGGCGTCCCGAACGTAAACGGCCACGGGCGCGGGGATCTTTTCGTGCACATCGACGTGCGCGTGCCGACTAAACTGAGCCGCGACCAGAAGAAGCTTTTTGAGCAGCTGCGGGAATCCCTGCCGGCGGACAACGAGCCGCAGGAAAAGGGCCTGCTGGATAAAGTAAAAGACTACTTCATGTAAGAAGATTCGGACTTTCCCCGACCTGGGCGCGTCCTACGATAAAACAGAACCGCATCTTTCTGTTTTCCGTTATGATAGTGTGTTTGGAGGCGCCGCAAGCGTTGAACGCATTTTTTCTGCAAGTCGGGATCTGGGAATCCCTCCTCACTTCCGGTCCCGTCACGATAGCCGTCATTGGCTTCCTGGTGGCCGCTTCCCTGCTTTCGTGGTCTATCGTTTTTTCCAAATGGAGCCGCCTCAACAAGGCGCGCGCGGCCAACTCGCAGTTCCTTCGCGCCTTCCGCAAAGCTCCGAGTCTCGATACGGTTGCCATGGCCATGGAGCAGTTCCGCCTGGCGCCGCTGGTCACCGTTTTTGAATTCGGATATGTCGAGGTGGACCGGCAGGTGAAATCCCGCGGCACTCTTACTAACAAGCTCTCGCTGGAGCGGAGCCTGCAGCTAGGGATGAATGAAGAGCTTTCCCGCCTCGAGAAGAACATGAACTGGCTGGCCACCACGGCTGCCGTCTCTCCCTTCATTGGACTGCTGGGCACGGTGTGGGGCATCATCACCGCGTTCCAGGGCCTGGCCCAGGCAGGAAGCGCGAGCCTGCGCGCGGTAGCCCCGGGAATCTCCGAGGCGCTGGTTACCACAGCCATAGGTCTAATCGCCGCTATTCCGGCAGCCATCTTCTATAACTACTTCGGCAACTCCATCAAGGAAATTGGCGCGAAGATGGAAGACTTTTCTCTTGAGTTCCTGAATTCTACCGAACAGAAGTTCGAGGACTAGGCCAATGGCATTCTCACTGGGAGGCGGTTCATCGAACGGTCGAAGCCGGTTCCGTGGCGGCCATTCCGCCATGGCCGATATCAACATCATCCCCCTGGTGGACGTAGTTCTGGTGCTGCTGATTATTTTCATGCTGACGGCGCATGTCATGGAGTTCGGCCTCGAAGTAGATGTCCCCAAGGTGAATCAGACTCGCGACACCAACGACGAACTTCCGGTAGTCAGTCTGACGCGCAATGGCGATGTCTATCTGGGTGAAAAGGAAGTCAACATCAATCTTCTGGGCGAGACCATCCGTAAAAACTATCCCAAGAGCAAAGCCGCGTTCGTCCGCGCCGACAAAGATACGGTGTACGATCCTATCGCCCAGGTAATCAGTGCACTGAACCAGGCCAAGATCGACGTGCGTCTGGTGACCCAACCTCTAGAAGGCGGGCCGAAGGCGCGAAGATAGATGTATGGAGACGCATCCGGATATTTTCGATCGGCGGGAGTCACTCGGGAAGCCGTTCCTCACCTCCGCTACTTTTCATGCGTTATTGTTGGGTTCTATCGCCCTCTATAGTTTCGTCGCGCCCACCTCCGAACATTTGGGTGATCCCAAGTCCATGGGAGGCGGAGCGGTTGCCATCACGCCGGTCAGCAAAATCCCGCTGCCATCGAGAGAAGGCCGCGTCAATCCCGTGGCTAATGACACCCACTCGGTGATCCCAGCCAAACCCGAGAAGGTCGAGAAAGTGAAGGTGGAAGTTCCTGATCCGGACGCCATTTCCCTCAAGTCGAAAAAGCAGAAGAAGCGGCTTGCGGATATGGCGGCTGCGGCACAGAAATATACGGCATTAAAGGATCCAAAGCCGAATCAGGTATACAACCGTACCGCACCCGCCGCGGTCTCCCCGATGTTTAGTGCCGCGCCGGGCGGTGGCGGCGTCGGATCCGGCAGTAATAGTCCGTTCGGCAACCGCTTCGGCTATTATGAGCAACTGCTTCGCGATGCCGTCGGCCGCAACTGGCACACGGAACAGTTTGACGCGCGCATGCAGTCTCTTCCGGCTGTCGTAGTCAGTTTCGAAGTTTTCCGGGACGGCAGTGTAAAGAACGTTAAGGTCACCCAGTCCAGCGGTAACTTCACGCTGGATCAGTCGGCGCAGCGGGCCATTCTGGCGTCCGTTCCGCTTCCGAAGCTTCCGCTCGGCTACGAACACAATTCCGCAAATCTTGAGTTTTGGTTCCGGTTACAGAAATGACAAAAAAGACATTACTCGCACTTCCTCTACTCGCGATCGCTGCTGTCCTGATCGTGACCGCGCAAAATAAAATGGTCGTCGACATTCTGAAATCCGGTGGCAAAGGCACAATCGCCATACCGGATTTCCGCGGCGCGGCCGAGGCGCAGCAGTACATGGGCACCTTCAATTCCGTCCTGTGGAGCGAGATCGAAGGTTCGGGTCTTTTCAACATGGCGCCCAAGACCATGTATCCGCTACAAGTGCCGCAAACCCCGCAGGACTTTAAACCGCCTCAGCCAGCAGCGCCGCCGGTGCGGCGCGGCGCTCCCACTCCCGCACCCGTCGCGAAAGCCCCGTGGCTGACCGACTGGTCCGGCCCTCCGGTGAACGCCACCTACCTGGCTTTCGGCTATACGGCTGTTAAAGATAATCAACTTGTTCTCTTCGGCTGGTTTTATAATGTAACTCAGAACGACATTTCAAACGCTCAGGCGATTGGGAAGCTTTACTTTGGCTCGATCGATGATAAGGGTGCGCGTAAAGTCGCCCAGGAGTTCGCAGCGGACATCCTGAAGACGTTTGGCGCTTCGAGTCTGGCTGGAACGAAGATCGTATTTGTGTCACAACGAACGGGAACGAAAGAAATCTGGACAATGGACTACGACGGGTCAAATCAAAAGCAGCTAACTTCGTACCGTTCTATCTCCACGATGCCCAGCGTCTCGCCCGACGGAACCAAGGTAGCTTTCACGAGCTTCGTTCGCGGCACGCCGGAGATTCTGATTCATTCGCTGGAGACCGGGCGGCGCCTGCCCTTCTACAATCAGTCTGCTTCCATGAACGCGCAGGTCGATTTCACTCCGGATGGTAAGTCTGTTGTATTTTCATCTACAGCGGCTGGGGGATATGCTCAGATCTACCGCGCCAACATTAATGGGAGCGGCTTGCAGCGGCTGACCAACGTCCGCAAGGTAGAAGTGGAGCCGAAAGTGAATCCCAGGACAGGCAACGAGATCGTCTTCGTGTCGGGACGATCGGGCCCACAGCAGATTTTCAAGATGAGCATCGATGGCGCCGACCTGACGCAACTCACCTCTGGAGAAGGCGAGGCTTCTAATCCGGCCTGGCATCCCGATGGCCAGCACATCGCTTTTGCCTGGACGCGGGGCTTCGAGCCAGGGAACTTCAACATCTTCATAATGGACGTCGCCACTCGTGAGGTTGTACAGTTAACTCACGGAGCGGGACGCAATGAGAATCCAACTTGGGCGCCGGACGGACGGCATATCGCATTTTCTTCGCGCCGCGGAAGCTCAACCCAGATATACTCCATGTTAGCGGATGGAACAGATATTAAGCCGTTGACCACACGAGGCCAGAACACAATGCCGGTGTGGAGTAAGTAGCTAGTTTTTTTGTTCGTACAGATCAGGAGGTTAATTTCCCACATGGGAAGTCAAAGCAGGATGGATAGCCAGAATTTGATAGCAAGACTCAGTGCCCGCAAAGTTAGTGTGATTGGGCTGGCACTCTCACTCTCACTCTTTGCCGCAGGGTGTAAGAAAAAGGCCCCGGCTCCGCCGCCCCCGCCGCCCCCGGCGAAACAGGCGCCGGCTCCGGTCATTGAAAGGCCGAACATCACCCAATTTGAAGCCGAGCCAGGAACCATTGAGAAAGGTCAGGCCTCCACGCTCCGCTGGGCCGTCAGTGGGCAAGCAACGAATATTTCCATCGCGCCCGGAATCGGTTCGGTGGATGCAAGCGGCAACCGTCAGGTTTATCCCGCTGCCACGACGACGTATACGTTGACGGCGACAGGCCCTGGCGGCACTAGCACATCGACGGCTACGGTGAGGGTTACCAATCCTCCTGTTCCTCCTCCTCCGACGGCAAAGGTTGAAGGGCCTACGCTCGCCGAGATTCTGAAGCGAGATGTCCAGGACGCTTTCTTCGACTACGACAAGAGTGACATCCGCGAAGATGCGCGGGCCGTGCTCACCCGTAATGCCGACGTATTGAAGAACGTACTGTCACAATTCCCCAATGCGGTGATCATCGTAGAGGGGCACGCCGATGAGCGTGGCTCGGCCGAATACAACCTCGGCCTCAGCGACCGCCGTGCAACCGCTGCCAAGGAATTCCTCGTCCAATTAGGTGTGGCGGCTGATCGTCTCAAGCCGGTCAGCTATGGAAAGGAACGCCCGCAGTGTACGGAATCAAACGAAGCTTGCTGGCAGAAAAATCGCCGCGCACACTTCGAAGCGGGGCAGTAGAGACTGTCGAGTACAAGGAGGCCAGGCTGCTAAAGCCTGGCCTCTTCGTTAGGAGCGTTGGATGAAGCATTTTATACCTACCCTGTTTTTCCTCCTGAGCATCCCCGGTGTCGCGCCGGCGCAAAAGACCGGCGATATTGTAAAGGAAATCAGCCGGGATCTGGCGACGATGGAACAAGAGGTTAAGCAGTCGCGGACCTCGGTTGAGAGGCAACTTGCGGAGCTGAAGACGCTGGTTCAGCAAAGTATCGACAACTCGCGCCAGGCTAATACTTCTGTAGCGGTTCTGGACAGCGGTATACGGGACCGTATCAACGAACAGATGAAGAGCCTGATAGGCCCCGTAGCCGGGCTCAGCGGAAAGCTGGACCAGATGACTTCCGAGTTCCAGAGCGTGCGGAACTCCATGGACGATCTCACCAGCCGCATGAAGCGCCTGGAGGCTCAAGTGGGAGACCTCAGCAACACGCTAAAGGTCATGCAGGCGCCACCTGCCCCGCCGGCTTCCCCGTTGGGTGGAGGCGCCGCGGGATCCGGGCCGCCCCCGCCGGCGGAGCAGTTGTATCAGAATGCCTTGCGTGACCGGAGCGGGGGCAATCTCGATCTTTCCATGCAGGGGTTCAGCGAGTACCTGAAGTATTACGATAAGACCGATCTCGCTTCAAACGCCCAATTTTATATCGGAATGAACTACTACGATAAGGGCGATTTCCCGGCCGCTGTTACGAGCTTCGATACAGTAGTTGAGAAGTATGGAGAAACGACGAAGAGTCCGGATGCCACGTATATGAAAGGGATGGCATTGCTTAAAGCCGGCCAGCGGAACGAGGCGGGTAAGGAGTTCCTCAACGTAATCCAGAAGTATCCGAAGAGTGAAGTAGCCCCCAAGGCACGAGAACAACGGAAGGCGCTTGGGCTGAGTGTTCCCTCAGCCCAAGCGGCTCCGCGCAAGAAGAGACGCTAAGTTAAGAAAGCACTAGATGCGTTTCCCGATCCTCCTCTCCCTCCTGTTTTCCGTTTCCCTTTCCGCCGGTGAAGACCCTCACAGTCTTTATGCGTTTACCGGCACAACTCCCAAATTGGATGGCGTGATCTCACCGGGCGAGTGGGACGACGCGACTCAGTTTTTCGGCGTGAAAGATTGGACACCACAATTCAGCCCGACCAAGGATCCGAAGGATCTGTCCGTCCACGGCTACGTCAAGCACGACGGCAAGCGTCTCTATTTCGCTTTCGAAGTGACGGACGATGTTCTCTACGGAATCGATACACCGCGCTGGCTTCCGGATGTGAACCCGAAAGCGCACGACCTGACTCGCGAGGGTTTCCCCTGGTTTGGCGATGAGATGGAATTGCTGATCAACGCTTCCAACAAGTGGACGGGCAACGAGAATCCGGCGGGCAATGGTTCGGCCTGGCAGATGGTCTGCAATCTGACGAAGTCCAGGCTGGGCGGCGTTGGCAAAGGCGGGCTGCTTGAGGGCGAGCCGAGGAAAGATCAGAAGGCGTGGGACACTTATCAGAAGTGGATTACCGAGGGTGCGCAGCAGGCGGTAGCGAAGGTGAAGCCGGGCGGCAAGGGGTATGTGATTGAGTGGGCGGTGAACTTCAATCCGTGCCTCGAAGTGGAGCCTGGAAAGTTCTATTCCCTGGCGATGGGTGATCGCCAGATGGGATTGAACGTCGCGCTGGGAGATCTGGACCAGAAGGCCGCGGGCGCAGGCAATTTCGGCAACTTCCATCATGAAGACTGGTTTGCCGGCAAGAAGGATCTCCGCACAAACGTGCGGCAATGGGGAACAATATGGATGATAGCGGGGGCGGAAACGGGGCCGCGAACGAAACCGGCGGCAAGCCGGCCGAAACGTACGAAACGCTAGCGGGACTGGTGGACCACCTGCTGCTTCGGCCTGACCTGTCGGAGGACGAAGTAGCCGAGGGTTGCCGTCTGGCGCGCGAGTACGGCGTCGGCAGTGTGCTGGTGCGGCCTTCCGATGTCGATCAGGTAGTCCGCTGGATGAGCGGCAGTGCGGTCCGCGTAGCGAGTACCGTGGGCTACCCGGACGGATCGTCGAACACCGGCGCGAAACTTTACGAAGGCCGTGATCTGCTGCGCCGCGGCGTTACCGAGATCGACATGACGATCAACATCGGGAAGATGATCTCCCGCCAGTTCCAGTATGTCGAGATGGAACTGCTGCAGATGGTGAAGTCCTGCCAGGAGTCTGGGGCGCTGTTGAAGGTGGATCTCGCTTCGAGGTACCTCACCGAGGACTTGAAGATCATCGCCACGAAGATCTGCAAGCGCATTGAGGCTTCGTACCTGTGTGTGGACTACAACCTGCGCGACCTGTCGCTGGTCTTCCCGCTGTTAAAGGACCGCGTGCAGTTGAAGACGTCTCATGGAATAGAGTCGCTGGCTGAGGCCCTGGAAGTCCGTGACGCCGGATGCACCCGTTTGGGGACCACAGCGACGGTCTCGATCCTAGAAGACTGGAAGACCCACCTGGAACAGGAAGCGGCCGGCGCCGCAGCGGAAGGTTAAGCCTTCCGTGATACCCTGATACTCACGTCCAAATGACGCTCCGAAATTCCCTACCGCGAATCTGTATAGCCATGGGCTTTTCCGACACGGATAAGCTGCTGCAACATGCCAAGCGGGAGTACGAGGAAGGCGAGCGCTTCTTCGAGTTCCGGCTCGATTATCTGCCGGATCCGGAACGAGGCGTCAAACTGATCCGGTCGTTTCTGGCCGAACATTCGGATGTTACGCTGCTGGCCACATGCCGCCGCCACCAGAATCACGGAAAGTTCAACGGTTCGATTGAAGAGCAGATCCGCATTTTGGAGTCTGCAGTGGACGCCGGCGCCCGCGCCGTCGATCTGGAGGTGGAGAGTGCGGAGGGCGTTGGGGTAAAGTTCGATAACCTGCGGGGCCGGACCTTCTTCATCCTCTCGTACCACAATTTCGAAACGACCCCGGCGATGGACGCGATTGTCCGGCGCATGACGAAGTTCCCGGCCGACGCGTACAAGATTGTCACCACGGCGCGCAAGCCAACCGATATCTACCGCGTGCTTTCCCTGGCGAAGGCGCACCCGAAGGTGCCAATGATCCTGCTGGCGATGGGCGAGGTTGGTTTCCCTACGCGCATCCTCTCCACAGCCCTTGGCGGAATCTACACGTACGCGGCTCCTATTTCCGCCGAAGGAACGGCCGCCGGGCAGATGAGCGCCAGGTTGTTACGCAATCTGTATCGGGTGGAGAAGTTTTCGAAAGCGGCGAAGATCTACGGCGTAATCGCCGATCCGGTGCGCCATTCGATCTCGCCGGCGGTTCACAACCGCGCCTTCCAGTCGAAGCGCATGGATGCGGTATACCTGCCCTTTCTTGTGCACCCGCCGCATCTCAAGGATTTCCTCACGCTGGCGGATAAGCTGGGCATCTCCGGCTTCAGCGTGACCATCCCGCACAAGCAGAAGATCATCCGCTATCTGGATATTGTGGATCCGTTGGCGCGCCGCATCGGTGCCGTGAATACGGTCTGGCGCAAGGCGGGGAAGTGGCGGGGCACCAATACGGATGCAGAAGGCGTCACCGTGCCTCTGGCGAAGAAGATCCGCTTGGGGAAGTCATCGGTTCTGCTGGTGGGGAACGGCGGCGCGGCGCGTGGGGCGGCGTTCGCACTGGTGGACTCCGGCGCAAAAGTATCTATCGTGGGACGAAATCCGGACCGGGTTCGCGCATTGGCGAAGATGTGCGGCGCCGAGCCGTTGATGCGGGAGCAACTCGACTCGAAACATTTCGACGCGCTGGTCCACGCAACCCCACTTGGCATGTTCCCGCACGTGAACGAATGTTTCTTCCGCGACAGCATTCCGGCGGACCTGGTGTTCGATATGGTCTACAATCCGCTGGAAACGCTGCTGGTCCAGCGGGCACGGGAACAGAGCAGAGAAGTGGTACCGGGAATTCAAATGTTCCTCGAGCAAGCGGCGCACCAGTTTGAGATCTGGACCGGAGACACGGCGCCACGTTCCACCATGGAAAAGGCCGCGCTGGAAGCCCTCGCTCCGCATTGAAGTATAGTTTCTACATGGGCTCGAAGTTCACGCGAAGGGATCTGGCGGCTTTGTTGAGTGCAACTCCGCTACTGGCGCAGGCACCGCCCGCCGAGCCTGCGGCAGACGATGCTTCCATCGCGCGCGAAAAGATCAAGGCCAACGCCGAGCTCATCCGTAAGTTCGATCTGCCAACCGCAACGGAGCCCAGCTTCATTTTCAAACCATGAAAACGGAGCTAAGCGACGATATCTTTTTCGCCAGCATCACTGAGCTGGGCGCGAAGTTGAAGTCTCTGGAAATTTCGGCGCTCGACCTGACCAACGGGTATTGCGACCGGCTGGAGCGGCTTGGACCACGCTATAACGCTTTGGCCTTATCCCTTCGAGAGCCGGCAATTCGCACGGCCAGGGATATTGACAAGGAACTGAAGCGCGGCCGGTATCGAGGTCCGCTCCACGGCATCCCATTCGCTGTGAAGGATCTGATCAGCGTCGCGGGGCAAATCACGACCTGGGGCGCCAAGCCCTACGCGGCGCAGGTCTTCGACTACGACGCAACGGTGGTCACGAAGCTGGAAAACGCGGGAGCGATCCTCATCGGCAAGCTTTCCATGGTGGAACTGGCGGGCGGGGGAGGCTACAATTCGCCCAATGCCTCGCTGTTCGGGCCGGGTCTTAATCCATGGGACAGGACGCGCTGGTCCGGCGGATCATCCAGTGGTTCCGGAAGCGCAGTGGCCGCGGGACTGGTGCCCTTCGCTCTTGGTTCCGAGACGTCGGGATCGATCATCACTCCCAGTGCCTTTTGCGGCGTGACGGGTCTGCGGCCTACATTTGGCTTGGTCAGCCGCTTCGGCGCCATGGCCTTGTCGTGGACCCTGGATAAGATCGGCCCGATGTGCCGTACGGCGGAGGACTGCGGACTCGTGCTTCGAGTGATCGCGGGATCGGATGACAATGATCCGGCGTCGTCGGGGAAAAGCTTCTATTATGCGCCGCAGTTTACGCGCGAGATGAAGGACGTGCGGGTTGTTTACGCGAAGAGCGATTTCGAGCAATGGACCGAACCTTCTACTCGAGATTCGTTCCAGGCCGCACTCGAAGTGCTGCGAAGCATTGGCATCCAACTGGTGGAAGCGAAGCTGCCTGATCTGCCCTACGGCGCCGTCACCAACACCGTCATTCTGGCGGAGGCGGCTTCCTCATTTGAAACGTTGATCTCCAGCGGCAAGGTAGAGCAGCTGGCGGATAAGCGGCAGATCGAAGGATTGAAGGCAGCCGTGGACATTCCCGCCCGGGACTACATCAAAGCGATGCGCATCCGGCGGATTGTGCAACAGGGACTCCGGCAGCTGCTCACGAATAACGACGTGATTCTCGCGCCGGCCAGGAACACGGTCGCGCCGAAGGTCAATGAACCGCTGGACCGCAGTCTGGGTGCGCCTTCTGCGTCCGGGATGCAGGCGCTGATTCCCGCAGGCAACCTGGCCGGCCTGCCAGCGATCTCGGTGCCGTGTGGACTCGCCCAAAATCTTCCGGTGGCCTTTTCACTGGTAAGCCGCCCGTTCACCGAGAACCTGATCCTGACGATCGGCAATGAGTTTCAGAAACGGACTGACTGGCACCGCCGCCGGCCTAATGTGAGCTGAGGCTGGCGTGCTTGTGCGGTGAGAATCGCCGCTTCCATTCCGCATGCACCGCGTGGTAACCCAGATACAGAAACGTTCCGCCGCCGAATGCCAGAAGAACGGCTACCCACCGGTTGCCGAGATAAGGGGCGGCCGCGTGCTCCGAAACGCCGCCGGCCAGCATGATGCCCTGCACCAGGCCGGCGCATAGGAACGCCCGCGAACGCGACTTCAGCGCCGCCCTGACGATTACGCCGAATGCCAGACCCTCGGGGAGCTTGTGTAGCGCCACGCCGAGCAGTATCGCCGGACCAAGCGGGCCGGCGCCCTGTTCATTCCCCGCCGCCAGAATCCAGCCGTCAAAGAAGCTATGCAGAAGGGCCGCTGCGATCAGCGGCCCGGCGAATCCATGCAGGGGAGTGCGGCAGGAGTCGTGATCGTGGGTATGCGAACAAGCGGGACAGACGGCATAGATATAGCGGTCGATAATCAGCAGAACCGCGAATCCCAGGATCATCAGGCCGGCGCCGGTGAAGAAGCCGAATTCCAGGATGAGCTCCGGCAGCACCCAAAACAAAGAGACCGCCACCAGGATCGCACCGCTCAGGGGAATGACACGCCGCGCGATATCAGGGATGCTAGTCAGCCAAACGCCAAGGAAGGCACTGCCAACGGCGAGTGAGCTGAAGATGAGGAGGGATGCAAAGGAAAACACGCGCGGTTCCTTCACTGTAGCAGACGGACGTCCGGTATAATCGGGCAGCCCTCGACCATGCCCGATATCTTGCAGATAGTTCTCGCCAGTCTGACCGCCGCGGCGGCGATTTCCGACCTGCGATCCCGTACTATCTCGAACGGATTGGTATTAACGGGCTTGATGCTGGGTTTCGCGCTGAACATCTACCTCTTCGGCTGGAACGGCTTCTGGCGTGCGCTTTCGGGCTTCGGGCTAGCCTCGGCAGTGTATCTGCCTTTATTCGCCCTGCGCGCGATGGGTGGCGGAGATGTCAAGTTCATGGCTGCTATCGGCAGCATCACGGGCGCCGGGAATTGGTTTGTGATCTTCCTGATTACCTCCATACTTGGGGGAATTGTTGCCATTTTGCTTCTGTTAATCCGGCGTAATCTATCTAACACTTTACGCAATGTAGGTCATATCCTCACCGAATTGGCTCAATTCAGGCCGCCACACTTATCAGCGCCGGAGTTGAGCGTGGATCATCCGCAGGCGGTGAGCCTGCCGCATGGTGCAGTGATTGCGGGCGGAAGCTTTCTGTTTCTGGTAGTACTGCGGTTTGGTCTAATCCAACAAACAGGCTACTAAGACGGTATGATCAAGAAGAGAGAAGTACCAGGCAAAAATGGGGCGAATAACTCTAGTACGAAACTGATGTTTGGGATACGATTCCTAGTGAATACTAATGCCGGATGAGTTTCCGAAGATGCCCTCTGACGCCGACGAATTAGCTGTACTGTTCGAGTGTGCCCCCGAACTCATTTTCACAGAGAGCCTGGCGGGCAGAATGATCCGGGTAAACCGGGCATTTGAGCGAATCACCGGCTACAGCAAAGAAAACGCCATTCAGAAGGGCTTCCTTGACCTTGTGGTTCCGGAGCAGAAGCAGCAGGTCGAAACTATCCTGCAGGACTTGAGAAACGGGTCTGCTCCGCGCCCCTATGCGCTGGCAATCAACACCGAATCGCGCGGCCGCGTCGTGCTGCAGGTTCTGCTGCAACTGGTGTCGGCTAACGGCGGCCCACCTCAGATACACGGCTTTGCGCGCGATGTGACGGACCGGCGATTGACCAGCACCGAGATACAACTGCTGGAAAAAACGACGGAACTGGCGCGCTTCACACGGTATCTGCAGTTTCTTCATCGCTTAAGTATTACCAACTATGCCAGCTTGCAGGATCTGTTTCGGGATTACCTAGGCACGGGTTGCGAGATATTCGATGTCGCCTGCGGCATGCTGACGCAGTGGAATGAAGACGGCTTCACGACGCGGGCGGCACATCAGGTAGCCGGCACCGCTCTGTCCGGAAACGAGACCGATTTATTTTCGGCGCGTGTGGCGAAAGCAAAGAAGACTTTTACGTGTGCGCGACTCCCCAACCGGACGGGCGAGGAGTGCCCCTATGCGTTCTACATCGGCACGCCTATTTTGTTGCACGATCAGGTCTACGGCACCATTGGCTTCTGGTCCGATCAGGACGCACCGCTAACGCCGCTGCATCCTCAATCGAAGGAAGT
>JBDUEM010000207.1:0-13818 GCA_040002435.1 Bryobacteraceae bacterium
TGATGGTGCCGCCTTCCGCCGTGAACGGCACCGTCAGCACGAATGCGCCGCCGTTACGGATGGAATCGTCACCCCGGAAGTAGTCTGAAGCGCTGCCTGCCACGTCGACTGTGGCCGAGGCGGGCGGCGTCAATGTGAATACGGCGCTAGTCAGTTGCCGGGTGGTTGTGTAGCCGGTGATCACAGCTTCAATACCGGTGCCCTTGACATTGAAACAGGCATCGGTCACCACCGGAATCGAACGGCGAACCGTGAAGACCTTCGGGCTTGGCACCAGCGGAATCGACGAACCGGCTATACGCAGATTTGTTACACCGATCGTGAGCGTGGCCGAAACCGTGCCGGTAGAGGCGATCGGCGCCGAGAACTGCCGTGTGCCTGGAGCGATTGTGAAGTTGATGCTGGTCTGGCCGTTGTTGAAACGGACTCTTGGATCTGGCTGATTGGCCGAGCCCTCGGGGTTGCCCGTATCCGCCACGTTTGTCAGGACCAGGGTGCCCTGTATGGGCAGCGAGTAAACCGAGCCGAGGTCCACGGTAACGGTGGGTCCTGCAGACGCTGGATTCAGGACCGCGGCAGCGGTGGAGTTCAGGCGGATTGTTGGTGGATCCGGGATTGCGACTTCAATTGAGCACGGTAAACCGGAGATGCGGCTCTGCGCATCGCGAACTCGCACTTGAAATTCCGAACTAGCGGCTGCCGTTGGCGTCCCGGTAACGGTTCCGTTTGCCGTCAGCGAAAGCCCGGGGGGCAACGATCCTGTCAGCGCGAAGACATAGGGAGCAGTTCCGCCGTTCGCCGTGAACGGGGACGAATAAGGAATCCCGACTCGGGCCTTCGGTAGCGGGCATGACCCGGCGATGGCGAGCGGGGAGGGCGCTACAGTGACCGCGCAAGGCTGCACCGTAGTTCGTCCAGTGCTGTCGAGCACCCGCACGGTCATTGGGAATGTTCCCGCCGTAGTTGGGGTACCGGTCATCAATCCATAGCTGCCGATGCTCAAACCGGGCGGAAGGTTTGAGGCCGCCGAAAATACGTATGGGTCCTGGCCGCCATCGGCGGTGATCAGGCGCGAAAACGAAACTCCTACCGTAGCGTTGGAGATGGGACACGAGGCAACGCTGAAGGACGACCGAAGAACCGAGAGAGTACAAGGCTTGGCAACCGTTCTCCCTTGACTGTCAGAGACGAGGAGATCGAAGCTGGACGGACCCGCGGACATCGGCCTTCCGCTGAGAAGTCCGTTGCCACTGAGCGTCAAGCCGGCCGGGAGACTGCCGATCAGCGACCAGCTATACCCCCCGGATCCGTTCTCCGCGCTCAACTGCTGCGAGTAAGACTCGCCGGTCGTTCCGGCCGGCAGGGGGCACGAATTCGCCACAGAAACTACGGGAGGCGTCACGGGCAGGCGGCAGGACTGGATGCTGGTGGTGCCGTGGGCATCCACGACACGAGTCGAAAACTGGAACTGGGCGGAAACTGAGGGCGTTCCGGTAATCCTGCCATCCGGTGACAGCGAAAGGCCCGTCGGAAGTAATCCGATGGTGGACCAACTGAAGGGAGCGGTGCCTCCAGCGACCGTGAGGGTCTGCGAATAAGGCACTCCTGCAGTCGCCCCTGGGAGGGCGCAGGAAGTCGTCAGATCCAGAACCGCCGGGCGAACTGTGATCCCGCAGAATTTAGTCGCGGGACTCGCCCCATCGGCCGTATTACTCGAGGCGCTGATAGAGAAATCGAAGCTGCCTTCCGCCAGCGGAACTCCACTGATAACGCCGGCCGGGCTAATGGAAAGGCCGCGGGGAAGACCGGTGCCGTCACTGCCAAGAGACCAGGTGTAGGGCGCCCGTCCGCCGTTGATCTGCAGGGTTCGGGAATATGCCTGACCCACGGTCGCCGCAGGCAATGGACAGGAGCTGACAATACTTAACCGGGGAGGATCTACTGTGATGGAACAGCGCGACGCCACAGTCTGGTCGCCATCTTCAGTGTTCGCAGTCATGCGCACCGTGAATTCAAACGTACCTGGCACCGTGGGAGTGCCGCTGTAAAGGCCGCTGCTCGAAAGATTGAGCCCAGGGACCAGCGCCGCACCTGGATCGGCCACCTGCACCCAGCGCAAATTCGTTCCGCCGCCGACCGCAGTGAACTGCGTCGAATACGGCGCATTCAAACTCGCGCTGGGGAGAGGGCAGCTCCCGGAAATAGCGAGGGGCGGCAGAATCTGTCCGCCACGGGCGCGAAAAACATAACGGCCGGTTTGCGTGCTGTTCAACCGGTTCCGGATCAGGCTTCGGTTTCCTCCATCCAGCAGCGCCCCGGTGGTCAACGAACCATCCAGTTCGAAGAAGGTGCCTGGCTCACCAGTCCCGTTTGACCAGCCTACCGTTGCGGGGACGCCCCCAAGACCGCCGACTCCGCCGCTGGCATCGCCCGTTTCCCAGGAGATACGGCGGTAATTGAATTCGATGTCGAAGTTGCCTGCCCCAAGGTCCGAGCGGTCAATCAAAATGAGCTGAAAGCTGTTGAGCTTATCGTCGTGGCTGTTATAGTATCCGACGTCAATGTAATTGACGCCGAACGCCGTTCTGCCATTCACCGTATCCAGCCCATATGTGACCAGCTTTGATCGCGCCGCACGGGTATCCACATCGCCGAAGAACGCAGCGATGATCTCCCGGCGGGTACTGGTGAGTCCGAATGGAGTATAGGTGGACAGGCTGTTGTCGAACGTGACATTGCCATTGTTGTTGACATAGACCGAAGACCGGTTCTTGCCAAAGAAATTGATGTTGAATCCAAGAGGCTGCAGCGCGCTGGAGCCGTCGTCATTACGCGGAACGTTGCTCGTCAGAAAGCCCGGTAAATCACGGATGGCCTGGCCGTAGGCGATTCCCGACAATAAGAACGCAGCAACTAGAATCCGCCTCATCGGGATGCTCCTACGGGGATCGACAGAACCCGGGGTTCGCTGGAATCTCCATCAAAGAGTGTGATCAGATCCTGCGACGCATTTGTCAATCGGAACACTGCGTTCCCTTGCGCCCGAAAAAGCCCTTCGGCCTCGCAGTCGCACGGCGTCGCGATCACGGCCCGGGATTCCAGATCAATAGTTACAACCGAACGCCCCCGCAGATTGGCAACTATCAACTTCCGGCTATCGCCCGAAAATGCGAGCGCGACCGGCTGCGCCACGCCATCTTGACCGCCCGCCAACTGAACCGTTTCCGTATCGGAATCCACTCGCCGCAAAAGAGAGACTTGATCGAGCGACTGTTCCGCCGCTGCAAGATCGTGCGATCCGCCCAGGAAAGCGACGGCGGCGAAGGAACCGCTGGCCAGCATCTTTCCTGAACCTGCCAAAATCAACCCACCGTCCACCACTGCGACTACGGCGTCGCCATCGTCGGAAACTGCCAGACCGGAAATCGCTGCTGTCTCGATCTCTTTGTACAACGAGGGCTGATCGGGAAGACCTTTCCACACCTGAATTCTGCCCGCATCGCGACTCCACGTCGCGGCCACAGAGCCTGCCGCGCTGAACGCGACCTGATCTGCCGAGGGTGGCGCCGCATCCAGATCAGTGGCGTTGGTCGCGCCCGAACTCCACGTCACGACCAGCAGGTGTTCGCCCTCCTTGGTAGACGCCAGTGCGTATTTCCGGTTTGGAGAAATGGCGGCGCGCTCCAGCTTACTGGGAACGGACAACCCTGCTTCCAGACTGGCGGCCCCGGGCACACCAGACAGCGGACGAATGCTCTTGGACTCCGAATCGAAGAGATATCCAAGGGTTGGGGGAGTCAAGGCAACCGTCTGCGCCGCGCCGGCAAGTGGCAGGCACAACCCTATTAAAAACGAACTGGTTACGGTTGAAAGTGAATTCATTTGTTGAACCTTGAGTTACCTGGGCGCGGTCACGGTTGGCCCGCCTGGCGTAACGGTGTATCCCGCCGGGTTGCCGCCGCCGCTGTTATGAAGCCCCACACCCAATCCGATACCAGCTCCGGCGGCGATTACGCCGACCATGATGAGGGTCCGCTTATTGGTCCATCGCGAGTGCGGAGGCCCGTCGATTTCCGCATTCGTCTGAGTGAACTCGCCACTGCCGCGCAGCCCGTTGCTGGAAGCTCGAACGTCTCCGCGGAACGAACCTGCCACATTGCGCGAGTGCATTCCGGAAAACGTCACCCTGCCTTCGCGTCCGGTGTGCTTGGTCTCGATCGTATTTCCATAGGAGAACGATCCGCCCGCGCCCGTGGCCGGAAGAACCAGGGATACCAGAGCGCCCTCCACGGGTCGCTTGGCTGCATCCTGCACCATGATGGTCACGGGGTGCAGGCTCTTCCCGGCAAGAGAATTGGTGGCGCCGTCGCCTTCGAGCACAACAACCTCGATACCCGAAGGAGTCTGAGCCGGAAGCCCGATGGTCAGTAGCGCAAATGTCATCAGAACGCTGAGTGGTCGCATAACTGTATAAAAAGGCGTAATCGTCAGATCGTGGGAGGAACTGTAGGAGCCGAAGTACTGATCCGCAAAAATTGCCCGAAAACGGGCAGACATTTGCAACCTATTGCCTGATGCGGGTCGTCCTTCTGATCCTGGCCGCCGCTCTGGCGGCGCAGGGACAATTTAAAGCACCGTCCAATTAGTGGTTGCGCCGGTTACAGTGACCGATGCAAAGGGACGAATTGTCGACGGGCTGAACGCATCCGACCTGGTCCCTTATGACAACAATGTGCCGCGGGCGATACAGATGGAAAGCAGCGGCGAACGACTATCTCTCCTGGTGACCTTTGAGTCGAGTTCCAGTTCCGTTGCCATTTTGGACAAGCTCGGACACGTTGGAATTCTGTTGTTGGAGTTGCTAGGAGGCGAGATGGCGCTGCTGTCATTCAGTGATGAATACGGGACTTCCCCGCCTATCCAAATCGGCTGACTCACACGCTCCGGGATTTGCGGATGCAGGGCGATGGTGTTGCCACGTTAGACGCATTGATGCGGGCGCTGCGTATCGATCTTTCCACCGTGGTGATGGAAGCACAACGGCAGAATGTGTCCATCTTCTGGCTGACGTACTCAACATTCCTGGTGCCTTTCACAAATGGACAAAAAACCGCCGGCGAAAGAAAAAAAGCGGAAGATCGTGGCAAAGATCTGGAAAAGGATGCCGAGCTTTTGCCTTGGGAATCCGGACCGGGCGGCTGGCTGTCCGTCTTCACGGAACTCGCACACAAATCGAAAGTGGATGCCGCTGCGTTTCTGTCGCGAACCACCGGTGCAAGGAGCATCTTCTTTCTCAAGCAGCCCGGGCTAGAGGATGCCATAGCGGCAGTCGGCGAGGAGGTGCACCGGCAGTATGTCGTCAGCCTTCAACCGCCGCCTCCACAAACCGCAGAATTTCATAGCATCCGGGTGGAAACACGCGGACGCCCGTAGCTTCGGGTGCGGACCCGCTTTGGCTATTGGGCCCGCCCGCGAGGCGCGTAAACTCGAAAGAATGGAACTATTGTTTCGGCGAGCCCGGCCTGAGGACGTGGGCGCAATCGTAAGACTTCTGGCGGATGACCACCTCGGCGCGGCTCGGGAGGATCTGGCAGATCCCGTACCCGCCTCTTATATGGAAGCGTTTGCCGAGATGGATTCCGATGCGCGTCAGGAGCTGATCGTTGTCGAATCGGATCAACTGGTGATTGGCTGCCTGCAGCTGACCATTATTCGTGGACTGTCGAATCAGGGTGCCAGGCGCGGCCAGATTGAGGCGGTGCGCGTCGATAGCAAACTGAGGGGCCGTGGAATTGGGCAACGCCTCATCCATCACGCTGTCGAAAGATCGCGTCAGTTGGGATGCTGCGTAGTCCAATTGACGACGCACCGTTCGCGCGTGGACGCCCATCGCTTCTATGACCGGCTTGGGTTTCAAGCCACTCACCTCGGTTACAAACTTTCCCTCGTGTGACGGAAGAATCTACTCATTTTTCCAATACCAGTGGCCTGGAAAGTCTAGGTAATGCTCCCGAAACAGTGTCAATCATTGATGTTTTGGACAATGGCAAACGACGTGCTTTAACTTTTGCAGGAGAGATAGCAAATGTCCACACAAAGCATTGCCGTAGAAACCATTGTTGTTGCCGCGCTGAAGGACCTGTTCGACGACGAATCGGCTTTGGAGACAAAGCTGGATCAGTTCCGTCATTCAGCGGAAGGGGCGGATGAAACGGAAGCCTTGTTCAACAGTCTGATGGACCTGGATGCCCGGGCCCGGCGGATTGAAAGACTCCTGGACGCCATGGAGCGAAACGAGCCGTACAAGTCCGGCATCGGAATCTGCTAAGAATCCCCATGATTCGACTATTCGCTTCTCCCCTTCGTCCCGGAATTGCAGTGGCCTTATCGGCCGTCGCTATCGGTGCGGCATTCTATTTCCGCAAGTCTGCCCTACGTCACGATTGCCGGCAATCCTGGAACCGGCTGGACCGCAATGCCTCGGTAAACGACTTGACCAACGGTTCTTTTCCCGCGAGCGATCCCCCGTCCAGTGTCCCCGCGGCTTAAGCTGGAAGGGCCGTTCACGGGCGGTATGCTATCGTAAAACTGTCGCACCGGCGGCGGCGATGGGCATAGCAAATTTTTCACTCAGTACTGCTCTGATCAAAGACACGGTTGCGGCACACTTGCGGGATCGGATCATTGCAGGAGAACTACGGCCCGGCGAGCCGCTGATTGAAGGCAAGTGGGCCACAAAATTGAATGTCGCCCAAGCGTCCATTCGAGCCGCTCTTAACATCCTGGAAGCGGAAGGATTCGTCGAACGTCGCAATGGCCGCAGTGCTCACGTAACTCAAATCAAGCAAGCCGATATTCCTCACAATTTTCAGGTGCGGGCGATCCTCGAGGCTTTGGTAGCGAGACTGGTGACGCAGAGGCAACCGGATCTTTCCTCGCTCGATCAGGTAATTGCAGACATGCGCTCCGCGGTCGCCTGCAACAACCTCCAAGGGTTTTATGAGAGGGATCTCCGCTTTCATTTGACTCTATGCGGACACTCCGGCAATCCCGTTCTTGAACAGATGTTACAGCGCCTGCTACTTCCTTTGTTTGCTTTTGTCATCATGCGAACGCACGATACCATGGGCGAACCGGACCGCTGGCTAAACAGCATCGCGAAGCACGAAAAGATCCTAGCCGCCATTCGCAGTGGGGATCCCGAGCGAGCTGAAGCGGAAGTGCTGGCCATTGTGGACTACTTCTACGTGGACATCGACGAACTGACGCGCAACAAAGTCCAGCGACAGGCGTAAGACTCTCCAAGCATCGGCAGTTTCCTACGAAAGCAGCCACTACTTCAGGGCGCGCAAGAACAAGCGATTGAGCGCTTGACTCGCAAAGTCAAACGTTATATTGTTCCCCTGAAATGTCACTTCAGCCGCGCCTGCTTTGGGACAGAATTCGAAACCGCGAGAAGAACTCGTATCCTCCCCAGCGACGTGGCTTGGAAATCCCCACTGCACCCAGATTGAGAGGATCCCACAATGAGCAAAATTTGGTCTAGTATGTTACTGGTCGTGGTATTCGGACTGAACGCTTTCGGACAAACTGCGCAGGTGACGGGAACGGTAGTCGATGCGAGCAACGCAACGGTACCCGGCGCCACCGTGACGGCTACAAACCTGGACACTGGCGTTTCGCGTGCCACCACCGCGAACGACGCCGGCAATTACCTGGTGACTGCCCTGCTTCCAGGCCGATATCGGGTGACCGCGGAAGCCCCCGGATTCAAAATGTTGAAACGCGAACCGGTGACGCTGGCGGTGGATCAGGTGGCGCGAATCGATTTCTCCATGGAGATCGGGCAAACGCGCGAAACGGTGACGGTCGAGGCGAGCGGCGTGATTCTAGACGCGGCCACAAGCACCATCGGCAGCGTAGTGGAAAACCGCCAGATAAGCGAGATCCCGCTGAGCGGCCGCAATCCCCTTGATCTGGTCGGGCTGTCCACTGGAATCCGCATTCAGGGTGGCTTCGGGGGCAAGAACGGGTCGCTTGGGAATTTCTCCTCCAATGGCGGCTTGGCGAATGCGAACGCCGTGTTGGTGGAAGGTTTGGCGCTCGATCTGGCGCAGATGAACTCTCCTTCTTTTGTTCCGCCAGTAGATGCCACCCAGGAGTTCCGTGTGCAGACCAACAAGTTCTCCGCGGAGTTCGGCCGCACGTCGGGAGCAGTAGTGAGCATCAGCATCAAGTCGGGAACGAATGAATTGCACGGATCGGCCTACGAATTTCTTCGCAACAAGCTGCTGAACGCGAATAACTTCTTCCAGAACCGGGCAGGCAATGCACGGCCGAATTTGATTCAAAATCAGTATGGGGCGTCCATTGGCGGCCCCATCAAGAAGGACAAGACATTCTTCTTCGCCAATTGGGAAGAGTATCGGAACCGGAACGGCGCGCCCAGCATCACTACCGTGCCGACGGCGCTGGAAAGAGCCGGTAATTTTTCTCAGACCTTTGGGCCCGCGGGGAATATGGTCCTGGTAGCTGACCCCCTCACAACGCGCCAGCTGCCTGATGGAAGCTACACGCGCGATGTTTTCCCGGGAAACGTGATTCCAGCGACCCGCATTAGCAAGGTGGCTTCCAACGTTGCCCCAATCTGGCCTTTGCCGAATGCAACGGGTAACCCTCTGACGCACGTGAACAACTATTCGACGGTTGGTGGCGGCGGAACCAACGAGCACCAAATTGTGACGAAGATCGATCACAATCTGAATACGCGGTGGAAATTCTACGGTACCTACTCGCGGATTTGGGCCGATACGTTCAATCTCGATCCGCTGGGCTATAAAATCAACCTGACGCGCCAGGCCACCTATGCGCGCACTCATGCCACCATTGCCGCTACAGCCGTGTTCAGCCCGGGCCTGATTGGAGAATTCCACTCCGGCTTTGCCCGCTATGACAATCCGAGTATCCCTTACTCGCTGGGGTTTGACATCACTTCTCTCGGTTTGCCAAAGGCGCTGGCGGATGCAACCCAGATCAAATCATTTCCCGCATTCAATGTCAGTGGCCTGGTGGCCGTAGGAAGCTCCGCCTCGGCGGGCATGACACTGGTGGACCTGAACAGTTGGGGTCAGCGCGGGTCACTGACGTGGGTGAAGACCGCACACACACTCAAGTTTGGAGCTGACTATCGCATCCAGCAACTGAACCAGTTTCAGCAGAACTCCTTCGAGCCCGCCTTCCAGTTCAACAATCAGATGAGCGCCATTAATCCGCTGAAGCTTGACAGCAACAGTGGTGTGCCGCTGGCATCTTTCATGATGGGGTATATGGCCAGCGCGTCGGTAGCCAAGAGCGAGCGCCTGGCCAACCAGCGCCGCTATCTTTCCCTTTTCGTTCAGGACGATTGGAAAATCACCCGCCGCTTGACGTTGAATCTGGGCATGGATTACAGCCTGGAGTTCCCTATCACCGAGCGCTATAACCGAAAAATGTGGTTTGACCCGGCAGCTCAGTTGCCCATTAGCTCCGTAGTGGGCCTGCCGCTGACTGGCGGCTTCCGGTTTGCCGACGATAAGACACGGTCACCCTACGACCTTTTCGCCAAACAGTTCGGGCCTCGCGTCGGCTTTGCGTATCAGCTATTCCCCACGACGGTTATCCGCAGCGGCTATGGCCTGTTCTGGATTCCCGCAGCTCTTACCGAAGTAACCGGCGATAACCGCGCGCCGGCATGGGCGATTAACACTCTTGCCGTAGCGTCTCTGGATGGCGGTGTAACCCCCTATGACACGCTCGACAATCCATATCCCAAGGGCATCATCAATCCCCCGGGAGGCTCGGCTGGTCTCAACACTCTGGTGGGACAGAACGCCGCCGCAAACCAGCGCAACTTCCGGTCTGGCTACATGCAGCAATGGAACTTTGATATCCAGCAGGAATTGGGCCGGGGCATGGTGCTGGAGGTTCTGTACGCGGGCAGCGTTGGAACGGGCCTTCCTGCGCAATGGGCCAGCCAGTTGAATCAGCTCGCAGACTCCTATCTAAGCCAGGGCGCCTCACTGCAGCAGCTTGTGAGAAATCCCTTCTACGGAACGGTGCAGACGGGTCCCCTATCGCAACCAACGGTGCAACGCGCGCAATTGCTACGGCCGTATCCGCAGTTCCAAACACTGTACTCCGAAGGCAATCCGCTGGGGCACTCCAGCTATCATTCTTTCCAGGCGCAGTTCAACAAACGGTTTGGCATTTCCGTAGTCGGGGTGGCGTATACGCTCAGCAAGGCGATCGGCGACACGGAGAGCCGCAGCGACTGGCTGGAGGGCGGCGCACAGGGAACCAGTATGGGATATCTGGACAATAACAACCGCCGCCTCAACCGCTCGCTTGCAGTCGCAGACGTGCCGCAGCGGCTGGTGTTGAACTATACAGTGGACTTGCCGTTCGGTAAGGGACAGCGCTTCCTCACGACGACGGGCCCGGTGGACCGTTTCATTTCCGGCTGGCAGGTGAGCGGGCTTTATACGGCGCAGAGCGGAGGGCCCGTTGCCGTAGGATCGCTCACCAATCTTACCGGCGCGTTCAACGATGTAACCGACGTGTACGGTTCCTACAGCAGTAACTCGCGCCCCAACAATAACGGCACCAGCGCCAAGCTGGACGGTTCGGCACAAAGCCGGTTGAACCAATGGTTCAACACCAGTGTCTTCAGCCAGTCCGCGCCGTTTACGTTTGGCACCGCCCCCCGTACACTTCCGGATACACGCTGGCACGGTACCAACAACCTGGACTTGGGCGTATTCAAGAACAACCGGTTCGGGCCCGATGGACGCTACAATCTGCAGTTCCGCGGCGAATTCTTCAATGCCGCCAATCACGTCCGCTTCGGAGTGGCTGGGATGTTCATCGGCAACTCGACCTTCGGCGTGGTAAGCAGCCAGGCAAACAGCCCCAGAGCCGTTCAGCTCGCGATGAAGTTTCTTTTTTAAACGCGGCGGCTGCCTACGCCGTGCGCTGGCGCCAAGCCGCCAGGTCCTTGCTCAACCGGTCGCGGACCGTAATGAATTGGGGGTTGGCGTATTGATTGATCGTTTCGCGGGGGTCGGCGGCGATATCAAAAAGTTCGCCGGGCCCCGCGCCGCCGTCGCGCAGAACCAGCTTGAAGCGGGTATCGCGAATCATCTCCGTGTTGCGGAAATGTCCATACGCTACCTGCTTCCAGGGTTCCTTCTTCGGTAAGCGTTCGCGGCGTATGATCGGCGCATAGCTTCGCCCGCAAAGCTTACGGCCTTCGGGTTCGGGAGAGCCGATGATATCGCAGATGGTGGGCATCACGTCGTAGAAGCTCACCATATCCGGCGCCACATATTCCGTGGGGATCTTACCCGGCCAGTTCCAGATCATTGGAACACGCATCACTTCGTCGTACATGTTGATGGGGTCCGATGCCAGGCCCTTGCTCCACAGTCCGTGGCGGCCCAGCAGGTAGCCGTTGTCGCCGGTGAAGATGACCAGGGTATTGTCGCGCAGACCCCGCTCCTGCAACTTCTTGAGCAGCACGGGAATCTGGTCGTCCAGCGCGGTGGTAGAGGCCGCGCACTTACGAATATTGCCGACTGTGTCCTTCAGCATGTCCTTCTCGCGAAGGGCGTTCGGGGCGGCGCGCTCCCAACCGAACGTATCGAAGATAGACTTCGAATACATATCGTAGTATTTCTGCGGATGCCCATCGTACGGCGTATGTGGGTTTTGATAGCCGATGGTCAGGAAGAACGGCTTATCCGCCTTCTGCTTGTCGAGAAACGAGCAAGCTTTTTGGGTCATGATATCGGTGGAGTAGCCTTGCTCTTTTGCCACCGTGCCGTTCGTGCTCAACTCGGGATTCTGATACGGCCCGGAACCCCCATTGATGGTGCAAGTGTACTGGAAGCCGTGCTTCGGCTCCAGGTCATTACCCATGTGCCACTTGCCTACGTAGCCGCAGTTGTAACCCTGTTGCGCGAGGACATCGGAAATCATGATCTCCTGGGCAAAAGAAGCCGGAGCGTCCTGCTGTCCTTGCGGAGGACTGGCAATCGGACTGGGAGTGAGGAAATCCTGAATGCCGTGCTGGCGCGGAAGACGGCCGGTAAAAAGAGTGGCGCGACTGGGCGAGCAAATGGGAGTGCAGCAGAAGTTATTCGAGAAGCGCATGCCGCCGCGGGCCAGTGTGTCGATGTTCGGCGTCTTGATTTCCTTATTGCCGTAACATCCCAGCATCCAGGCAGCCAGGTCGTCGGCCAGGATGAGCACGATATTGGGCCGCTCCGCGGGCTTGGTGGCGGCCAACAACGCAGCGCTCGAGGCCCCGGCGCTGATCAAAAAATCTCTACGGTTCAATGGCACAGAAATCCTTTCCCTTATAAAACATCAGCGAATCCGCGTTTGAGGTGGCGAAAAAACAGGCCTCCCAGGACGAATGCTGTGATCGCGTAGGCGGACAGAACAGCGAAATCGGACAGACTCGGCGGTTGGAACGAGAGCAACCGCTCCCGGTAGCCGCGGACTACATACACAAGCGGGTTCAGTTGCATCAGGAACCGGAACTGCTCCGGGACTTGCGCTTCGTCTATCATGATCGGCGTGATCCAAAACCAGAAAGTCATCAAGACTGTCAAAAGTTGCGCCGTGTCCCGCAAATAAACCTGCAAGCTGGAAACAATCCAACCGATTCCGATGGCGAACAGACCGAGAACGGCCATGTAAAAAGGCAGCAGCAGCACCATGAAACTGAAATGCTGATCCCAAAAGCCGATTGTGACAATGGCGAGCGCGAGAGCCAGCAAGTGGCTGGCCAGGCACGACAGGAAGATGGAAACCGGCACAAATTCCGACGGAAATACCGTCTTGGTGATCAGGTTCGAGTGGTCGATCAGGCAGGAGGAGCACCGCAGAACCGTTTCCTGAAACAGCAGCCACGGAAGGAATCCGGTGAAGATAAAGAGAGTGTAGTTCGTTGTAAATGCGCCGGCGGGCGGGGACTGCTTGAGGCACCACTGAAAGATGAACGTATAACTGGCCAACAGCACCAGTGGATGTATCAAACCCCACACCCAACCGGCTGCCGACCCGACGAAGCGCTGCTGAAAGTCGCGCCGCACCAGTTGAAACAGGAGCGTACGGCCTGCAACCAAGTTGTGTAGAAAATGTTTTCCGGGAATCCGCGCCACAGTTACCTTGATGCTAACATGCGCGGATTCCCGGTTATTCAGCGTGCATCACGCAGTGTGTTTCGTACGTGGATGGTCATGGCCTTTGTGGCGGCCATCTCGCCCTCGGCGGGCCGGCCCATCCGGAAGTACACAGCGGCCAGATTGTTCAGCGTCTCCTGCAGAGCAGGATGATTGCGGTCCAGCGTCGCCTCGCGGATGCGCAGGGCCTGATTGTAGAGCGTCTCCGCTTCCGCGTACCGGTGGGTCTCAAAGGCAACCGTCCCCAAATTGTTCAGGTCGCGGGCGACAGAGGGGTGCTGCGGCCCGAGCGCTGTCTGGTTCACCGCCAGGGCGCGCCGGTAAAGTTCTTCCGCCTTTGTGAACTGACGCCGGACATGGTAGAGCGTTGCCAGGTTGCCCAGCCCGCTTGCATAGTCCGGGTGTGCGGGACCAACGGACGCTTGCCATATCTCGAGGGCTTCCTGAAACAGCCGCTGCGCTTCGCCGTACTCTTTTCGCAGGACCATTAACTGGGCCAGATTGTTGAGACCGGTGGCAAGCTGCGGATGGTGCAGGCCGCGGGTGCGCCGCGTGATGGCGATAGACTCCCGGTACAGGCGCTCAGCCTCGG
>JBDUEM010000208.1:0-13744 GCA_040002435.1 Bryobacteraceae bacterium
GGCGGCGGATTTCCCGTTCAAAAAACTCGTCGGAGGGCTGCGCGAATGCGATGGTTGCGGAGATGGCGAGGATCAGAAGCCACATCAGTGGCCATCATACTGCAAAAAAAAGCGGCCCTTTATTAGGGCCGCTCTGCCGTGCTTTATAGGTTAATCCAGCAGTTAGAAGATATACTTCAAAGCCAACTGGATATTACGAGGATTGTTCGCCTGCGCCGAGATCAGCCCGAAAGTGCTGGGCGAGGACACATCGCGGGACGGGGGGTTGAACATGGTCATGTTCGGCAAGTTATAAGCTTCCGCGCGGAATTGAAGATTGTGGCCTTCCTTGATGTTGAAGCTCTTGCTGACCGAAACGTCCACATTGAAGAAAGCCGGAGCGCGCTCGGTTCCAATGGAGGCATTTCCGAAGGTTCCAAGGGCGGGGCGCTGGTAGGCGCATGATCCGTTGTCAGTCCCCTGGGCGCATTCAATTGCCGAAGTGCCGGTTCCGAACCACTTCTGAATCGACCGGTTGTCGACAACCAGAGTCCGGAGGTAGTTCGGTCTCTGTGTGCCGCGCGGCGACTGCTGGCTCTGGCCAGTGGTGGAGATAGTGATGGGGAAGCCGGTACGGCCTTGCATCACGTAACCAAGCGACCAGCCACCCAGAACGGCATCCACGGCGCGATTCGTGCTGGAGCCGTATTTGCGGCCCTTGCCGAACGGTACTTCCATGTTGGAACTGAACGTCAGGTTGTGGCGGGCATCCCACGCAGCCAACCCGTAATTGGCGTTACGGTCATTCCCGTTCTGCCAATAAGCGCCTTCCGAATTCACACCGCCTGCTCCGAAGAAGCCGAGTGCGTCTTCCAGAGTTTTCGAGAAGGTGTAGGAGAGATTGAAATCGATTCCCGCACTGTAGCGCTTGCGGGCCGACACCTGAAGCGAATCGTAGTTCATGGTTCCCGAGGATTCAGTGGTTGCCGTGGTGGTGACCAGCGGCGCAACACTGTAAAGGGGGCGGCGAGTCTGCGCGCTGGCCCACAGGGCCGGATTTACATTCGACGGTCCGGGGAGCGGCTGGTTACGATCCCGGGCGACGATGGTATGTGTAGCGCGCTGGCTGACGTAACCGGCGCTGGCCACCAGGTTATTGGCGAACTGGTATTCCACGCTCACATTGCGCTGTTGCGTGAACTGCGGACGCAGGTCAGGATCCCAGGTGCGGATATTACCGGAAAGCGTTCCGCTAAAGCCCGGCAAATCGTTGAACCCCACACGGGCCGAAGCGGCTCCGGTGGTCAGATCGTAATTCTGATTCGATTCAAAGAAGTTCGGAGGATTCAACGGCAGGCGCAGATTGACGCCCGTTCCCTCCAGGAAGCTGGTGATGCCGTAGGCTGCGCGGATTACCAACTTCTTCTGGAACATTTCCGGAGTGTAGGCCACACCGAGGCGCGGCATGAACTGTTTGTAATAGGAGTTGTAGAGCGCGCGGCTATTGCCGTTCTTTCCAGCCAGTTTGAGCTGTCCGGTGAGAACGTCGATGTTGGCTTGCAGGTCGTTCACTTCGTATAGGGGTTCCGTATACTCCCAGCGAAGACCCAGGTTAAATGTCAGATTGTTGGTAGCTTTGAAATCGTCCTGGAAGAAGGTACCAAAGCGCCAGTGGCGTTGGCCCCAACGGCGGCCGTCGCCTTGGCCCTTACCCTTGCTGGATACCTGATCCAGCATGAAATCGGCCAATTGCGAACCGGTGAAAAGCGCGCTGTAGCCAAAGCTGCCTAGTGCGCCGTTGTTACCCGAATAGAAACGATTTTGCTGATAGCGGACACCGTTCGCACCCATCTTCAGGAAGTGCCGGCCGAACGACCAGGTCAACGTTTCCGAGATGTGGTACTTGTTGTCCTTTCCGTCGGAGAGTACGCCCGCAGTCCCCAGGCCCGAGAGGCCTTCGCCAGGAGCCAGAGAACTAAACCCGGGAGCAAGCTGCCCGCCGGGAATTCCCAACTTGGCGTTTCCGCCCGTCTGCGTTCCAAACGGATCAGCAAAAGTGTCCTGAATGACGGTGCGAGTGTATCCATAGCGAAGGTCATTCACGATCGAGGGAGTCACCGTGCGGGTCCATGCCGCTACCGCGCCGATGGAAGGAGCTTCCGTGACTCCGGCCGCCGACGTCGGCAGGACGGGGCGCAGCGTTCCCACCGTGTAGTAGCTTTGTGTGTAACGGAACATGAAGTTGTCATTTGTGGAAGCGCGCCAGTCGACCTTCGCATCTCCCTGATTATTCTTCATGAAGTTCGCGGCCGATCCGGAGTAATTGTTCGTCACGCCAAGCGTTCCCGTACCCACAGAATTGGGCAGCGGGTAGAGGGAGGAATCCCGAAACAGTACCGCGGCAGGGCCAACGATGCGATTCAGAGGGATTTGCTTGCCCGGGAAAGGCTGACAGACGCGCGCGCCCGTGGCGTTGCTGCACGTGGAAGGATCGAGAATGGTCTGCGGCAAACGGCTCAGATCGCCATTGCGCCAATCCACAGGGGCCACACTGGCCAGAGACGGACCGCTATCGCGGCGCTGCGTCCCTTCCCAGTTCATGAAGAAGAATAGCTTATCTTTGCCGTTGAGCACTTTCGGGATCAGTACCGGACCGCCGAAGGTAAAGCCATACTGATTCTGCTGGAAAGTGCGGCGTTGTTTTTCCTTTGCCAATGCGGTGTTCTGATTGGCGAAAAAGGTATTGGCATCCAGATGATTGTTACGGAAAAATTCGAAGAGCGAACCATGATATTGGTTGCTTCCGCTCTTGATCGTCATGTTGACCACAGCGCCCGCGGAATTGCCGAACTCCGAGGATCCGTTCCCTGTAAGCACCTGCACTTCCTGCAGCGCATCAACCGACGGCGTATAGCCAAGACGGTTGTCCATGGAATCGTTGATGTCCACGCCGTCGAGCAGGAAGTTGTTCGTCTGTTCGCGGTTTCCGTTAACGAAGGCGCGGCCGGAAAGCCGCGACGCGGTATTGGTGGAACTCGGATTTGTTTGGATAGCACCCGGAACCAGCAGCATGGCGGCGACGACGTTGCGGCCATTGAGCGGTAGATCGGTTAAGCGCTTGTTGTTGAGCGTGCCGCCGGTCTGCGCATTTTCCGTCTGCAGGGCGGGAGCGAAATCTTTCACATCGATGGATTCGGTAACCTGCCCGACTTCGAGTTGCATGTCAACACGGGCGGTTTGATTTGTCTCCAGTTTGAACGGACCTACCGCGGAGCGGCGGAATCCAGGAGCTTCCACTTCGATGGTGTAGTCGCTGGCAGGAAGAAACGGGAAAGTGTAGAGACCCGCTCCGTTGCTGGTGGTGTCGTATTTCTGATTCTTACTCACGTCGGTAGCGGTCACCTTAACGTTCGGCGCAGACGCTCCGCTGGAGTCTTTAATGGCGCCCGTGATGGAGCCAGTGATCGTTTGCGCTGCGGCGGACATGGCCAGCAATACGCAGAAAAGTGTCAGAAAGATTAGCTTTCTCATTGTTTAAAAGGGTTCCTGAGGACCTAGCAGTATTGTAGCCGCCAAAAATACGCCCGTCAAGGCGTAACTGATTGATTTCAATGGCTTTAGTCTATGGTATTTGGGAGGAAACTATGAAAAAATGGATCTGCAACAAAAGGAAAGAGATGCCACCGATCAAGTTAACGCTACCTGTTACTGGATTGTTTCTGGATCGAATTTATTGAGTGATCCTCAATACCCACGCGGATTCCCGCATCAGATCCTCGGGCAATTCCGGCAGATTGACCGTCAGAGTATCCTTTGAGTTCTTGAATTGTAAAGGTGCGGGCGAACCGAGAAGCGCGACGGACTTCACACGAAGGGCGCCCGTATCCCTCATGATAAATTGCCGGCCCGGCCAGTGTGGAAGAATGGCAAAGACGTCGTTCCCCTTCATAGTGAAGTAAGCTTCCACCTCTGCCTTTTTGCCTACAGGCTTTGCATTCGAGTCGGAACTGTCAAACTCCTTGTTGTAGTCCACCTTCGGAATTTCGCCAGGTCCCCATTGGCGCGACGTCTTCCATGGCTTCGTTCCGTAAATGGCGTCGCCGTTGATTTTCAGCCAGGATCCGATCTGCAGCAGCCGCTCTTCCATCACCACCGGAATCGTGCCGTCAGCGGCCGGTCCGATATCGAGCAGCAGGTTGCCGCCACGGCTCACCAGGTCCACCAGCATTACCACCAACTCGCGGCCGGTGTGATAGTGTTCGATCCGTTCGGCGCGGTTATAGCCATAGGAAAAACCCATGCCGCGGCTCTCCTCCCAGGGGTGATCCATTCCGCTCATCCCCGGCGTGTATTCGGTGGTCCAATAGCCGCCGTGCTTGTGACGCGTATCCTTACCCCAGCGGTCGTTGATCACCACGTCATCTTTCACCGCGGATTCATTAAAGAGCCACGCCAAAAGTTCCGGACTGCGCCACTCCGACGATGGCAGTTCCCACTCTCCGTCGCTAAAGATGATCGCGGGCTTGTAGCGAGTCACCAGGTCTTTGAATTGCGGAAACATGTGCGTCTGGATGTAGCGTGGTTTGTCCGAAAGCCAGAGCGGGTTGTACCACTCATAGAGCGAATAGTAGAAGCCCATCTTCAGCCCCTTTCGGCGGACTGCCTCCGTCAGGTCTCCGAGGATATCCCGCTTCGGACCAGTCTCGACTGCATTCCAAGGGCGTCCCCAGGTGGCCGACGCCTCGCGGCTGGGCCACAGCGCAAAGCCTTCATGATGCTTCGAGGTCAGGGCGACATACTTCGCGCCGGAACGTTCAAATACATCGGCCCAATGATCGGGATCGAACAGTTCAGCGTGGAATTGCGGCGCGAAGTCCTGATACGGAAAATTCGCACCGTACTGCCGATTGTGATAAGCCAGGGTGCCCGACTGAATGCCCGTGGCGTTGGGCTTTGAGCCGTTCGTCAGAGCATTCCAATACCATTCGGCATAGGCGAGCTTGCCTGGAATCACGGGCGCATAGGCCGGCACCGAGTAAACTCCCCAATGGATGAAAATGCCGAACTTGGCATCGGTAAACCAGGACGGCGTGGGCCGCCGGTCAATCGACTCCCAGGTTGGCGCATATGGCTGCGCAAAGAGGGAAGGCGCTAAGAGGAGGAAGGGAAGTATTCTCATGGACACACCGCTAATAACTTATCGCGAATGCAGAGCGGTGGGAAGCGGGGCATTAAAAGTGACTTGGCTATATACTCGGATATCTGGACAAAATCACTCAATATGCACCCGGCAAGGAGGTGTTCGTGAGATACAGGAACACATCGCAAATGGCCAGCGCGCTGATCCTGGCAACAGGATTTTGGACGCCGTCCGCAATCGCACAGCCCCTCATCACACCGAAAGGCATTGTGAACGCCGCGGCCACGCTGACGCCGCCCGGATTGCCTTCCGGTTCCATCGCTCGCGGCTCGCTGTTCACCGTCTACGGTTCCCGGATGGGACCGGCGACGGGTGTCAGCGCATCGACCTATCCGTTGCTCTCCGCCTTGAGTGACGTTTCCATGAAGATTACGCAGGGCAGCGTTTCCGTGGATGCAATCCCTGTTTACGTCAGGGCCGATCAGATCAACGCCATCATGCCCTCGAACGCTCCCTTGGGGACGGCTTCAATGGTAATCACTTATAACAGGATTTCCGGACCTCCCAGCCCCGTGCAGATCGTCAACAGCAGCGTCGGCATCTTTTCCACCGCCGGGGGCATGGGGCCGGGTGTGTTTCTGAACTTTGTCTCTCAGGACAACCAGCCTGTGAACTCGCCGTTAGTTTCCGCAAAGCGATCGCAGGTGATTACCCTGTACGCCACTGGGCTTGGTCCGGTGGCATATGCTGACACGATTCCTGCATCGCCTGGAAATCTGCCGACCCCCGTTGAGATTTTCGTTGGCGGCAAGTTGGCAAACAAACTCTACGCCGGCCGGGCCCCTGGAGTTTCTGCGGAAGATCAACTGGTCTTCGAAGTACCGCCCGACGCCCCGCTCGGATGCTGGGTTCCGGTGCAGGTTCGGACCGAAGGCCGCGTTGTCAGCAACTCCGCAACCATGGCGATTTCCGTTGACGGAGGGCCCTGTTCTGAAGCGGCTAACGCTCTGGCGAAGCCGTTGATCGCGGGCGGCAAGACGGGTCTGGTGGCCTTGTACCGGCTGGACCAACAGCACGGGCGCGGTAGGAAACAAGTAGACGACGTCCTGGATTTCGGGGTTGTGACGCTGCGGCAGGAACAGGGCAGTTCCTTCGCGTTTAACCCTCTCTATTCGCTACCGCCGGCCGGAAGTTGCACCGTCTATACTGGTGGAGTTGATTTTTTCAGTGGTGATAATCCCTTAAACACGGCGCCCACCGGAAAATATCTAAACGGGGGAGCAACGTTTTCTCTCATCACGCCCAGGGGATCCCGCGCGATCGCGGGGCCCAGGATCGGGCCTGTGAACACCGCCACACTCGGGTTGAATTTTCCCTCGTATTTCACCTCCAAGCGCAATCCCGTCCTGGACGGCGGCTCAAACTATCAACTCAACGGGGACGGAGGGCCCGATGTCGGTGCCATCCGCGCGACGTTCGCCGTTGCAGCGCCGCTCAACTGGACGAACCGGAGTCAGATTACCGAAGTCGATCGGTCCAAGCCTCTCGCTATTAATTGGACCGGTGCTCCGCCGGGCCAGACCGTCCTGATTATCGGGAGCAACAGTGACCTTCCGTTCAATGCGAGCGCTATGTTCCTTTGTGCGGCCGACGGAACCGCCGGAAGTTTCTCAGTGCCCACACAGATCCTGCAATCACTTCCCGCCTCGCGCCGCGCCATCCAGTCCAGAGGATTGGTCTATGTGGGCGCCGCCCCCCTGGCCAATCCTTCCACTTTCACTGCTACCGGGCTCGATCTCGGTGTAGTCTTGCCGATGTCGTTTTCTGGCAAGGATCTCACGTTCCGGTAGGTGCCCCATGAAGACACGAAACATACGCAGGACTCTTGCCGCCGGCCTGGCGGGCACCCTACTGGTCCTTACCGCCTGTGACGACGGATTGATTCGTAGCGGAGACGTCTCGTGGTTCAACGATCCGCCAAACGTCCTCCTCGTCGCCGGGGGGAAACTGGTGGTGGTCCGCTTCAACAAATTCGGAAGACCCACTCCCGTTGTAACCGAGCTCAACACATTTCCTGTGCTGAATGCCTCTCTTTCCCCTCTCCCGCCTTTGGCTTCGGGGGTCAGGAACGCTGGTCCACGCCCAGGCTTCGGCGGCTTTGGCGGCGGCGATCCCTTCGTGGATCCGGATCCCGACGAGCATGAGTTCGATCCCGATAATTGGCCCGATCCCGAGGACGATTTCCCGTTGCCTGATTCGCCCTTACCACTGCCTGATTTTCCAGACGAGGATCCGTTCGACGGTCTACCCGATCCGCCGCCGTTCCCCGACGATGTGGACGTTACGAATCTCGGAGACGGATCCATGTCAACGTCGAGTACGGTGTCCGCCAATGCTTCCGGGACGAACGATGAAATCCGGGCTGCTCAGGCGAACGGCCGGAGCGCCACTGTCGCCCGGGTTGCGATTGGAGCGCGGCCGATCGGCATGAAGATTTCGCCCGATAAGAAGCGCACCTATGTCGCCTATGCGCTGGGTATTGCCGTGATCGACCGCGCGACCAGAAGTGTTGTAGACCGCATCACTCTGCCTCCGGAAGCCCGGCCTCACAGCCTTGCGGTCTCGCTCGACAATAAACGGCTCTACGTCACCAGCTATTTGTCTACGGCGGCTCAGGTCTACGTGGTGGATCTGGCCTCCAAAAGTGTGATCGCCAGCATTCCAGTCGGAGGATTCCCGTCCGGCATCGCGGTCACGCCGGATGGCACGCAGGTGTGGGCCACCAGTCTTTCCAGCGGCAACGTCACCGTGATCGATACGCTCACTAGCACGCGGGTCCTTGTTATCTCCGGGATATCGGCGGCATGGGGCGTTCGCTTCAATCCGACAGGCACTCGCGCTTATGTGACGAGTTCGGAGAATGTGGGCGGAAGTCTCCGCGTCATCGACACTGCGAGCTATAAAGAGATGGCACGGATCCCCACCGGTAACGACTCCAGAAATATCGGCGTCACGCCCAGTGGACGGCACGTGTTCGTCACGAACTTTGCATCCGATACGATTGTCCAGATCGATGCGATCAACAATACGATTGTCCGTACCATCAAGGTTGGCGCCAAGCCTTCCGGATTCCAATTCCTGCCGTAGCCGCGCAGCAGGCGCCGCGCAGTCGACGGCGGCAACTCGGCACAGGAACTCCGGGCCTGCGGATGGCGTCTAACGGTGGATGACCATTCGCGGACTCGCCGGAATTATCGCTTGCGTCGGCGTCGCGGCTTCGTGTGCGCATCCCAACCGCGTTTCGCGCAGCGCCGTGAATCGGCTGATCAGGAGCCATGAGTCATTCGTGCTGGTCTATGGATCGCTGCTACCGGTGGGGGGTACCGGCGTGAAACCAGCCATCCGGTTTGTTCACCCGTTGAATTCGACCGCGCCGCACTCTGTTCTGCACGAGATGACGGTGACGAATGGCGGCCGGTTCTACGCGATTCTGAAGCCGCCTGCAGGCTTCAGGCAGGTGGATCTATTCGAAACGGAAGTGAGCTGGGAAAAAGGCTACGATAAGATCAATTTCGTTCGATTGGGCCAGCGAGAGAGGGCCACGGCAATGTATTTGGGAGAAATTCAAATGACATTGGCAGAGCGCCGCGATGCGCCGGGCAAGGGCGTGGCCACCGTGGTTCGCGACGATTTCGAGGCCGCCACAAAAGAACTTCACCGTCTTTATCCCGGATTCGACGGGGAAATTATCAAAGCGCCTTTGTTGCGAAGCCCTGTGCCGGCGGCAGTGCCGCCGAAGCGCGCCACGCCATGACAGTTATGCCATCACCGAAAGATATTGCGCCCATGGACCGACTTCCTGTTTGTAACGCCTGGCCATCACCCGGCTCACTTGCAGTATGTGCCCCAAATCGTGCGCCGTCCACGTGGCCAAAAGTTGGCGAACGGTCACCAGACCAAAAGCGGGATGTGTGCCCTGCAACTCAAGCTGGGCCGACTGAAGTTGGAGCGCCCGCAGGCGGTTCAAATTCTCGGTGCGCAAAGAGGCAAACTCGTCAAGCATGGCGGATAGCGACTTACAGTTGCTCTCGATAAACTGCGCTTCACGATCAAAAGTGTCAAAGGGCAGACTGGGGCCATGCTCCAAAATGATCTCCAGACGCGGCATCCAGTCGGCAAGCTCACCGTGGATCAAATGGCCAATGACAACGTAAGGGCTCCACGTCCCGGGGCCCTCATCGGCTGTCGTCCACGATTCCGGCAAGTCGCGCAACAGGGTGTCGAGAGTGGCGGGCGTGCGCGTCAAAACAGACAGTGATTCTTCCAGGAAACCTGCGGCCATTCCATCATCATACGCTTGCCTCGGCGCTTGCCATTTCTTTGCCGACGCATGCGATTACTCTCCTAAGGCTGGGCAGGAGTCCAGACCCTCAAGCGTGGGGGTATCGCAAACTGACGTAACGGTACAGCCTCCGGGAATCCCTGCTATTCACCGCACAGTCGATTTCATACACTGAATGAGCCCCTTCCGCGTAAGCAACAGAGCGACGCGGCTTCCACTGGGTAAGCGTGGCATTGCGCTTGCCCAGTTTTTTACACTCGTTGGCCGGGTGGACTTCGTGGCATCAGCCATTAACGTTGGGCCGCTAGTCGGGACGACGACTTGATTCGGAACTCCCTTCGATACTGCCGTCGGCGAGCACGTTGGCCAAGTGTCGAGAAAACCTGCTGATCTTGATTGCGTTTCCTAGTGGGCGAAAAGCCGAGGCCGGCGAAGACGTCGCCGCTGCCTTTGAGATCTTCGCGCCTGGTGAGCTTCGCATCTTTTGACGAGCGCCTATCACAATTAGGTTATTGTGACCACGGCGCTACACCTTAAACAACGGCAGAATCTGGTCCCGTATAATTAAAGAGGAGTAAGGGATGCACAGCGAATACATCGAAGAGCGCAACGGGGGCTACTACGTCGCCGGAACGCGCATTTCGTTGGACTCGGTCGTGTACTCGTTCAACGAGGGTCAATCTCCTGAGGCCATTCAGGAAGACTTCCCGTCGCTCAAGCGCTCCCAGGTCTACGGAGCGATCGCCTTCTATCTGGACCACCAGGCCGAGATCGACAAGTATCTCAAAGAGACTGAGCGTGAGTTCGAAGGGAAGTCTATCCCGCTGGAGCAGGCCAACCCCGCTCTGTGGGCAAAGTTCCAACGCGCTAAGTCGGAGGCCGCTCAAGGTGAGCGGCGCTCTTGAGCATTCGCTTTCAGGCAGACAACGACCTCAAGTTCGGAATCGTCAAAGCAGTTCGGCTGCGGGAGCCCACGATTGATTTCGTGTCGGCCCAGGAGGCCGGTTTGGATGGCGTCGGCGATCCTGAACTGTTGGACCGCGCCGCAGCGGAAGGCCGAGTCCTGGTCTCTCATGACCGGCGCACGATGATCGCTCATTTCGGCGCGCACTTGGCCGCCGGCAAGTCCGGTCCTGGATTGCTGATCGTTTCGCAAGGTGCCTTGATCGGTGAGGTGACCGAGGCGATTGTCTACGTGTGGGCGATCTCTGATCCTGCCGAGCTTCGCAATCAGGTTCACTACCTGCCGTCCTTCTCGCGCCATTTTTTCACTCGTTGAACCCTAATTCCGCTTATAACAAATGGCGCCACGAGACGGCGCGCTCCTATGACAACACATCTCGCTTATTCGCAAGTATCAACCCGCGACTCGAAGTCCTGCGGCGGATGCTGAACCTTGCTGTGGATGGGGCAAGGTCGAGAGGCTCCGCCGAAGTCGAGATGTGAGCATCATCGGGAGCGCGTCGCCGACGAGTAACAGCGTCACCTCGTCCGCACAAAATTACTCCTACGCGCTGTTACTACCATCCTGTTCGGTTGCGCGCTGCGCCCGGAAGAATACTTCCGAATGCTCTGGAAGATGTCCGCGATAGTGCCTTGCACATCCTCTACGGCAACACCGAAGAGCAGCACAAGAAAAAACTCGCGGCCGCGTTACTCGACCGATACACGTTCGCCGATCTCGCCGGCCATCGCGACTTTGCGACGGCGTACCACTACCGCCATCCACAAGCCGATGCTATTCGCGCTGCCATCGAGAAAGGCAAGGAGTGGGCATAGAACCGAGCGCAGTGATAGCAAAACGGCCGGGAGCTGAAAGCCCTCGGCCGCTACAACAATCAATAATTTCAGAGAGATGAATGGTCGGGGCGAGAGGATTCGAACCTCCGGCCTCCTGGACCCGAACCAGGCGCTCTACCAGGCTGAGCCACGCCCCGAACAATTACCAGTCTAGTAGTTCGTCAACCTGACTGCAACTATTTCAGCACAAACCGTTCAGAACTTACGCAGTTCTTCCACCAGGGCATTCAATCCCTTATTCCGGTACAGCTCAGACAACCGCTGTTCCTCTGGCGACGCGGTCACCATCTTGCCCGACCGTTCCGGAATCCACAACCGCCCGTCGGAAAATTCCACGCTGTTCACAAAGCCGGTCATCGAACTGACCGAGATCGGCTGCCCGTTTGGTTGTGAGAACTTGAACGTATTCTCCTGCACCACAGTGGTGGTCTGCCGAGGCGCCAGCGTGACTTCCAGCGGCATGGATCCCGCCACAAACTGTTTGCCGTTGGCGTCCTTCAGCAACCAGCCGACCTCCATCCCGCGAATTGGCCGGTCGGACACATTCTGCAGGTTAATGCGCGGAGAATGAACCTCATCCCCACTCAGCGTCACCTTGCCGCCCGCTATTTCCACGGGCGCATTGGGCATCTCCAGAAACGCGAACTGAACCGACCGCTCGGCACCTGTTACAGTCGACCGCCCAGCGTGCGCGACTCGCGCGTCCATTGCGCCCCGGTCACTCTGATGACTCAGGCTTTCCAGCATTGCCTTGCGCAATTGGTCGGCGCCTGAGCGCTCCAGCACCTGCTTGAAGTATTGCCGGTCCCGCCGCGCCTCCAACTCCCACACAATCATCGACCGCCGCGAGTTCAGCGTGTTCGGACCAAAGAACGTGAGGTCTTCAAACAACACACCGTCCAACTCCACCTTCACCATCGCGCCGTTGCCGCCCTGCAAAGGCCGCAACAATCGTAAATCAATCCGTATTGGGAATGTTTCGCCCGGAGCCACGTTCAAACTTGGCACCGATACCGAGGCTTTTCCGCCCGGAGTCACATCCTGCGCCTTCACCAAGAGCGTGATTCCTCGCAGACGCCGCTGGCTGGAATTGCGCAAGGAAAGGGAGGTATGCAGATCCAGCAGAATCGCGCCGCCGCGCGCCGAGGCGTTAGAATCCCCCCAGTGCGCCGAAACCACGGACACGGGCGAATCTTCGGGAAACGTGATGTCCATGGTGCTCTGCGGGTCTAACCGGCCCGGTTGAGCCCAGACCGCGCCGGCAACAAAGAACAAAACTGCAAATTTACTGCGCATACACATTGTTAATGGTGACTTGACCCGTTTCCGCATTCACATACCGCGCACGCAGAGAACCGGGCGTACTGACAAATATTGTCGAACCCGATCCGCCATTCTGATTCAGCAGCACCAGCGCGCCGCCATTCTGCTTCATTTCGATGCCGGCAGCCGTTGCTTCCAGCCGCACCGCATTCCCGCTTACCGCAAGATGCTTTGACTGCGGAATATTCAACCACCAGGCGGTCATGATCAGCGCCGTACCCGACGCCAACACGGCGGCTGCACGCCAACCCAGGCGTTCGGACTTACCCATCACCGGCCCCACGCATTCGCCCGCGGCCAAACCTACGCGGATGTTCCCCGTCATCTCGGACGACAGCCGTTCCCAATTCAGACCAGCCGGCAACTCGTCGGCCGCGCGGCGCAATTCCGCCCTTCCGCGTTCAGCCCCTTCGATAGCTGCCTTGCACGTTTCACAACCGCGGATGTGTAAACCGGTGCGTACCTTTTCCAACAGGCTGAGTTCACCGCCCGCGTAGAGCGAAAGTTGGATTTCGTTCGGATGCATCAGGTTTTCCTTCTTTCCAGGTACCTTTGAAACTTGATTCTTGCGTTCGCGATGTGAGACCGCACAGTGGCCTTCGAACAATTCAAATGCTTCGCCACGTCCTCGGCCGGTAGACCATCCACATCCCTCATGATCAAAGCCATCCTTTCCCGGTCGGTCAGCAGCCGCAGGCCGTCAGCCATGTATTGGCTCCGTTCGGATCGCAGCAGGATCTGCTCGGGGCTGTTCGAGGGTGCGGTGGCAATGGGATCCGTCAGATCGTCAATGTCGGAGAAACTCACCCGGCCGTGACGCCGCAGAAAATCGATGGCCGTATTGCTGGCAATTCGCGACAGCCAATGCGCCGCCTTGTCCAGGTCTTTCAGCTGATCCTGCCGCTGCAAAGCCTTGATAAATGTCTCTTGCGTAAGGTCTTGCGCGTCGTCGACGTTTCCTACCACGCGATAAATCTGGAGGAATATCCGGCGCATGTTGTCCGCGATGAAGCGGGATTGCACGTCATGCGTTTCCTGCGCCCCCGACAACGAAGAGTGTGTGGCCTCACCCATGGTTGCTAACGATCTCGCGACAACCGGAATTCCCAACGCGCATCTCCTAAATAGAGATGACGCGCAACCCATCAAAACGTGGAACT
>JBDUEM010000209.1:0-13722 GCA_040002435.1 Bryobacteraceae bacterium
GTCCGATGGCGGGTGGGCTCCCATCGGCGGATCGCAGGACACGAACGAAAATCGCTCGGCGGCCGGATGGACCGAGGGAGATGCGTGGGTTTACACGTGGTCGCCGCTGCACGACCAGGCGGGACTGATTGAGTTGATGGGCGGCAGAGAACGGTACGCGGCGAAACTGGATGCCCACTTCCGCGGCGGGCACAATGTGCACAGCAATGAGCCGAGTCATCACTATGCGTACCTCTACGATTTTGCCGGACAGCCCTGGAAGACGCAGGCGAAAGTGCGGGAGATTGCCGCTGCCGAATATGGTTACGATTCGGGCGGCCTGGATGGGGATGACGACTGCGGGCAGATGTCCGCGTGGCTACTGTTTACGGCGATGGGCTTCTATCCAGTGAATCCGGCGAGCGGCGAGTACATGATCGGCAGCCCCATGCTCAGACGCGTGAGCCTCCGGCTGCAAAACGGAAATACATTCCGCGTTGTTGCGGAGAATGTCTCAGACAGGAATCTCCACATTCAGTCTGCGACGCTGGATGGGAAAGCGTTGAACGATCCGGTGATTACCTGGGAGCAGATTCAGTCGGGAGTGACATTGCGGTTCCAGATGGGAGCAAAGCCGTCGCGGTGGGGAGCTGGTTGGCGTCCTGCTGCGATTTTGTCGAAGTAGCTGACCTCACACCTCACTCCTTGCCAGATAGAATGGCATTTGCCATATTGGAATGGTATGACATTGAAAATTGATAACGCCGGGCGTGTAATCTTGCCCAAACCTGTTCGGGACCGGCTGGGACTTCGGGCAGGCAGCGAGTTGGAAATGCGCGAGACTGCAGAAGGGCTGGTCTTGAAGCCGGCTGAGCGGCGGCCATCGCTCATTAGGAAGGGAAGCTTCCTGATTCACTCCGGAGAGATTCCTGCCGGTTACGACATACTGAAAGCAATTGACGAAGACCGCGAAGAACGAATGCGCAAAGCCTGGGGACTGTGAAGTGGTATTTCGATACCTCTGTGCTGGTAGCGGCGGCCGTAGAGCAGCATCCCCACAACGCCCCGGCTTTAGCAGTTCTCGAAGAACTACTTCGCCGCAAGCATAGAGGGTTTACGAGCGCGCAAAGCCTGACCGAGTTCTATTCCGTGCTGACGAGGACGCCGTTCAGGCCACCTTTTTACCCCAGCGAGGTCTGGCAGATTGTCGAGAAGATGATTCTCCCGCACTTTGATCTGGTGACACTCACCTCGCGCGAGTATCAAGACGTTGTCCGCATGGCCGCTGCCAATGGTTGGACCGGCGGGCGGATTCACGACGTAGTTCACATCCGATGCGCGCAAAAAATCCAATGCGATCGTATCTACACGTTCAACGTGAAAGACTTTCGGGCATTGGCGTCCGCTGAACTTCAAGACAAAGTCAGGGCGCCATAACCTGGCGTCACGCTACCCCGCCAGAGCTCGCTCAATTGCCTGTTCCAGGTCTTCCTTTCCCATCCCTGTACTAACGAACAATTCCTGACGCGCGCCGTGGCTCAGGGCGATTGCCTTCCAACCGTTCTGCGTCTGCACCGTGACGTGAATTTTGATTTCGCCCCTGGCGTCGCGCACCGGGCGGATCACGCCCGGAATCACGGAGCGGATCTCCGGGTTCTCCGCCAGCAGCCGCTTCAGCAGATCACGCACCCCGTCGATGATGCTGTGCTCAATCTTGAGCTTGCCCTGCGCTGTCCGCAACTTCATTTGAAACGCTTCTTATAAAGAAAGTCGATGCCGAACACGCCGTTCTCTTCGCGGATTGCTACCGCGGACCAGGTCCGGTTGATGTCCCATTCAATCTTCACCAACTGCTGGTTGGCCTGCGCCAGGTTCGTCACATAGGTCAGGGTGATGTCCTTGGAAATCTGCTGCTCCAGCGTGAGGCGCGCCTGGGGCACGGCGTTCACACCCGTTAATAGCGGATCGATCTTCAGCCGGCTCACTCCGAAGAAGCGCTGCAGCCTGCCGGAAATCGGCGCCGCGATTGCTTGTCCGAGTAGCGAATTCGTCGACGACGACAGCGAACTCTGCTGGCTCACGGTCTGGCTGCTCGCCAGCGAGGAATTGGTGCCCGGCGCGCGGCCCACGGCAAGCAGGGCGACAATCTCATTTGATTGCAGAGGCGGGTCCGAACGGTAGGAAAGGTTCAGTTTGTTGATAGGCCCAGAGAAGTTGATGTTCACCGTGACGCCCCTGACTTGCGTCTCCAGGTCCATGTCCAGCACCGGCTCAATCTTGGTGGTGTTGTAGAAGGCGATGTTGCCGCGGTTGATGGTGTATTTGTTTCCGAAGAACTGCACATCGCCCTGGTTGACGTTGATCTGCCCGGAAAGCACGGGGCGCACCGCAATGCCGCGGATGCGCAGGTCGGCCTCGGCCTGCAGGTCGCTGGTGACCGACGTCATGAACTGCAAATTCGGAATCGTTTCCACGTGGATGTCCAGCTGCAGGCCGCGCAGGAACTGATTGGGAGTAGTGGGCGTGGAGATGGGTACCGAAGATGCCAGCAGCAGGCTGCCCAGATCGGCCTTGGGATTGAAGCCGGCCTTGACGATGGTCACGGTTCCCGCCAGGAGAGCATGGGTCGAGGTTCCGGTGAGGCTGACGTTCGCGTTGCCGGTGGTGCTGACGCCGTCGCCGCGGTAGCGTACGTTGTCTGCGCGGGCCGCCAGCCGGTAAACGATCTCGCCCTTGCCAAAACCGACGAAGCCGGTGAGAGCGATGGTTCCGCCGCCGGTCAGCGCGGTCAGTTTGTCGGAGATAGTGGCGCGGTTGCGGTCGAAGATCACGGTGCCGTTGGCTTGGTCGATGCCGTTTGGAAAGTCTTCGAGATAGAAGGTAGCATTCTTCAGTTCCATGCGGCCGTTCACCGCGGGCTGGTCAAACGTGCCGCGGATAGTTGCGTTCACCGCCGAGTGGCCCGTGGCCACCAGTCCCGGCTGGTAATCCTGCAGAATGGCCAGATTCAGCTCGCCGTTCACGCGAAAGTCGTAGGGATTTTTTTCGTCCCTCCAATTCAGCGTGCCGGTCGCTTCGATGTTGGAATCACGCCCAACCAGGTGGCCGCTCAACAAGTGAATGCCCTTGCCATCCGCCGTGATGACGATAGGCCCGGCGTTGCGGAGGGTCAGGTCCTGGGCCTGTTTGGAACCGAGGGTTGCCCGCTGCGTCGAGAAAATCTCCACATGGGGAATCTCCATGCGCGCGGTCATTAACTCGGGCTTCTTCGCCGGACCGGAGAAGGTCAGTTTGCCTTCCACGAATCCGTCCACGGGAAATGGGTCCTTGCCTTTCGGCCGGAAGAGTTCCTGAATGGTGGCGACGGTCATGCGCGAGAACTCCATCTGCCCGGTGCCGGGATAGTCGCCTGTCAGCTCAAACACGCCATTGCCCTTCAACACGGAGCCGCGCAGCTCACCCGACGTTCCCAGCGTCAGCTTACCGGCGGTAGTGGTCGCGTCGACCACGAAGTTTCCCAGGGCGGTATTGTCCACAACCAGGTTCTGCACCGCAAACTGCCCGTTGAGAGCGTTCAGCTCCGGCTTTGACTGTTGCACCGTGGCGCCGCCGGCGAGCCGCAGGATGAACCGGCCTTTCATTCCGGGCCGGTATTCCTGCACTTTGCGAACCTGCTCCAGGGTGAAGCCGCGCGTGCCGATGTCGAACAGGACGCTGCCGTTCTGGAAGTCGTTCGGCGCGTGCTTGTACGATCCAGAAAGGGAGAGCACCGCAGGGCCCTGCTCCAGAGTTCCGTTGCGGACTTCGAGGGAATCGTTTTTATAGCTGATCTCGGCTCGCAGCCGGTCGAACGTCTCTGTATCGAAGGCAGGCTTGTCTACCAGCGCGTCCATCACCGCCGTGGGGGATCCGTAAGTACCCTTGATGACAATGGATCCGGAGAGCGCCCCGGTGATCTTCACCGGCGGCTTCTGGCCGGCATCTGCAAGCAACTTTTCAATCTGCGCGCCGCGCAACCGCATGGTGCCGGCGATAGCGCTGGCATCGGTAAGCTTCCAATTCTGCAGACCCAGGTTGAGAGACCCGTCCAGCGACGTCCCTTCTTTAATCAACGTAAATGCAGGGATGCGCAGGCCGGCGGGATTTGCGCCCAGGCTGGCGGTAAGCTTGTCGAAGTTCTGCCCCTGGCTGTTAAAGCGGTCGATGACGGCGTTTCCGCTGAGATCGGCCGTGTCCCATTTGCCATCGACGGTGCCCTCAAACACAGCGCGGCCGCCGGCGTTCAGCTTTAACGGCAGCGTCTGCGGGGCCTGGCTGGATGTCAGGGCGAAGGCCGGCAGCAGGTCGTTCAGGTCTCTCGATTCGAGCTTCACCGCCAGATGCTCGCCCAGGGTTCCGTTAAAGTCGAGCGACGTTGCCTCCGTACGGACAGAGGATTGACCCAGGGCCAGGCGCTGGGCCCGCTGATCGTAGGATGCGTCAACGCGGCCCGAAATCGGAATGCCGCCCGCGGCCGGAACGATGTCAAACTGACCGGACCCTTTGAAATCGCGAGCCCCCTGGACGAACGATCCCGTCACCTCCACGGGCCCCGAGGCGAGCCCGTTCCACGCCACGCCTTTCACGCCGGCGGTGCGGCTCAGCTCCTGGACGGACATCCCGGTTACATTACCCTTTGCCGAGTAGTGGCGGAAATCCTTCAGCTCCGCCTGCCCCTGGAACTTACCTCCGAGTGCGGTGACCTGCGTGCCGCGCAGGGCAACGTCATGCAATCGCAACTGCACATCGGACTTGATACCGATGTCCCGGATGGTGATGCCGCTCTCCGAAACCACCAACCCCTTCCCGGTGACAACACCTGCGAGCAACAGGCTGTCCTTCGCGTTGTAGGTGAGCTTGCCGCCGAAGGTCACATGACCCGCTTTCGGTTCCGACATGTCGAGCGGCTTTGCCAGTTCCGCCAGTTCGCCTTCCGCCTTGACGTCGATTGCAATCACGGGGTCTTTCAGGTTCTTAATTTCGCCGCTGAAGTCCACCACCGATTTGGGCAAGGTTAGCCGGCCGGTCTCGAAATGCACGCGGGACTTCTCGAGCACGATCTTGCTCTCCATGTGCAGTCCGAGCGAGATTCTTTTGGCCGAGTCGATGCGGAGGTTGTCCATTGCGAGCGAGCCGTAATAGCGGGGGCCGGTGACGTCGTAACTCAAGTCGGAGTTCACATTCTCGCCCCGGATATCCAGCGGAATATTCTGGTCACCGAAGTGAACTAGGCCATTCTGCACGGTCAATCGCTTGATCTTCAGGCCGACTATCAGTTGAATCGGATCCGTGTTGCCGGAGTGCGGTATTTTGGGCTCGGGAAAATTCAGCTTCCCCTGGGCGTCCACCAGGATATTGACCTTGGGCCGCAAAATGGTTGCCGAGGCCAGATCCACCTTCTTCTCGAGCAGCGAAATGATCTTGAGGCCAACCGTCACTGAATCGACCTGAACTAACGGCGCCTCGCCGGCCGGCTCCTTGCCGTGGAGGACGAACGGCGCCACTTCCGCCGTCAAGGTCTTCCAGTCGAAATGAAATCGTCCGATCTCCACGCGGCCCCCGCTGACGCGTTCCACCTCGGACACAATGCGGTCTCTTACCTTGTCCTGCAGCCAATCGCTGGGAAGGATCACCAGAATGGCGAGCGTAAATATGCCGAGGAGGCAAACCACTGCACCGAAAATTTTCAGGATGATTCTGGCGGGACGGCTCACTGGAAAACCTCGCGGCGGAACAGGATCTGGGTCTGCGTGCGTGTCTGCCCCAACCACCGGTCCATCGCGTGGTCGGCCAGGTCAGCGGTAAGCAGATTCTCGATTTCGGCCCGGCTTTCTTCAAACGAGGGAGGTGTGCCGGTGTGCGTTTTTGTCCACTCGGGAAGGAACTGTTTCTCGTAGTATTCGCGGACCTCTGCCTCCGGCACCTGCACGCCGGGCCGGAACCGGACGTCGACGAAAGCGAGCAGCGTCATCTGCCATTGAAGTTGCTTCTTCAATTCCTCTTCCGTGATGCCGTATTCGGCGAGGGTCTTCTGGTAAGACGCCATATCCGGATATCGCTTGCGGATGCCTTCCATCAAAGGTTCGGGATTGGAAGATTCGAGCGACATGTAGCGGTTCGCCTCAATCTCGTTGCGGATGAGGATCTGCTCCACCATCTTCCCTGCCACCAGCCGCATATTCGTCTTGCTGAGGTCCGGAGGCTGCCCGTTCTGCACCGCGATCAACCGGATCTGCTGCTCCAGTTCCGACTCGGTGATCACTTTAGAGCCTATCGTAACCGCGATGCGGTCCAGAATTTCCGGGCTGGCCGGCCACGCAAGCAGGAATGCCGCGAACAGGATCCTCATCAGAATGCCTGCCCCAATGAGAAATGAAATTGAAAGTGGCTGATCTGCTGTTGGGTAATGAGACTCGGCAGGAGCGAAGGGTCTCCGTAGAGCTGATCGCGCGAACCTTTGTAACCCGAGAAATTCGGTGGATTGAGGGAATAACCCAGATCGATGCGAATCGGCCCGACCGGAGTGCGGTAGCGGATACCGAAGCCGAGGGCGTGGACCATGTAGTTGAAGTCTGTGATGTCCTTCTGGTTGTAGCGGAACGAAACTTTCCCCAACTGCGAATAGACGTTGCCGGCGTCGTGGAAGACCACGCCGCGAAGGTTATCTCCAATCAAAGGAAACCGCAACTCCACGTTGTTGAGCAGCAGGGCAGTGCCGCCGATGGGGAAGCCGGTAATGAGGTCGCGCGGTCCGGCCTGGTTGTCAGGAAATCCGCGGTGCGAGGACGAGCCGCCGGCAAAGAAGCGCTCCGGCAAAGGGATTTCCACGGTGCTCAATTTCGTTTCGACACCGAAGCTGGTGGACCTGGCCAGGACGACGTCCCGCGTAATCCTGTGATAGGTGGAATTGCGGCCCAGAACGCGGGTGAAGGTGGTCTTGGTTCCGAAGAAGTTGGTGGCAAAAGCGGCATCCAGGGAGTTGTAGATGCCTTTTCGCGAATCGCTCGGATCGTCCCGGCGATCCTGGACGAATGTTGCGGAGGCGATTGTCAGTTGTACAGGCTGCGAGAGGATGGGAATGAGAGCCGGCGAGATCTGCAGGGAATTCTGATCGACGCTTACGTGCCGGTATCCAACCCGGTATTGGACCGTGTTAGCCTTGGTAAGCTTCTGCCCCAACTGCACGAAGCCCTCCTGCCTCTTGGCGTGGAAGGTGGTGATATCGCGGGAATCGTCATAGATGCCCGTGAAGCTGAGGTTCACTCTATCGTCACCCTTGAACTGCGGCGCAACATAGCTGAATACGACGCGCTTCTGGATATTAGAAAGCCTGGTGAGGATGCTGGCCGTGTGGCCGAGTCCAAAGGCATTCGAGCGGTTGATGCCGAACGAAACACGCGGACTGAAGCCGGGCGCTCCGGCCGGAGAATCGAAGGTGGACGGCGTGCCGCTGCCAATCCGTCCCACCTGCGCGCCTATACCACCTACGATGGAATACTTTCGTCCTTCCTCCAGCCGGTAGAGCACGTTTTTGTAATCTTCATCGCCGTCGGGATTCTGGAGCGCGACATCGACGCGCGCGAAGATGCCCAAATCGTACAGGCGCCGCTGGCTGTCGGTCATACTCGATTGCGAAAGAGGCTCGCCGGGGTTCAGATTGCGAATCCGGTTGCGGACGAGGTCCGGGTCGGTTGCTTTCAGGCCGCTCACCAGCACATCCCGCACAAACTGCCGGTCGCCTTCCTGAATCACAAACTTGACGTCCATCTGATTGGGGCCGGCGGAGGGTGCGATTGTCGAATCGAAGGCGGCGTCCGGGAATCCGCGGTTGAAATAGTAGTTGAGAACCGTTTCCTGGTCGTTGACGACGTTCAGATCGCTGTAGGGCTGCCCCTCACTCGAACGTAGCAGCCCCTGGATTTCCTCCAAATATTCCTTTCGAACTCCCTCCAAATCCAGCTTCCCGACGGTGATCTGGGGGCCCTCTTTGATCTTCAGGAAAACGGCCACGTCGTCCGTTTTGCCTTTGTAGTCGTCTTCGGTGGAGGAGGCTACCTCCACATCCCGAAAACCGTTGGACTCGTAAAGATCCTTGATCGCGTTGACATCGCGTTTCAAATAGGAGCTGCTGTAACGGCCGTGACGGAACTGCAGCAGATTGGCCGGGGTCAGATACATGCGCTCGCGGAGGGTTGGGGTGGTGAAGTACTTGTTTCCGCTGATCTCGATGGCCACCAACTTATGACGGTCTCCGCGGTCGATCAGGTACTCGATTACCTGTTCGTGCTTATCGTTGGTGGTCATGTCGAAATTGACATCGGAATCGAAGTAGCCCTTCGACTCCATGAACTCCGAGATGTTCCGTTTGCCCTCCATGAGGAGGTCTTTGTCCACGGACTGTTCCTGATAAATAGGGACGAGCTGTTTCAATTTTCCGGTGGAAACTTTGGCTCCGGCAACCTCGACAAGAACCCTTGAGCCCCCGTCCACATCCAGGACCGGGACCACGCGATTGCTATCCTCCTGATAGTTCATCTGATCCAGGGTGACTTTCGCCATCAGGAAGTCTTTCTTTTGATAGGACCGGCGGATGCGGTCCAGACCGTTCTGCACGCGGGCATCTGTCGCCGACGCCCAATCACCGAAACCCAGGAACTTACGCCAGCGGGCGGCCTTGATGATCTGATCTACAGGGCGGCCAGGATTCCCCTTCACCACCGGCGTGGTAAACCTGGCGCGGTTTCCCGATTCCACTGAAAAGTGGACGTCGATCTGCTGCGAAGGCCGCATCAACTTTTCCGACGCCACCGTGGCCTGGTAAAAGCCGTTCGCCCGCAACACTTCGAGGAGGCTCTCCACGGCCCTTCTGACCTGCGATTCCGAGAATGGATTCCCCAACTGCAGTTTTGTGGCGGTGGCGAGTTGTCCCGCGTTGGGCGGTTCGGGAACGCCGGTGACGGTAACCTCGCGGATGAACACGGTGCTTACCGTGATGAACTTCAGGGCCACACCCTCGCCGGACATTTCCGCGTCCACGGTGATGTCCTGGTAGCGTCCGGTAGCGTAAAGCTGGCTAATGGCTAGGCGGACATCCTCCATACGAAGCGGCTGTCCCACGGTTAAGACGACTTTCTTTTGCAGTTCGACCGGCAGAAGTGGCTGTGCGGCAGGCTCGAAAGCGATCGCGACGATCCTTTTGCCTTCAAAATCGCCCGGGCTGGCCGCGAGCGGCGAGAGATGAGTACTTGCCAACAACGCCAGCAGGATCAGCGGCCATCTGCCGGATCTAAAATGCACTAGGGACCATTTTAACGCAATGCGCTGTTACCATCGAGGTTGAAAGCGCTCATCAGTATGACGCCAAATGCCCGCGAGCGTTACTCGCGCCAGATCCGGTTCGAGGGAATAGGGGAAGAAGGACAACGGCTTCTACTGAAATCCCGGGTGGCAATTGTAGGCTGCGGCGCCCTGGGAACGTTTCACGCGGGCGCGCTGGCGCGGGCGGGAATCGGGAAGCTGACCATTATCGACCGGGACTACGTGGAGCTGAGCAATCTGCAGCGCCAGTGGTTGTTTGACGAAGCCGACGTGGAGCAGGCGCTGCCCAAAGCCATTGCGGCGGCCAGACAATTGAAACAAATCAACAGCGATTGCGAGGTTGAGCCGGCCGTCGCGGATTTGACGCCTGAGAACGCGGACGATTTGCTGGCCGGTGCGGACCTCATCCTGGACGGAACCGACAATTTCGAGACCCGATACCTGGTGAACGATTACGCCGTCAGCAAGGGCATTCCCTGGATTTACGGCGCCGCCGTGGGCAGTTACGGGCTGACAATGCCCGTGATTCCGGGGCAGACGTCCTGTTTGAGCTGCGTCTATCCGAAGCCGCCCTCGGGCGCGCAGCCGACTTGCGAGACGGCTGGTGTACTGGGATCCATCACGGCGATTATCGGCGCGATTCAAGTGGCCGATGCGCTGAAGATTCTGAGCGGGCACAGGGAGGAACTCGCCCGCCGCATCACTACGATGGATGTTTGGAACGGGACTGTCCGCCAGGTAGGTCAACCGCAGCGCGACCCCGCATGCAGTGCCTGTGGAACCGGCGAATACCCGTATCTGCGCGGCACAAAACGCGCTCCGGTCAGTTTGTGCGGGAGGAATGCAGTGCAGATTCATGAGCGAACGCGGCCGCTCGACCTGCGGGTGCTCCAGGCGCAGTTGACGCCCCTGGGGGACGTGCGGGCCAACGAGTTCGCCCTGCGCTTTTTCCTGGCGCCTTACGAAATGACTGTGTTCCCGGATGGCCGGGCGATCATCAAGGGGACCACGGACATCGGGATCGCCCGCAGCCTGTACGCCCGGTACATCGGAGCCTAGCTGCAAACGTTAGAATAGGCCGTTGGCCTTCCAGCGCGCATTGATTACCGGCATCACCGGCCAGGACGGATCATATCTGGCCGAATTGCTGCTGTCGAAAGGGTACGAAGTGCACGGACTCGTGCGCCCGGAGTCCACGCAGAAGCCGAGCCTTCTGCTTCCGTTTCTGGACCGGATTACGCTGCATCGGCCAGCGCTGGAAAACAGCCGGGAGATCGCGCAATGCATTGCCGCCATCGAACCGCACGAATGCTATCACCTTGCCGCGCATACGTTTGTAAGTTATTCGCTCGAAGATGAGTTCTCCGCGGTACAAGCGAACATTACCGGTACGCACAACGTGCTTGCGGCCGTGAAGAGCGCCGCGCCGGCGTGCAGGTTCTGCTTCGCCGGATCCAGCGAGATGTTCGGTAACCCGGAAGAATCGCCCCAGAGCGAGGCGACGCGATTCCGCCCGAGATCGATCTATGGGATCACGAAAGTGGCCGGTTTTGAATTGACCAAAAACTACAGGGAAGCGTCCGGTATCCATGCAAGCAGCGCCATCCTCTACAACCACGAATCTCCGCGGCGGGGCCTCGAGTTTGTTACGCGAAAGATTTCCCATGGAGTCGCGCAGATTGCTGGCGGGAGCCTGCAGCGGCTGGAGTTGGGGAACCTGGATGCGGAGCGCGATTGGGGCCATGCGGCCGAGTACGTTGAGGCGATGTGGCGAATACTGCAGCAGGACCAGCCGGGCGATTACGTGCTGGCGACGGGGAAAACGCACACCGTTCGCGAATTCGTGGAAATTGCCTTCGCAGCCGCCGGGCTCAACTATGAACGGTATGTGTCCGTGAATCCCCATCTGTTGCGGCCAGCCGAGGACCGTCAATTGGTAGGCGACGCGTCCAAGGCATGGGAGCAACTGCAGTGGCGTCCGGTGACACAATTTTCGGATCTGGTGCGCGAGATGGTGGAATCGGATTGCCGGTTGTTACAGGCACAACTTTAGACAGATTAATCTTATCCATGCTTTGCTATCGGATATCAGCCCCTCGCCGAAGACTAGTATGTGAGAAGTCCTATCGTCCTCTGTCTGGGAGCCGCGGCTCTTTTTTCGTCCGTCTACGCGGCAGGTCCCGGAAATCCCTTGCCCGTATTTTTCTTCGAGAACAATGGGCGGCTAGTAGCGCGCACACCGGAAATTGCCGCGTCGTTCTCTGCGGGCGGAGTTGATTTGCGATTGCACGGGGCCGATCTTCGGATGACTTTTGAGGGTGCCAATGCGGAAGCGCTGGTGAGCGCGGAGCGTCCTCTAGCCGCCAGGGCGAATTTCCTTACAGGAGACGACCCGGAACGCTGGCGGGTAAACGTCGAGCTATTTCAGACAGTTCGATACAGGGGTCTCTATCCGGGTATCGATATGACGTACGGCGGTACAGGGCGGCGGCTGAAATCCGAGTTCATCGTCGCGCCGGTCGCCAACCCGCGACTGGTGCGGATGAGCTATTCCGGATTCAAAGAAATGTTCATCGATGGCGACGGCCGTCTTGTTTTCAGATTCGAAAGCGGGGAACTGCGGGATGACGCGCCGGAAGTTCATCAGCTTCGCGGGGGCCGACAGGTTTCCGTGCCATGCCGGTATGAACTGCACGGCAACGGGTCCGTTGGCTTCGCACTGGGACCATACGACCCTTCGTTGGAACTGATTATCGACCCCGTGCTTTCCTACAGCACCTATTTGGGAGGATCGGGCTTCGACGCAATCACCGGAATTGCGGTGGATTCCTCGGGCAACGCATACGTGGCCGGCTATACGGATTCTTTGGATTTTCCCATCGCGGGCGCCATTCAGGGTGGAACCGGCGGGGGCGTGGATGCGTTTGTGGCCAAGCTCAACCCGGCGGGAAATGCTCTTCTTTACGCCACTTATATTGGCGGGTCGGGGGATGATCGCGCGCGCGGGCTCGCGCTTGATGCTTCGGGAAACGTGATTATTACCGGCAGCACCACGTCCTCGAATTTTCCCAGGGTCGCCGCCTATCAGACAGCCCTTTCCGGTGGCCGGGATGCCTTTATCACCAAGCTGAATTCCGTGGGAAACGTTCTTGTCTTCAGCACCTACTTTGGGGGCGCCGGTTACGACAGCGGCAACGCCATTGCCGCGGACAGCAGCGGAAGCGTATATATCGCCGGGGATACCTACTCGACGAACCTCCCCGTCCTTGGGCCGATGCAGTCCGTCAATGCGGGCAGGCAAGACGGTTTCGCTGCGAAGTTCAGTGCGGCCGGAGCACTGCAGTACAGTACGTATCTTGGCGGGGCGGGTGATGATCGGGCACTGGCCATCGCCGTGGACACCGCCGGCGCTGCCTACATTACGGGGAATACGACGTCCGCGAATTTCCCTGTCGCCAATGCATTCCAGCCTGCAAACGCAGGCGGTCAGGACGCATTTGTCACCAAGTTAAACGCGGCCGGGAACGCCATCGTATACAGCACTTATTTGGGTGGATCGGGCGGGATCGCCGGTTACCCGGAGTCCGGGAATGGTATTGCCGTCGATGCGGCACTCAGCGCTTACGTTACCGGAGTGACCCACTCCGCCAATTTTCCCAAGCAAGGGGCGCTGCAGACCGGGCATGCCGGCGGCGGTCTGGACGCTTTCGTGTCCAAGTTCACTCCCGCCGGTTCTGCGCTTGTGTACAGCACGTTCCTCGGCGGGATCGGTCTGGATACCGCGACGGCTATTGCAGTGGATGCGGGAGGCATAGCTTATGTCACCGGGAACACGACGTCTCCGGACTTTCCGACGGTGAGCCCGATTCAGAGCGTGAAATCCGGGAGTATCGATGCGTTTGTGGTGGCAGTCGATTCCGCGGGAGCATCCCTGCTTTTCAGCACTTTCTTTGGCGGAAACTCGGGAGACGGGGGAACTGCGATAGCCCTCAATAGCTCCGGGAAGGTCTGGATTGCCGGTCAGACAACTTCCACGGATTTTCCGGTGCTTGGTCCGATCCAAGCGACTGGCTACTCGGAGGGCAATGGCTTTGCCGCCAGTATCGCCCAGGTCGTCATTCAGAAGGCCGTGATGTCAACGCCCGCTCCTGGGTCGGTCCTTTCCGGGGCTAGCGTAACGTTCACGTGGAATAACACCGGGGCCACGGCGTATGCGCTCGACGTTGGGACCACAGTAGGCGGCACCAATATCACCACTGGGAGCGTGGGTGCGGCGACGTCGAAGACGGTCAGCGGGATCCCGGTGAACGGAAGCACGATTTATGTGCGCTTATCCACCAGCATCTCCGGAGTATGGCAGTTCTTCGACTACACCTACACGGCTGC
>JBDUEM010000210.1:0-13661 GCA_040002435.1 Bryobacteraceae bacterium
GCGAATGCGGGCGCCGCGCCGTCGCGTTCGCCCAGCTGAACCGGGACGGCTTTCGGGTTGGTAGACGAAATGGCAAAAATTCGACGGGCGCACTCCGGCAGGACCGTTCCCACTGACGAGACCGTTCCGCAAGGACTTGACGCGGAGCGGCAGGAATAGACAATTTGCTTTCCGTCCGGGGACCAGGAAGGATGTCCGCAAGACCAATTGGGATCCGCAGTGATTCGACGTTTGCGGGAGCCATCCGCCGCCATGACCGATATCTGCGTCCCGCCCAGTTCGTCAAAGGCGATCTGTGTGCCGTCAGGGGACCATGCCGGAGATCCTGCGATGCGGCTTCGATCGGTTAGCTCGAGATCGTGTGTTCCGTCCACGTCAGAGACATGGATCGCCCACTCGCCGCGGGGAGATTCCAGGGAGTAGGCGATTCTCTTTCCATCAGGAGACCAGGCCGGTGTGAAGGCGTTCCGGACCAACCGCTGCGGTGTTCCCGTGCCATTTGAGGGCATGAGGAAGAGACCGGCGCGCATGGGATCGCCTGCTTCCAGCAAACAGGTTACGGCGATGGTGGCTCCGTCCGGTGACCAGGCTGCGGCATAGATGACTGGTTCGAGACGTCGTAGCAGATGGCGGTTGCCGCCGTCGGCGTTCATCACATGCAATTCGACTGGACGGTGGTTTGAGTCGCTGATAAACAAGATGCGCCTGCCGTCTGGGGACCAGGTTGGACTGTGGCTATGACCATCCCTGGTGAGTGCGCGGACCTTTGAGCCGTCGTCCGCCATTGTGAAGACATCGTTAACAGGCCACGGAGGACCGCCATCGGGGGCATGGGTGAAGGCAATGACGCCAGGGTCCCGCGGCTGGGCCAGCGCGGTTGCGAGAGCGAGCACGGCGATGATGGGCTTGGTGAAAATCATACGCAGCCGGCGCATTTGGCATTATTATATCCGTAACGGATGTACCGATGGAATGTTTGACCCCGGCTGTGTTTCATATCTTGCTGGCGCTTGCCGATGGCGAGCGACACGGCTACAGCATCATGCGGGAAGTGGCGGAACATACCAACGAGCAGTTCGTGATGGGACCAGTAACGCTTTATGGCACGCTGAAGCGGATGCTGGAGTCGCAACTCATAGAGGAATGCGGCGAGCGCCCCGATCCTGCTCTTACGGAAGAACGCCGGAGATACTATCGCATCACCAAGCAGGGGCAACGCGCCGCTATGGGGGAGGCGAGCCGGCTGCAAACTTTGGTGCGCGTAGCCCGTCGAAAATATCCACTCGCCACTCTAGCGCATTCGAGGAGAGAGGATGACCAGGTCTGAGCGTCTGTACCGGGTGCTGTTGCAGGCGTATCCGGGAAGTTATCGCCGCGAATATGAAGAACCCATGATGCAGCATTTCCGTGACCAGCTACGGGGAGTCTCCGGTGCAAGCCAACTGATGCTTTTCTGGATTCGCACGATGTTGGATCTGGCCCGGACCGCTCCGATACGCCATCTGGAGAACCGGCTTCCCTGGCACGGCTTTGCCCGGTTTACCTCCGGCGCTCGCACAGCGATTTTCTTTGCGCGGCATGCCGTGCGGCGAATCGAGGCTATGGAAGTGCAGCCGCGGCGTAGACCAGACAACAGGGAAATTCCGCTGAGCCAGGAATGCAAGCGTGCTTTTCATTCCGCAATCAAGGAAGCCAGGGCCTTGGGTGAAACAGGGGTGACTACTCGGCATTTGGTGAGAGCAATACGTCAGCAGGAAGCCACTCTGGCTTCTCGCGTCCTCCGCGATCATTCGGTGGAAGGCTTGTGAGGCGTCGTTAAAGCCGGGGCTTTCCGGGATGACCGGACCATGACAAAGGTGGTGTTAGCGGATGGGTGGAGGAGGTCACGTAGAAGGCCTTCGCGACCGCGATGTCATCTGCCGGCAGGATTGGTATCGTTCGTTCCAAATCCAGCTGCAGAGTATCTCCGTGCGGCAGGACGAATCACGCTAACGGCTTTCTATGGCAAGCTCGCGAGAAACGCGCGCATCTCGCGTCTGAGCTGCGATCTTGGCTTCGATCTCATCTATAGACAAACGGTCTGGTCCGGGTTGCTGCGCATGAGACCAGGACTCGCGGAGCCAGTCTGGAGCTAAATCCCGTTCGAGGAACCCACAGTGCATATTGTTCGGCGGTCCATCCTTGGACCGCGGCCTCGGCTTTGAGAGCTTCCACATCCGCGTCGGGCAGACTGAGCATGCACCACGGCGCTAGGGACAAATCGCTGCCTACAGCAGGGTTTCACCCTTGCCCACTTGTCCTCGCAGTAGAAAGGTCTTGGGAAGACTGCCTCGGCCGCAGATCTTGAATGATCCAAAGTCTTTGAACCAGTCACCGGTTGGGACTTCCGGCCTCGATTCAACCCAAAGACGGAGTTGATTCAGATCAGCGACGCTGATTGCGCGTTCCCGCATTCGTTCGATTAAATGCTGTCGGACGGCAGCGGGAAAATGCTCCCAGCGCTCGATCTTCGGCATTTAGCCACCGAACACCATCTGTCCCAATTGATCACCAAGGCGCTTGGCAGTCTCCGGGTCTTTCTCGTTCCGGAACCGTTCGGCAAGTTCGAAGAACTCTTGTTGCTTTCGCTTTTCGGTTTCGATGCCATTCTCGATCAGTTCGACCAGCATGCGTGTCGAACTCAGGCGTCTTGTTTTCGCCATTGCCCGCACTTGAGCAGCGACTTTGACTGGCAAGCTTACGCTCTGGCGTACAACCTTTGTTTCTGCCCTCATGGCACCATTATGCACCAGACTGGTGCGCACTCAATGGAAATCGTGTGAGGATACGGCAGGCGTCGTTTCGGGCATGCGGCAGGGTTGTGCATCCTCGGCCCTGACCGACCGTACGCCGCGCTGGTTTTGCAGGATGCCCTCGATCAGCAGGTAGGAATTAGTGAGGATGGTGGCGCGTAATTTAGCGAAGACGTCCGGCTGCACGATGATGTTGGAGACGCCGGTTTCATCTTCCAGGCTGAGAAACACGAAGCCCTTTGCGGTGCCGGGTTGCTGGCGGCAGATGACGCCTCCGGCCACGCGGATGCGGCGGCCGTTGGGGATTTGGAGTAACTGGCGGGCGGTGACTACGTTCTGCCTGTCGAGCTGTGCGCGGTGGAATCGCATGGGATGTGCACCGATGGAGATGCCTGAATTGGCGAAGTCAGCCTGGATGCGCTCGAAGTAGTGCATGGGCGCGAGTGGCGAGGCTGCCTCGGGTTGAGTCGCATCGGCCAGCAGTTCACCAACGGGCCGCAGGGCCAGTTCCGATTGCCAGAGAGCGTCGCGGCGGTGGCGCTTCTTTCCTGCAATTTCGTTGAGCGCTCCCAAGTCGGCCAGGGCAGTGAGGTCGCTTCGGGAAAGCTCCGGGACACGGCGCTGCAGATCGTCGATGCTGTCAAATGGCGACTTTTCGCGGGCTGCGATGAGGGATTTTGCGGTTTGCTCGCGGAATCCTTTTACGTAGTTGAAGCCAAGGCGTACGAACGGCATCTCGATGGTGCAGGGCCAGTCTGAACGGCAGACATCCACTGGCAGAAAGTGCAGACCGTGGCGCTGCGCATCCTTCACCAGTGTTAACGGGCTGTAGAAGCCCATGGGTTGATTGTTCAAGATGGCGGCGGTGAAGGCGGCAAGGTAGCGGCACTTGAGATAAGCACTGGCATAGGCGATCAGCGCGAAGCTGGCGGCATGGGATTCGGGGAATCCGTAGAGTGCGAACGAGGTGATCGCTTTCACAATGATGTCCTGGGCGGCGGTGTCAATTCCCTTCTTCGTCATGCCCGAGCGAAGGCGGGTTTCGATGCTGCCCATGCGCTCTTCAGAACGTTTGAAGCCCATGGCGCGGCGGAGTTCCTCGGCCTCGCCGCCGGTGAAATCGGCCACAATCATCGCCATGCGCAGCAGTTGTTCCTGAAACAGCGGAACGCCCAGGGTACGGCGCAATACCGGTTCCAGCAGCGGGTGCAGGCAAGTTGCTTCTTCCAAGCCCTCGCGGCGGCGCAGGTAGGGGTGCATCATTTTTCCCACAATGGGACCGGGGCGGATGATGGCCACCTGCACTACGATGTCGTAGAATTTCGCGGGCTTGAGGCGCGGCAGGCAGGACATTTGCGCGCGGCTCTCCACCTGGAACAGGCCGATGGTGTCGGCGGTTTGGAGGGCTTGGTAGACGGCGGGGTCATCCGGCGGGAGATGGGCGAGATCTACCTCTTCGTTGTAGTGATCGCGGATCAGGTTTACGGTGTCCTTCAGCACGGCCATCATCCCCAGACCCAGAAGATCCACTTTGATGATGCCCATATCCGCGCAATCGTCTTTGTCCCATTGCACGATCACACGGCCGGGCATGGTGGCGGGTTCCAGAGGCACAATGGCGTCGAGCTGGCCCTGGCAGATCACCATGCCTCCGGAATGCTGGCCGAGATGGCGCGGCAGTCCTTCGATCTGACCCGCGAGGTCGAAAAGACGGGCGATGCGAGGGTCTGAAGTGTCCTGACCCGTCCTGATATTCTGTGTCTCCTTCTCATAAGCGCCACGGCCGACTAATTTGGACATGTGTCCCAGCGCTTCTTCGGAGAAGCCCAGCGCCTTGCCGGTATCGCGCAGGGCGGAGCGTGTGCGATAGGTGATCACATTGGCCGTCATAGCGGCACCGAGCTTGCCGTAGCGCTCGTACACATATTGAATGGCGCGCTCGCGGTCGTCGCCGCTGGGCAGGTCGAGGTCGATGTCTGGCCATTCGCCACGCTCCTCGGAGAGGAAGCGTTCGAAGAGCAGTTCCATGCCGACCGGATCCACCGCGGTGATTCCTAGCGAATAGCAGACGGCGCTGTTGGCGGCCGATCCGCGGCCTTGCACCAGAACGCCCTGCTTGCGGCAGAACTCCACAATGTCCCAGACGATTAAAAAATAACCGGACAGGTGCAGGTGTTCAATCAGCTTCAGCTCGCGCTCGACCTGCTTGTAAGCCTTCGGGTGCTTGGGGCCGTAGCGGCGCCGCACGCCTTCCAGCGTGCGGGCGCGAAGGAAGGTGTCCATGGTCTGGCCCTCCGGAACGGGGTAGCGCGGGAATTCGTAGCCCAGATCGGCCAGGGTGAATTGCAGCCGCTGGGATAACTCGGCGACGCCGGCCAGGGCTTGCGGGGCGTCCTTAAACAGGCGGCTCATCTGCCGTTCCGTTTTCAGGTAGCGCTCAGCGTTGCGTTCGAGCAGACGGCCGGCTTCGGTGATGGTGGTCTTGTGGCGGACGCAAGTGAGGACGTCCATCAGCTCGCGCTTGGCGGGGTTGGCATAGTGAACGCCATTGGTGGCGATTTGGGGGAGTTTCCATTTAGAGGCGAGGTGGAGCATGGCGTGGTTCCGCGCCTCGCCGCTGCGGTCGAGATGGCGCTGGAGCTCGGCGTAGACATTGCCCTGGCCGAAGATGTCGAGCAGCGTTTCGATGGGCTGCGAGCCGTCTGCAATACAGATAAGGCCCTGCGCGTTTTGGCGGAATTCCGTTTCCTCCGCGGCTGCTTTGCCTTTCTCCGAGCGCAGCTTCATGGAGGTGATGAGGCGGCAGAGGTTCTGGTAGCCGGTGCGGTTTTCCACCAGCAGGGTGTAGCGGCCTCCGGCGGCCGCGGTGATTTCCGCGCCGATGTGCGGGCGCACTCCGGCCTTCTTCGCGGCCATGTAGAAGCGCGGCGCGCCGCAGACGTTGTCCGTATCCACAAGGGCCATGGCGGGGATTTCCAGGCGGGCGCATTCCGCGATGAGCTCTTCCGGAGAAGACGCGCCTTCGAGGAAGCTGAAGGCGGAGCGGCTGTGAAGTTCGGCGTACATCAGTCGTAACTCCCATCGAGAAACCAGCGGTTAGCAGCTAAATAGAGGCGATAGATCGCGCGGTCCTGCAAGACGATATCCCACTCATCGCGATCCCATGCCGTCTCGGCCCACCATTCGCCGGACGTTCTCCAAGGCCCGGCTGCCTGGATGACTACGCCGGAAATCCGGTCGGAGAGAATGTGCTGCGGCATTCCCGAGTGCAGTGTGACGCGGGCGGCGAGCGGTGGACGGAAGTAGCGCAGAGCCAGGTGGAGCGGGGCTTCGGCGATGGTTTCCGGCCCGGCGGGGGATGGCTCAAAGGCACAGGCGCGGAGGCGGTAGGCGTCCGGACGGTGGGTGTCGAGGATTTCCGGAGAGCCCACACGATCTTCTCCGGCCAAGGCCCGCAGGCGCGCGAGCAGGGTTTGCAGCTTTTCCGGCTCGGGCGCGGCGGGCAGGAACAAACCTCCCTGCACGATGCGCGGAGCTGCCGGGTCGATGGTGAGCCGGACCGCGATGGTGGCCGCCTGCGGAGGATGCGCTTCGAGCGACAACTGCACCTGCTTGAGCAGCGCCTTGGGATCGCGCATGGCGATGGGCAGGTCGATGGTGCTGGTGAATTCGCCGCCACCGTCGAGTTCCAGCGTGACGATAACCCGTCCGGCCGCTCGGCCCTGCTGCTGGAGCTGTTGGGTTTGTTCGTGCAATTGGGCAGAGATGACGAACAGCAGCGGTTCGAGCAGCGCCTCGGGATGGTCCAGTTCCTGGCGGGCGGTGTAGGTTCTGGGGGCGGTGGCGGCGTCCAGAATGCGCGTCTCCTGGCCCAGAGCCAGGCGGCGCAGGCGGGCTCCGGCTTCGCCCAGGCGCTCCACGATTCCGATTTCCGGGAGAGCGGCGAGGTCGCCCAGGGTGGCGATGCCCCAGCGTTCGAGCGTGACGAGAAGAGCCGGGTCGGCAGGGAGGGCTTCGACGGGGAGAGCGCCGAGGATTTTGGATTCCTGGCTGCGCGCGATGGTGGTGACGCCGCGCAGGTGGCGGGCGGCGAGGATGGCGGCCGCGGGATTGATGGCGACGGCCAGGTTGGCGACGATCTTCATCTCTTCGCCGCGGCGGGAGATCTCCGAGACGATCTGGTTGGTATCGCCAAACAGGCGGCCGAGGCCGGCGATGGAGAAGACGACGGTGTCGGCGTCCACCGTTTCCACCAGCGGCGAGAATTGCGCGGCCAGTTCAGCGAGCTGCGCGGAGCGTCCAAAGAGGCAGGCGAACATCTCTACACCTCCATCAGGGCCTCCATCCGGAGGGATACGTTACAGGGCGGTGGGCGGAGTATCGCAGAGGTCGAGGATGAGGGGTTTGAAGGAGTAAAGAGGTAGATGCCAGGGAAGATACTTTCGCCATTTGTTCGCCTGTCTGATTGTGGCGTGTGGAGGCGAGGGTGTCAAGGAGCTATTTGATTGCGATGGTGATCTTCTGGTCTGCGTTGCTGTTCTGTCCGATGGTCAGAATGACGGGCTGGGGGCCTGATGCGATGCCTTCGGGTATGATGGCGTTGATCTGCAGAAGCCCCCAAACCTGATAGAGCACTCCGCCCGTATAGATGAGACGCGCGGCTTTGCCGCCAATCGTAAGTGAGACTGGCCTGGTGTTAAACCAAGGCAAATTGGGTGGCAGGGCGTAGTTTTCGAGATTGATCGCGCCGTCTGGAACCGATGGACTCCATACCCCAGCGCCGGTCGCGAATAACGTGACGGCCGATCCGGGCGGCGCTGGATTGTCAGGGCTATTGTAACTGGAATCTGGATAGAGCAAGAACGTTCCCTGTCCGCGGCCATTCGAAGTGGACGTGAAAATGGCTGGGGAAGTGTCGGCGATGGGGATTGTGAAGGCGTTGGAAGACTGGCTGGTCAATCCGGGAAACCGGGTGACGACGACATTCGCTGTTTTCTGGCCAGCGAGCCCATAGGGGACCAATGCGTTGATCTGGCTCGGGCCTACATACAGCAGCGGAGCGGCAATCCCATTAAACGTAACTGCCGTATCACTCAGATCTGTTGGATATAAGCCGAACTCGCTGTACGGTGCCGAGGCACCCGGCTGCCGGCCGAGGTGCGTTCCGAAAATTGACACCATTGCACCGGGAGAAAGGCTTGACAGATACGAGGCGGTATTGACTGCGGTTTGGATGTTGGGCGTCGAGGGTGCAGATAGATTTAGCGTTACCCCCAGGCGGGCGTGGGAAGCTGGGGAGTGATCCACTGTCGAGAAGTCAATGACCAAGCTGTGAATGCCGGGCGTCATCTTGCGCACCACACTCTCATTTAGTCCGACATGAACAAGAGTAGGTATTATGCCGGAGGACGGGGAAAGTACGACGAAATTGGCGGTGCTATTATCCAGTAATTCCACATGGTCAAACTTAAACTTCACCCCTGGAGAAGTGCCTGTGACGTCGGTTGTGGCAAGGGAAGAAACCGCATCATCTAAAACGGCAGAGAAGCGAATCGAGCTGGGGACCGACCCAATAAAATCTTGACAGGGCGCGAGATGTGTGGTCAAGACCATCCCAAATAGAAACACTAAACCGCGCATGATCTTGATCTCCTTACCTATTGGTACCGGTTACAACGAGCCTTATAGTATCCGGCTTCTTCGTTGACGGCACCGTGATTGCTATTTTAGTTGCTTCCGCTTTAGCCAACTCCAGGCCAGCACCATCCGTAAGGCGAAAAAAGGAACTGAAGGCTACTAATTTTACAGGCGTGTCGAATGGGACAACGATCTGGTGATTGCTTCCAGTCGCATCCCGCGATATTAGTAATGCGGGGTGAAATATCAATGCATCGTTGCTGACCGCCAATAGAAGATGTGCTCCTGGAGTTTTCCCCTCATGGGCTGATAGCAGCCTGCCAGCGTCGTCAATACGAATGGGCACTACAGCCCCCATCTTCATGATCATCGTAACCGCAACCGAACGTTGCGCGTCAGAGAGGAGAGCCATGGTGGGTTTCAAATCCCATTCGCATGGGTCGAGCCATGGACCGCCTGGTGCTTGCGCGCACAAGCTATACTGTCCTTCATAAACATCGTCGAAGCGGAACGCCCCTCTCTGTCCGCTTATGGCGAACCATTCCGTCTTCCGCGGTCTTCCCGAGGGGTTGGACTGTGCTCGGTGCAGGCTGACAATTGCCCCCACGATAGGCGTTCCATCGTCTCCGGTTAGCACTCCGGTCACGAAACGCGTCGCTTCGATTGGAATCTGCTGCGAAAGGCACACTGAAACACTAATTAACACCGCTACAATGCCTATGATCAATTTCATCTGGTCTTCCTCTTCTACTGAGCCTTCCACCAACCCCAGTACCGCCATCTGGTACCAGAGTTAGGCCCCTCATTAATAAGTCCTTGATTGTTTCCCGTGTTTGAGTAAATATGCTTTCTCGCCGCCGACGATGAAGAGGTCGGAAACTCGATCTTGAGCTTCAAATTTAGAATGTAGGGTTCCGTAACCACCTGGGACGTTCCTGCGTGAATGGTGCAGTAACCATTGTTAAGGTCGCTGCCTCCTGAGCCGACGGACGATTGTCCGCCCTGCCAAGTGTAACCGCCGTTCGGACCATCAAGGAGGAGCGTGTTAGAAGCACGATCATAGTAGAAATGGCAGCCCTGGGATCCCGAATCGGGACCCGCAGCGCCACTACTATCATCGCCTTGGATGCTGAAGATCCCGTGAATGAATTGAATGTTGCTCGAACCCGCATTGTCACTGGCTGGAAATGTGAACGTTTCGATTTGGCTACCCAGTTGGCGCTGTCCGCCAGGCGTATAACAGCGAGAATTTGAATCGTTATCAACTCCAAGTGCCCGCGGAGGAAGGGAAGCTGAAACGGAGTCTGACCGGCCAAACGCACTATAAAACCCATTCACAACTATTTGTGGACCGTCAGCGCCAACTGCCGCCTTTCCGTTCCCAGAGAGATTGTTATCGCTACCAATTAGGACGTTCCACAGTGTATTCCGGCTTGGCTGGCCTTGATCTTCGAAATGAACACCATAGGCGTTCCCCGTTGAGGCATTACCTGTAATGGTGACGTCGCTGGTGTCTCTACGCATACCGTCGCAGCCGCCGGTTGGAAATGAAGTGAGGACCTTGATCCCGCCTTTCTGCCCTCGCTGATCGTTATTCTGGATTGTGTTCCCGTTGATGATCTTCGTCCTGTACACACTGTGAGCACCAATACCTTCCACTGGGTATCCGGTGATGGTGTTCCCATTAATGGTAATGTTTCGCCCATACAGTTCCAAACCGTCCGTGTCTGTTGGCGGACTCTGCGGAGCAGTAAAAGTGTTGGCAGAAATCTCGATCTGATCGGCGCAACGTTCAAATTCGATGGTTCCACCCACCACGTTACCCACTTGCGGATTGATATAGTTATTTGTAAAAATGTTCCTCCTAAGCCCAACCCATCGAGTGGCTCCGCCTCCCATGGCGCCCGTGTTGTTACCAGTGAAAGAATTATCTTCGATGCGAATGTTTCGTGGAGCAAACAAGTTGGGATCGGAGTCGAAATTAACGTGACTATCACAATACCTGTCGTCGTAATCCGCAGAGTTTGCGCCATAAAGGATACCGGTGACTCCTGAGCCGTTGATGGCGCTGTTGCCGTGGATGTAAATGTCGTTGACATGCTTACCAGTCGCGCCGGAGCCATACAACGATATTGCGTGTCCAGTGGCGTCCTCCAAATCGACATTCGCGATTGTCACACTGTAAGGCCCAGTATTGCCGAAGGGATTAGACGAGTTCTGCCCCGTATCGGCGTTTTTGATGTCTAAGTCCACACACTGAAAATCCGTGGGGAGTGGATTTCCCTGGGTTTGTCTCGCAACCATTGTTCCACAAGTAGTCAACGTGCGCGGACATCCAACTGGACTAGCTCCTGGGTTGAGGGTAGTGCTTCCGCAGATGGTGAGATTTTGAATCGTAACACCGGTTAGTGGGCTCCCAGCGTCAACTCTGAGAATTGCGTCGGTGAACGCGGGGTCGCGGACGAGTTTTGTGTCCAATCTCTGACTACTTGCGCCTTGGATTGTCACGTAGGACTTTGAGATGACGACCGGAGCGGAAACCGTGTAGCTTCCCGCCGGCAGCGCACATGTGGCTGGGCTAGCAGAGGAACCACTCGCCCCATTGATGCAGTCTCTCAGGGTTTGAAGAGGATCGCCGATAGTAAAGGGGATCGAGTTACTCGTGAAGTTCGCTCTGGGGTCACCATTGCCGAGATTTGCTGCCAGCACGGATATATTGACTGGACCGAGGGTAGTGTTCGACGCTACAGAAATATTAGCCGTTAGGAGCGTGTCTGTAACCGATGTTGTACTCGCGCTTATGCCATGTCTCGAAAATATAAGCGAGGACCCTGGTGTCAGGCCGTGCCCTGAAATGGCTACCGTAGCGGTGCCGCCGGGTGGCAGAGAGCCGGGATTGGCGGTCGATATCACCGTCGGGAAGTACGGAGCTGTTCCGTTGTATGGATAACTGTACTTCGTCGTGGGCGACAAAGGTTGATTGCAGGGACCGCTCACCGCAGTGTGTGTCGATGTTTGCAGGTAGTTGCCGGCAGTCAACGGGGCGTTTAGCGTCGTTGGGAGGCGCAGATTCGAGTTGGCATCGGTCTTCACCGGCTGTGCAGGCGGCCCATAAACGGTGGAGCCGTTCCATTTGACGCTGGCCGTGACGGTCATGGTCCATAGACTCGGATCGGCGAAAGTGCCTCTGGTAGACGAGGATGCGTAATAGTCCTGGGAACTCAGCAGGTAAATGTCGTTGGTAGTGATCACGCTCCCGCTGCAGTTCGCGCCGGTGGCGGCCGGCAAAGAGAGATAGGGAGAGCCGGGCGCCTCTGACGGCTGCTGCGGGGCCAATCCTGTCGAAGCCAGGACGCCGTACACCAGAAAGAACGCGATCTGCCCGCGAATGACGGGATCTTCTGGACAAAACGCGGCGGGGTTGGAGCAGGTCGGGGCGTGAATCGTCGCTCCGCTCAGTTCCCTCGCCTTCTGAATCCACGGGTAAAAGCTATTGGATTCGGGAACGTCGGTGTAATAGGGAACGCACGAAAAGGACTGCGGGCAGGTTATCGCGTTGTTGACGGTGCCGTATGTGTAAATGGTTGTGCCGGAGACGCTGGTAGTCTCGCGTATTTGCCTTGCACGAACCGCGAATACCGCCACCTGGCTATTGGTAACGAAGTAGTCGGAGCAATAGGTTGTGGCAGTGCAGCCAGCCGTGATGCCCAGGAATTTCATTTCCTGGATGTAACGGAATCTTGGATCACTGGACGGAACATCGTCAAAATATTGAGGGCTGGCGTGGGTTACAAAGCCTTCGGGGTTGCCAATCAGCGACGAATACAACGACCGGATGATTAGGACGGCGACGTCCGCGCGGGTGACACCGTACTCCCCGCAGAACATATGGGGCTCGGCGACGCATCCCTTGGTGATCTGACGCTCCCAGAGGCGGTTGGCGACTCCGAAGTACTTTGTGGAAGACGGAACATCATCGAAATACTGATATTGGGCGAATAATGCGGGTGAGGCAGCGGCGACCAGGAGACTCGCAATTCGCAGAAATAGCCGGATACAGGGAGTCATGCGAGCCTATTTGCTCCCCGTGTCCAGAACTCTGATGCCTTGGCGGTGGCGGTCGTTGATGAAGGATCGCAGGCCGGTCCAGGAGGCTGGCGAAAGGGTTTTACTCAACTGGTCCATTCCCGCGGCGACAATTTGTTGCCGGCGGAGCGCAAAATCCCGTAAAACTGTGGGGTCGCCGCCGATTTCGATTCTTGCTCTTTTATTCAGATGATCGCGGCGGTCGTCGTCGATTTTCTTGAGGTCGGCGATTACCTGCCGCGAGACTGCCCGGAGGCTTGGCAGGTCTGCCTTCGCTACGCGTAGAACGGTCGCTGTGCCATCTTCCAATCGGTTCAAGGCCGAAGGTTCAGCAAGGGTTTTTTGTTCCACGAAATTCGACATGTCGTTATGGAGGTAGAAAAACGACTCGTAGAGCTCGGGGGAATCCGGGGCTAATAATACGCCCTCACGTTGTACCTGCGCTTGCATTGCTGTGAGGCAAAAAAGAAACACCGGTAGTGCGCGTGACAGTTTCGACAAAACTCGATCCTCCTGACGGCCTTTTTATTCTCTTGATGTTGCGGTGGAGCACTATAATTGCACGGAGGGGGGGGGGGATTTGTCAACTTTATTTCGTGAAGTGGTGGGCTTTATGAATATATGACGTAAAAGCGGTGGTAGCGGCGTCCAGAATGTGCGAGCGTGACGAGCAGAGCCGGGCGGCGAGGATTGACGGCGACGGCCAGGTTCGCGACGATTTTCATCTCGTGGCCACGGCGGGAAATTTCCGAGACGATCTGGTTGGTGTCGCCAAACAGGCGGCCGAGGCCGGCGATGGAAAAGACGACGGTGTCGGCGTCCACCGTTTCCACCAGCGGTGAAAATTGCGCGGCCAGTTCGCCGAGTTGCGCGGAGCGTCCAAAGAGGCAGGCGAACATTTCTACACCTCCATCAGGGCCTCCATCCGGAGGGGGGAAAGATGGACGGGCTTGCGCGAGATGGCCTCCAGTTCCAGGCGTTCGATGGTTTGAAACGGGGGGCTCCCGCGCCACCGGAGGCGCTGCTGCTGGAGGCTCAGTTGGCGGGCGGCAGAGGAGCGGGCGACCGATTGGCGGGCGAGGATGAGGAAGATGGTGGGGGTGTTTTCGACGGCGCGCTGGAAACGGTACCAGTAAGAGGTGGGGA